>CASEWR010000076.1 GCA_949291675.1 uncultured Desulfovibrio sp. | reverse complement strand
TGACAGACGCGGCCAGAACAGGCACGGCCAGGACAGGCGCACATTTGACAGACACGGTCAGGACAGGCACAACCAGCCTGGACGCCCCTGCAAAAAGCCGAGGTAAGCGGCTGCGTGGCTGAGCAGCCGGACAGCTGCGCATGCGGGCCCTGCGGCTCCCTGTGAGCCCCCTGCGGCCACGCAGGCTGCCCCCCAGACTGCCCCAAGGCTGCCCATGGCCTTCAGGGCTGCCCATGGTGCCCAGGGCGCCATGGCCTGCGGGCCTTCGCTGAGCGCTTGTGCCGGTCTCACGTGCAGGGCAGCTGAGCCCTTTTCAACCCGAGCCCTGCCCAGGCCCGTCTCAGCCCCTTTCAGCCAGGTCCTGCCCCGCTTCGGGCCCTGCCCGTCTCGGCCCTGTTCTGTCAGGCCCTGCCCCGTCTCGGGCCGCTGCCTCCCGGCATTGCCCGCCGTTGCCAGGCGTTGCCCGGCATGGCCACATTGCCACCTCGTTCCTTCCCGGAGTTTGTTCATGCACGCCGCATCTCATGCTGCATCCCAGGCCGTTCCTGCCAGGACTGCATTTCCCTGCACCGGCCCTCGTTCCCATGCAGGCATACTCAGGGACTATCTTGCCTCAGAGATGGCCACAGTTGCAGACCACAAGGCTGCCGGGCTCTTGTGCGCCCTGGGCAGAGGCGGCAGTGTGCCAGCCCTTCTCGATGCCCTCCGCAGTCTGGACAAGGCCAGGGCCAGCGTGAAATGCAGAAAGGTGGACGAAGAGGGCAATCTCGTCAGGGACGAGGAGTACACACGGCTTGCGGCCTTTCTCCTCTGCATCTTTCAGGACACTTTTGGCACAGACATTGACCGGCGCAAGGCAGGACGCAGGCTGTGGGCCCTGGTTGATGAGGGCTTTGCCCCTGCCCTTGCCAGGGTCTGCCCGCGCATTGAAGCCATGTACACCGCAGGCTCCGCCCAGCAGGCTGCCCTTGTGCGTCTGCTGCAGCCGGCAGCTGCAGACGCATCACCCAGCGCCTGCCTGCTTGGCAGAAACTGTCTGCGGGGGTATCTGCCCAAAACGGCAGGCACCATATCCACTGTCTTCACCATCCTGCTGCGCTGCGGCGAACAGGGCAGCTGGGACTGTCTGGAGCTGGCCCTCAAACTCGGCAGAAAGCGGACGACGGCCAGCTACACTGCCTCCAGTATCCGGGAAGTCCTGCCCTGGACAGCAGTGCTGCACCTGCAGGCTGTGAGCCTTTGCCTGAACAGGCTCTGTGTCCGGGCTGAGCCTGTGCCGGCCCTGCGTGCCTGACATGAGCCCGAACGCCGGCAGGCCGGCAGCAGCTGACCTCGACAGCCGGGGCCCTGCCATGTAGTGTATGAGCACAGGCTGTCCCAGCCTCGTGCCTGCATGGCTCTGCGGCCAGCGCAGGGCCCGGGGAGGCGCACAGGCTGTCGCAGCGCGCGTCCAGGCGCATGCAGCGTGCGTCCCGGCTCTCGTCCCGTCCCCTGCTGTCCACGAAGGTCGTCATCGGAGGTCACCCGGAGGTCATCATGCCAGGTACAAACATGACAGGTACAAACATACCAGGTACAACCATGCCAGGTACAAACACACAGCATGCTGCAGGCAGACACCAGCACAGCAACGCTGGCAGACAGCAGAACGGCCACTCAGGCAGACAGCAGAACGGCCACTCAGGCGGGCAGCAGGGCCGGAACTCAGACAGACAACAGGACAGGCAGCACAATAACGCTGGCAGACACCAGGACAGGCAGCACAGCAACGCTGGCAGGCAGCAGAACGGCCACCCAGGCAGGCAGCAGCACAGGAACTCCGGCTGGCAGCAGGGCGGGAAACGAAACAGGCAACCGCGCCAAAAGCAGGCCCAGGCAGCCAGACCGCCAGTCATACAGCCTGTCAGCCAGCCGATCAGCCTGTCTTCCCTCCAGGACACACTGCTGCTCTCCCTGCACAGCTATCTTGACTCCGAGCAGGCAACCATACACGACCACAGGGCAGCAGATCTGATCCTCAGCCTGGGAGACCCGGACAGGCTGGGGAACCTGGCCAGCCAGGGCATGCCTGGCAGCGACACGCCCGGCGCAGCGCCTGGCAGCACTGCCCGGGCCCTGGATGCAGACACAGATGCGGCCGGCACGAACGCAGCTGACATGGACGCAGCAGGCACGGACATGGCTGACCTGGATATGACTGACCTGGATCTGGCTGACATGGCCGGCGACGATGCAGCCGGCGACAGTGCTGCAGGCCCGGGTGCTGCCCTGCGCACAGTGCGTGCCCAGTTGCGGAAGCTGGCAGCGACCTCAAAGGTGGCCCAGTTCTTTCTGGCGCTCGCCCAGCACCGCAGCGGCGACCCCAGGCGCGCGCAGAAAGCCATGCGCTGCATGCGCAAGCTGCATGACAAGGGCTTTTTGCCGGCCATTGACTACTTCTGCACCCACATTGCGCCCGACGCCCCCAACCTTGCCGAGGCGCTGCCCTTCTATCTCAAACCTGCGTATCTGGCTGCACCTGGCTGCGCACGGCTGCTTGGTCTTGCCGTGGCTCAGGGCTGCATCACAACCCTGAAGCGTGCCCAGTACACTGCCCTTGTCACGGCCCTCCTGCATGCCGGCGAGCAGGGCGCACTCTCCTGCCTTGCCGCTGCCAGACAGATGGTCAGCCCTGACAGGGATGCTGCCCGGCCCGACGAGCAAGGCAATGAGCCAGGCAGGGAGCCCGGTACGGAGCCGGGCAACGAGCCTGGCAACGAGCCTGGCAACATGTTCAGCAGCGAGCATGCCGAAGAACTGCGCCGGCTTCTCCGGGAGGCTGCCGAGAACAACAATGCCGCTGCCCTGCGCGAACTTGGCCTGCTCATGCACAACAGTCCCACGCACACGCGCGCAGAAGAAAAGCTCGCCCTGCGCTTCTTTGCCAGAGGCTGCAGTCTGGGCGAGCCCGCATGCGCAGCGCTCTGGGCAGAGACAGCGCTCACATCAGGGCATGCCCACATACGGCAGCTGGCCTTTGCGCTGCTGGAAGCGTGCTGCAGCCAGGACAACAGCCTTGCCCTGACTGTCCTTGGCAGGGCACTGCTGCGCGACACGGATCCTGCCCGGCAGGACAGTGCCAGGGCCAGGGCCGAAGACCTGTTCTTCAGGGCAGCACAGCAGGGCGACCCCGGGGCCTGGCTGGACTATGTCGCACAGCACATCTGTACGGCTGATGCGGCCTGGGTCAGACGCATGCTGGACTGCATGCAGGACCCGCGCCTTGCCGCACAGCCAGGGGTGCGTCTGCAGTATGCCCTGTGGCTGCTGCAGGTCAAAAGCCTGGCAGACAGGCGCAGGGAAGGCATGGAGCTTTTGCAGAAGCTGGCCTGCGAGGAGAAGTCTGTGCAGGCACTGGCTGAGCTTGCCGCAGTCTATGCCTTCGGCATGTACGGCACCAGCGTGGAGACAGACCTGGCGCGGCGCACAGCCCGTGAGGGTGCCAGGCGCGGCAGCCAGCGCTGCGGGCTTTTGCTGACCATCCTGGATTTTGACCTTGCCGGAGACGGGGTTGAAGAAGGGGCCGGAGAAGGGGCCGGAGAAGGGCCTGAAGGCAGGCCTGACAGGCAGGGGCAGACACAGGGGACACAGGGCAGAGCAGACCGGAGGAACAGTGCAAGGGCGCACACGTCGCCTGCGCTCGCGGAGAAGGAAAGCATGCGCATGTACTGCTTTTTCACGGCTGCAGAGTTTGCCGGCAAAGGCGACAGCCTGGCCATTGCCTTTGCCGGCTGCCACGACATGCTCACAGCTGCCCCGAACAGCCCCTTTGTGCCAGTGCGGCTGTACTTGAAAAAGCCTGATGCCGGCCCTGCCGGCGGCAGGACATCCGGCAGGGGGAAGGACACACCTGAGCGCAGGGAGCAGCGTGATCCCCTGCAGGACATGGCAGAGACCTTCTTTGTGAGCTGCCACAAGGCTGTGCAGGCAGCTGACCCCGTGCCCCTTGCCTACCTTGGCAGACTCTTTGCCAGAGGCTGTTCTCCCGACCATGAGCAGGCTGCCGCACTGTGCGCACGGACCATCGGCAAACCAGGCGCCAGAACCTGTGCTGCCATGTCCGCCTTCTGCCTTGCCTGCGCAAACGATATCGGCAGCGCATGGGTGCGGCTGGCCTTTGCCCGCTACCGGCTCTGAGGCAGGCGCGCCCCCTGAGCGCGCCCCTGCGCCCTGCCTGCCCCGCACTGACGCGCCGGCAGGCCAGAACTGGCAGGCCCTGACAGGCTGGTCCTGACAAGCAGGCCATGCCAGTGGGTCCAAAGGCAGCCGGCCCAAACGGCAGGGCCCGGCAGGCCCGGACAGCCGAACTGGACAGCCGAACAGGACAGCCGGGCAGGACAGCAGGTTCCGGGAGCACAGCATGTGCGCAAGGCCAGTCACCGCGTCCACCCTTCTTTTTCGACAGCAAACGTCCGGCACTTTTTTGGGGGAGAACATATGGCAGAGACACAGCGAACTTCCGGCCAGGCAGGCCAGAACAGTAGCCGAGACAGCAGCCAGGCCGGCACCATCCGGAACGACAGCCAGGCCCCTCTGTCCTTCTACCGGAATCTGGAGCTTTCCCTGCCACGGCTCATCTGCCATTTTCTTGCGCAGGAGAAGGCCACAGCTGCGGATCACAGGGCGGCAGCACTTGTCAGCAGTCTGGGCATGGGACCGGGTATAAGCCCGGATATGCGTCAGAGTGTGCGTCAGGGTGCGGACAGCAGCTCTGCCAGGGAAGCTGTGTTCCGCGAGCTGCAGGCGCTGGCCGCTGCGCACCAGGCGCCGCAGGCAGCGCCGCAAAAAGACGCTGACGCAGCACCTGACACAGAGGAAGACGCAGATGATGACGCAGAGGACGCAGTGCCGCAGACAGCGTCTGGCGCACCGCTTGCCCGCTTCTTCCTCTGCCTGTACACGCTGCGCACCGGCAACGGGGGCAGGCGCCAGGATGTCTGGAAACAGCTCCGCAGGCTTGCCCTGGCGGGCTTTTTGCCTGCTGCCGACATGTACGCGTACCTCATGCGGCCACATGGGGGCGCAGAGACGCTTCTCCGGCAGGATCTTGCCTTTCTGCTGCACCCTGCCACTGCCGGCTCCCCGAACTGCGCCCTGCTGCTTGGCGAATACTGCCTGGCCGAGGCACGGCGCACGCCAATGCGCGCCACAGGGCTCACGTCTGCCGAGCTGTACCAGGAGACCTTCGCACGCCTTCTTGAGGGCGCAGCGCTGGGCTGCGTCGCCTGTCTGCAGCAGGCTGTCATCCTGGCAGTGCACACCTCCTCCCTGCCGGACGAGGACGGCGCATGGCTGGTGCGGCTTCTCAAAAGGGCGTCCGCCTGCGGTCAGGGGGATGCCCTGGTGTGGCTTGCCACCCTGGCGAACTGCGGATGTTTCCTCGACCCGGAGGAATGCGACAGCAGGCACGAGCTTGTCTGGTGCGCAAAGGCCTGTGCCCTGGGCAGCAGCAATGGCGGGATGTGGTGGGCTGAAGAAGCCCTGCCCAGCAAAAATCCGCAGGTGAAGGAAACAGCCGTCAGGCTCCTTGAGGCATACCGCAGCCAGGGAAGTACTCTGGCAAGCTCAGTGCTGGGCAAGGGGCTGGCTGAGATGCCGGACCCGCACGACCAGGCCAGGGGCGAGGCCATGCTCTACGAGCTTGCCCGGGAGGACGACTCAGAGCCCTGGCTGCAACTGACTGCCTACTGCTTCCCCTTTGCAGACCAGAAGGCGCGGGCAGAGATGCTGAACAAAGCCAGGTCTCTTGCCTGGATGCCTGAGGTGCGTGGACACCTTGCCCGTATGCTGCTGCAGACAGGTCAGCCAGACGATCGCGAAGAAGGCCTGATGTACCTGCACCGCCTGGCAGACGAGGACGATGGTCCTGCAACTGCGCAGCTCATCGCAATCTATGCCTTCGGTCTGTACGGTGTGGCGCAGAATCTGCGTCTGGCCTGCTTCCTGGGCATATCAGGTGCCAGAGAGGACGACGAGCGCTGCAAACTCCTGCTGCTGATGCTGGCCTACGACATCCTCAACGACCCTCTTCCGGACTCTGAGGACATGGAGCCCTTTGTCGTGAAGTCCATCAAGTCCTTCCTCTACCTTGAGGGCTATGGCGACGAAGACGACGAAGACGACGACCGGGATGAAGACGAGGAGGACTGGGACGACGACGAAGACGACGACCGGGACGAAGATGAGGAAGACTGGGATGAAGACGAGGACTGGGACGAAGACGACCGGGACGAAGATGAGGAAGACTGGGATGAAGACGAGGACTGGGACGAAGACGACCAGGACGAAGACGAGGAAGACTGGGATGACGAGGACGAAGACGATGACTGGGAGGACGAATTCGCCCATATCAATGTCACGCCCAGGGAGCGCAATCTGCAGCGCATCTTCGATCTGATCACCGTCATAGCCACCAATAAGCATGACAGTCTGGCCATGGCCCTGTCTGCCTGCCACGCTCCGCTGGCAGCAAGCGGCCGCGTGCGCTATCTGACGCTCCCTGACGAGAATGGCGAGTGCGGCACTGACACTGGCGAGGTCATGGATGATGCTGCGTATATGGACGTTGCGCGGACCTTCTTTGAAAGCTGCCGCCTGGCAGTATGGCAGGATGACGCCATGACCTTTGCCTACCTGGGCTGGAGATTTTCCATGGGCAGTACAAAGTGGCATGAGAAGCTTGCCGGCTACTGCGCACAGGCCATTGGCCTGAAGCACAAGGGCAGCTGCGCAGCCCTCTCCCGCTTCTGCTACAAGTGCGCTGCCGAAATCACGGCCCCCTGGGTACAGAAGTTCTTCACAAAGTGCAGAATCTGAGTGCAGGCTCTGAGTGCTGCTGCCTGTGTCCTAAAGACTGTGTCCTGAAGACTGTGTCCTGAAGGCTGCGTCCTGCTGCCCTGCGTGCTGAAGACGACGTCCCGCAGCCTGCGCGCTGAAGGCGGCACAGACTGCATGTCCAGGCTGCGCGTCCGGATCGCGTATCCGGATTGCGTATCCGCGTGCAGCCAGGGTATGGCATGTGCATGCCTTCTGAAAAAGAGCGCTGCCGTCTCGACAGCCGGGGACCTGACGGTGTATCTTCAGCGCTGCACTGAAACAGGCACAGTGCTGCAGGAACAACGCTGGCGTCAGCCCTGCAACAGCACACGTTTTCAGCCATGCAGTCAGGCGCAGACAGAACGCACATCGGAGAACACATGCCCACTGAGTACGCACACGCTTTTGCCAGGACAGCCCATGCCCCTGACCACCCTGAGCACACGGAACAGGCCGGCTTCTTCTATCTGAGCATGGACCTGTCGCAGGCCAGTCTCATCTGCCAGTTTCTTGCCTCGGACAAGGCCACGCCGGATGATCACAAGGCAGCTGCCTGTCTCATACGGCTGAACAGCCCCGAGTTCCTGCACAATCCGCACAGCATGGAGTGCAACCTGGCCAGAGCGGCTGTCTTTGATGAGCTGCGGACCCTGGCAAGGCAGCGGGCACGCTCCGGCTCCATGCTTGCCCGCTTTCTTGTCACCCTCTTTCAGTGCGACATTGGCCGCAAACACGTGCGCACCAGGGCCTGGGAACGTATGGACGCGCTTGCCAGGGCAGGCTTTCTGCCTGCTGCTGACGAGCTGGCCCTGCACCTGGTGCAGGCACGCGCAGAGTCCGGGCTTGACCAGGAGACACTTGACGCCTTGTGTGCGCCGCACATGGGGGGCCCTGGGGCTGCCGATATAGTTGGCGCCTACTGCCTTGGAGAAGCCGGCAGGGGCGACAGCAGTGATACTGACGGCGATGGTGCTGACATGTTTGGCCTGAATGAGGATGCGGCAGCGTCGGACAGCGCAGATGCCATGTTGTGCCAGACGGCGTTCACACGGCTTTGTGAAGCCGGCGCTCAGGGCAGCGTCTACTGCCTGCTGCAGGCCCTCCGTCTGCTCCTGAGGCGCAGCGATGCCGGCTTTTCTGAAGAAGACTCTGCCAGGCTCGTCAGGATTCTGACACAGATTGCGGAAAGCGACCAGGTCCATGTCACACGCGTGGCAAAAATCACAGCCCTGACCATGCTCTGCCGGCTTGCCCAGCGTACAACTGTGCCTGACGCTGACGCTGGCGCTGCGACAGGCGCGGCTCTTCGTTTTGCCGCACAAGCCTGCGCACTGGGAGGGACTATCTCAGCCTGCAGACTGGCCAGGCTCATGCTGTACGCGAAGAGCGCCAGGCTGCGGGCAACGGCCTCTGAGATACTTGAGGCCTGCTGCCGCGGGGATGATCAGGAGGCTTTGCAGATTCTGGGCGAGCATTTGCTGGCACAGACCGGGCAGCCCGAACTGCAGGCCAGGGGCGAGGCCCTGCTCTACAGACGTGCCGAACTCTGGTACCCCGACGCCTGGCTGGAGTATGCCTGGCAGCGCCTGGGCACTGCAGACCCGGACATGTGTGCAGAGATTCTGGACAAGACCAGGAAGCTTGCGGACCAGCCCGAAGCGCAGTGCAGGCTCGGCTGGATGCTGCTGCAGACAGGCAGAAAGGAAGAAGGCCTGGCTGTGTTTTCCGAGCTTGCACAGGACGAGTATACGCCTGCCATTGCAGCACTTGCCAGCGTGATGAGCTTTGGTATGTACGGCGTTGCACCGAATCCGTACAAGGCTGCCGACATGATCTCGAAAGGGAACCACCTTGGCGACGCACGCTGCAAAATCCTGTTCCTGCTGCTCTGCTATGAGATCTTTGACATCGGCCCGGGCATGAAGCTTATGGGGGTGGCGAATGCGCTGAAGGGGACCGGGGAAGCGGATACTGCTGCGAGTGAAGGCAGGCAGACAGTCATAAAGAACATCCTGAACAATATCACTGACAGCTACGCGCAGAAAAAGATGTCTGAAGGCAGTGACGCGCCCGGGGATCTTGCTGACCTCTTCAACGAGCTTGGCTTCGACGACCTTGCCCCTGAGGTCACTGCCTCTGGCAATATTGACCTCAAAGACCTTGACTTAAGCGACCTTGCCCCTGGCGACCTTACCTTTGAGGACCTTACCCCGGACAGCATGAAAGCCATCTACAAGGCGTTTTTTCTGCACGGGATTGTCAACCTTGCCACCAGTGAAAACGACATCCTGGGACTGGCCATTTTCTGCTGCCAGGACATTTTGTCGCCATCCAGTGAAATGCTCTGGATGGACAGGAAGGATACAAAGGACAGGAAGGAGTCGGGACCAGAGCATGCGCATACTGAACTTGCGCGGGGCTTCTTCGAATCCTGCAAGGAGGCTGCCACGCAGGCAGACCCTGTCCCCTTTGCCTACTTTGCCTGGAAATTTGCAAAGGGCAGCACAAAGACCCATGAGCAGTTTGCCCACTTCTGTGCCAGGGCAACAGGCCTGAAGCACATGAACAGCTGTGCCGCCATCTCCAGCTTCTGCCGTGACTGTTCTCTCCATGTCACAGCCCCATGGGTCCAGAAGTTCTTTACAAGGTGCAGGATCTGAGTGCTGAAGACATGCACAAAGGAGTAGAGCGAAATGCGCCTTGCCTGCCTGACAGGGGCAGGCTACAGCATGCTACAGCAGGACAGGGGCAGCCTGCTGTCATTGCCGAACTGCCGCCCTTGCGCAGTGAGCCAGCCTGGCTGCCTCAGCCTGCCAGACCAGCCCGCTCTGCCGGACTGAAGCTGTCTGGTCCTGTCGGCTCTGCCGGGCTGTCCAGCGCGCCCGGCAGGCTCGTGAGGCACTGCCTGACACACGCCCCTGCCGTCATCGGGTCCCCTGCCATCATGCCCCCGGCTTCAGGACTGTGCCATCGGGTCCCCTGCCATCAGGATCCCGGCATAAGGACTGTGCCGCAGGCCTTGTGCACTGTTTCGGGCCGCACGCTCCCCTTACGTTGTGCAGCTGGCCCGAATCTGCATGTGCAGGAAAAATCGCACGTGCTCTCTGCAGCTTGTCTGTCCTGCAGAACTTTCGTATGGTTGTCCCGTACAGCATACGGGCAGTTGCCGGACAGTCATCAGGCAGTCACAAGGCG
>CASEWR010000075.1 GCA_949291675.1 uncultured Desulfovibrio sp. | reverse complement strand
TGCGCAGCAGGCGCAGGTTCTCCTGCACGCGAATGACCACCCTGCGTGCTTCTGCCGAGCGAAAGCGCTCACGCATTTCCTCGCGCAGCTGTGCCTTCTCCTCGTCTGTCAGTGTCTGCATCTTTTCTTCCTCCACTGTCCGGCCCTGTGCGCTGCCCGGCCCTGCCTGTCTGGCGCAGCCTGACATGACGCCCTGCTGTGCCAGGCTGCGCCAGGGTGTCTGAGGCTGCGCCAGGCTGCGATCATGTGCACCTGAGCTGCCCTGTCCGCCTGCGACACAGTCAGGCCCGGCTTCAGGTTCCGGCTTCAGCTTTCGATCAGGCCCTCGCGCACTGCCCTGCACACCACTGCGCACAAGGTTGCAATATCAGCATCCGGGCTCACCAGGGGCGGCATGAGGTAGACCAGGCGTCCGAAGGGACGTATCCACACGCCCTGCTCCACAAAGAAGGCCTGCAGGCTGGCAATGGGCACAGGCTGCACTGTCTCCACCACGCCTATGGCGCCGAGCACGCGCACATCTGCCACCCCAGGCATATTTCTGCAGGGAGCAAGGCCCTCGTTCAGCAGCGCCTCGATGCGCTGCACCCGCTCCTGCCAGGGCGAGGCCACAAGCTCACGGACACTGGCCAGGGCAGTTGCGCAGAACAAGGGATTGGCCATGAAGGTGGGCCCGTGCATGAGCAGGCCCCCGCCACACTCTGGGGTGGCATTGCCAATGCCCTCTGCCACCCTGTCTGTGGCCAGGGTCACTGCCCCTGTCATCATGCCGCCTGTGAGGGCCTTGCCAAGGCACATGATGTCCGGGGTGATGCCTGCCCACTCGCAGGCAAAGAGTTTGCCCGTGCGCCCGAAGCCTGTGGCTATCTCATCGGCAATGAGCAAAATATCGTGCTCATGGCAGAGCGTGAGCATGTCCTGCACATACTGAGGATGATAGAACCACATGCCGCCAGCACCCTGTACCACAGGCTCCAGGATCACTGCGGCAATCTCATCCCTGAGACTGGCAATCTTCTGCCTGGCATCTTCCAGGCAGGCAGGGTCATAGGGCGCATCAAAGCGGCAGGCAGGGCGCTCGGTAAAGTAGTGACGGGTGAGCAGCCCTGAGAAGAGCGTGTGCATGCCGTTGACAGGGTCACAGACACTCATGGCTCCCTGGGTGTCGCCATGATAGCCGCCCATGGGGGTCAAAAAATGGCGCCGCTTTGTTCTGCCCAGGGAAATCTGGTACTGCACTGCCATCTTGAGGGCCACTTCCACAGCCACAGAGCCAGAGTCCGCGTAGAAGAGGCGGTTCAGGCCCCCGGGCACCAAGGGCAGCAGCTCGCGGGCCAGGGCCACGGCAGGCCTGTGGGTGAGGCCGCCGAACATGACATGGCTCATGCGCCCTGCCTGGGTCTGCAGGGCCTGCACAAGGCTTTCCCTGCCATAGCCGTGTACTGCACACCACCAGGAGGACATGCCGTCAATGAGCTCGCGCCCGTCATGCAGACAGATGCGGTTGGCATGGGTGCGCTGCACAGCATAGACAGGCAGGGGCTTTGTGGCAGAGGTATAGGGGTGCCAGAGATGGTCCCTGTCAAAGGCCAGGTCTTCTGCCACGACATCCTGTTCCCTGTCCTGCTCGCGCCACACCTGCGCCAGACGCTCTGCCACAGGCGCAAAGGCAGCACACAGTCTGTGCTTCACTGCCGCATTCACTGAGCCGTCAGCTGCCTGCAGCCTGCCAAGCCAGGGCACATCCGCAAGCAATGGTATGCCCAGACGCTCGCCAAGGCGGGTGAGGCTTTGCACATTGTCGCTCAGAATGCGTGCTTCATCTGCGGACACTGCCGCCTCACCGCAGCCCGGGTCGCAGACATCCTCCGGGCAGGCACGGTTCAGGACCATGCCGCACACCGCAAGGCCGCGCAGGCGCAGGGCTTCCAGACTCAGGCGGGCCTGATTGAGGCAGCCCAGGCGATTGCCCACCACCAACAGTACCGGCAGGTCCAGGGCCTGCATAAGGTCCAGCATGCTCTCGTGCTCATTGATGGGCACACAGATGCCGCCAGCACCTTCCACAAGGACAGGGGAAGCAGGCTCCCCGGCCTGTCTGGCACGCACTTCGGCAGCAAGCCCGGCAACTGTCAGCGCTTCGCCTGCCAGCTCCAGGGCCAGATGCGGTGAGCAGGGCGGCGCATAGCAGTGCAAAGCTTCGGCCCGCCCTCCGCAGCGCACAACCATGTCCACATCAGGGGCAGCAAGTCTCTCCCCTTCCCTGATGCAGCCTGTCTGCACAGGCTTGATGACCAGGGCATCGGGCACAAGCAGGGAGAGGGCACAGCTTGCCAGCGTCTTGCCCACTTCCGTGTCTGTGGCTGTGATAAAACATCCCTTCATGACCGCCTCCGCGACCCAAGGGCTGCCAGCAGGGCATCATCGTCCTCATAGCCGCAGCCGCGGGTAGTGAGATAATTGCCTGTCATGAAGGCACTGGCACCGCTGGCCAGCACCCAGGACTGCACCTCATGCAGAGTGGCCAGTCTGCCGCCGCAGATAATGATTTCCTTTTCCGGGTGCATGAGTCTGGCCAGGGCCACCACACGCAGGGCTTCCCGGGGCGCAAGATGCGTGCGTGTGCCTAAGGGCGTGCCTGGCACAGGACAGAGAAAGTTCACAGGCAGCGAGTCCACGCCCACCTCGCGCAGGGTCTGCAAAAGCTCCACGCGCTGTGCCCAGCTCTCGCCAAGCCCGAAGATGCCGCAGCTGCACACCTCAAGGCCTGCCCTGCGGGCAACATGCAATGTCTCGATGTCCTCGTCATAGGCATGGGTGGTGCAGATGGCAGGGAAATAGGAGCGGGCTGTCTCAAGGTTGTGATGGTAGCGTGTAAAGCCTGCCTCGCGCAGACGCCTGGCCTTTTCCTCAGTGAGCAGGCCTAAGGATGCGCACAGGCGAATGGGCGCAGACGCACGCATGGCAAGGGCTGCTTCACAGAGCTGATCAATGTCCCTGTCCGAGAGACTGGTGCCGCTGGTGACAATGCCGCAGCGCGAAATGCCGTGTGCTGCCATCTCACAGGCCTGGCGCACCAGCTCCTCAGTGCTTTGCAGAGGATAGACTGGTGCCGAGGTGTGGTAGTGGGCAGACTGGGCACAGAAGGCGCAGTTTTCCGGGCACTTTCCTGATTTGGCATTGATGATGGCACAGGTTGCGGTGCCTGCAGGTCCGCGCAGCTGGCGGACCATGCCTGCAAGAGCCAGAAGCTCCAGAGTGTCTTCCAGGGCAAGCTCTGCCAGGGCACAGGCCTCATCGGCCGCAAGCTGGCAGCCTGCATCAGCAGTGAAGGCAGCCAGAACCTTCTGCAGCATAGGGTGCAAGTGTACTCCTCCCGTGAAGGGTACTCTGGTGCCGCCGGCTGTTCGCAAAAAAAAAGACAAGTGTTCGCAAAGACATGGAGCATGGCAGCCGAAAAGAGTACCACTGTGGTGTGTTTGGCGAAGTGGACAAGATAGGCCGGCTGGCCCTGTGAGGCAAGTGCTTTTGTTCCGGCAGCTTCTGACCGGCCGGAAAGAAGACACAAGAGGAGCAGGCACACAGCTGCACAGCTGCAGTCCTCCGGCACAGTCAGGGCGACGTGCGGCAGCCTCTGGACAGGCTGCAGGCTTCGGGCTAGTGTCCGCAAACGACAAGATAGTGCTTTTTCACTCTTTTTTCGTTTGCGAGGTTGCCATCATGCCATTTTCCGCCCGTGAGGACTGTCTCCCCAAGACGCCCCAGACCCTTCCTGTCAGCGAATACGAGCTGCGCCTGGCCCGCTGCCGGATGCTGCTTGCAAAGTATCGCCCTGAGGTAGACGGCCTGCTGCTTGCCGACAAGGTGCACATCTTCTACCTCACAGGCACCCTTGGAACCGGTCTGTTCTGGCTGCCTCTGCAGGGTGAGCCTGTGCTCATGCTGCGCAAGGGCACGGAGCGTGCAGCCATGGAATCTCCGGTGCAGCACATCCTGCCCTTTGTGTCCTACCGCGAGCTGCCCTTTCTGACTGCCTCGGTGGACAGCCCCTTAGGGGATGTGCTGGCTGTGGACAAGAACAAGTTCAGCTGGAACATGGCCGAGATGCTGCAAAAGCGCCTGCCCGGCCTGCGCTTTGTGGCTGCAGACGAGGTCATGAACAGGGCCAGGGCTGTGAAGTCTGCCTGGGAGCAGGAGAAGATGCGTGTGTGCGGCGGCATCCACGCCAAAGTGTACGACGAGATCCTGCCTGAGCTCTTTCATACCGGCCTGAGCGAGCAGGAGCTTGCCTTTCTCTACCTTACGGAAGTCATGAAGCAGGGCAGTGAGGGCATGTGCCGCATGCATGCCCATGGTGAGGAAATGTTCTTCGGCTATGCCTCCATTGGCAATGACGGCCTCTATCCCACTTCCTACAACGGTCCTCTCGGCTGCCGCGGCCTGCATCCTGCCATCCCCTTCCTGGGCTCGCGGGAAGTTGTCTGGCACAAGCATCAGTGCCTTGCCCTGGACATGGGCTGCGTCAAGAATGGCTATCACACGGATCGCACCCAGATCTACTGGTCCGGCAGGGCAGATGCCATCCCGCACGCCATGCAGCGTGCCCAGAGCATTTGCAAGGAAATCCTCTGCACTGCCCTGGACATGCTGCGTCCCGGTGTCACCCCTGCCGAGCTGTGGCGCACTGCCCTGGACATTGCCGGGAAGCACAATGTCCTTGAGAGCTTCATGGGCCTTGGCAGGGATCAGGTGCCCTTCCTTGGCCACAGCATTGGCCTGTGCCTGGATGAATGGCCTGCCATTGCCAAATCCTTCAACGAGCCCCTTGAAGAAGGCATGACCATTGCTCTGGAACCCAAGATTTCCGTGCCAGGTATTGGCATGCCGGGTATTGAGCACACCTATCTTGTGTGCAGTGACGGTCCTGTGCCCCTTACAGGCACACAGATGGACATTGTCTGCATAGACTGAGTTCGACTGAGTTCGACTGAGTTCCACAGCCCAAAGCCGGCATGTGTCTGTGTTCAGGGTCCTCTGCAAGGCAGGGGACCTTTTTTTGCGTCTGTCCGTCCCGTCAGGCAGTCGCGCACACGCTGTACCGGCGTGCCGCTCTTGCCCCTATGCCGCACGCTGCCAGCTTCAGCGATATTGAGCGACACCTTCACCCGGCGCCTGTGCCACACTGTGCCACACTGCGTCACACTGCGCCACACCACGCTGTGCCACGCTGCATCTGCCTGGGTCTGTGCTTCAGGGCCTGTGTGCGTGACACGAAAAACGCTGTCCTGCGGCGCGCGTTCCTTATGGCAGCACTGGCACAGCACACTGCCTTCCACCTGCCGGCAGCAGGGCCCCCGCAAAACCCTCTTTTTATGACGAAACTGTACTTTTTTTGCCCTTCCCTGCCCTGCAGTGAGGAGAAAATGGCCTTGTGAAAAGACGCACCTGGCATCTTCTCTCCTTTCTGCACCTCATGATAACCAATTGAAATGCAGTGTATTTTTGATGCAAATCAAAATCCGTGCCATGTGCAAAATGGTACAAATGACATTTTTTCTCTCTATCTTTCTTGTTTCATGGACAAAATACGCACTATGACTGTTTTGCCATGTTGTACCTCTGTACAGGAACAAGCACTGATTGATTGATCAATCGTCTTTTGCAAAACAGACATAATTTCAGACCATTGGCTCTGTTTCTGCACAACTTTACTTATGAGCTTTTTTCTGCTGGACGCTGTCTTTCAAAATATGCTATGCAGAAGGTACGCTTGTCTTTTCAGGCAATGTCAAAGAAGAGTGTCTGGTTTTCTGACAGCAGAATGTCTCAGGTGCATGTGTTTGAGGGTTGCATGTATTGTGTTGCGTTCTGTCTGTCTCAATGTCTTGCCGTACTACCTTGTCTCGTTGCAACTTGAGTATTCTGATTTTCCCTGAGGAGGGCAACATGGGAGATTTTCTTGTTGGGATCCTGACCCCGATCAACAACTTTGTCTGGGGTCCGGTGATGCTGATCATGCTTGTCGGGACAGGCCTGTATCTCAATGTCGGCCTCAAATTCTATCCCTTCCGTAACTGGTACAATGCCTACAAGTGCCTGTGGCAGGGCCGCAAACATCAGTCCGAGCACGGCGAAATTTCTCCCTGGAACGCACTGATGACTGCCATTGCCGCAGATATCGGCACCGGTAACATCGTGGGCGTGGCCACCGCCATTGCCATTGGCGGCCCGGGCGCGCTGTTCTGGATGTGGATGACCGCCCTGGTGGGCATGATGACCAAGTTCTGCGAAGTCATGCTCTCCGTGAAGTACAGAGAAAAGACCCCTGCCGGGAACTGGGTCGGCGGCGCCATGTACTTCATCAAAAATGGTCTTGGCCCCCGCTGGGCCTGGCTGGCCACTGCCTTTGCGCTTTTTGGCGCCTGCGCCTGCATCGGCACCGGTGCCATGGTGCAGTCCAATGCCATCTCCGGCAACCTGCACTCCACCTTCGGCATTCCCACCTGGGCTGTGGCCCTTGGCCTGCTCGTTCTCGGCGGCATGGTCCTCATTGGCGGCGTGAAGCGTATCGCTTCCCTGTCCGGCAGGCTCGTGCCCTTCATGGCCATTTTCTACATCATCCTGTGCCTCATCATCATTGTGATGCACATTGAGCTTGTCCCCTCCGTCTTCATCTGGGTCGTCACCGACGCCTTCACACCCACTGCTGCCACAGGCGGCTTTGTGGGCTCCTCCGTCATGCTGGCCATCCGCATGGGTGTTGCCCGCGGTGTGTTCTCCAACGAAGCCGGTCTTGGTACCGCTCCCATCGCCCACGCTGCCTCCACTGCCGAGAGTCCCCTGGTGCAGGCCTCCATCGGCATGCTGGACGTCTTCATTGATACCCTCATCGTCTGCTCCATGACCGGTTTTGTGATCCTGGTCGCAGTGGTCACCCCCGACATGCTCAGCAGCGGCATGATCACCTACCAGGGTGCTGCAGCCGGCGACCCGCTGTGGTGCAGCGGTCTCAACGGTGGAACACTGAGCGCCATTGCCTTCTCCTCCACCCTCGGCGCTGTTGGTGAAATCGGCGTCAGCATCTCTCTGATGCTCTTTGCCTTCACGACTGCCCTTGGCTGGTGCGTGTACGGCGAACGCTGCGTCATCTACCTCTTCGGCGACAAGGCACAGAAGCCCTTCCGCGTCTTCTACTGCCTGTGCATGGCCATCGGCGCCATGGTCGCTCTCGACCTGGTCTGGCTCATTGCTGACACCTGCAACGCCCTCATGGCTCTGCCCAACCTGCTCGGCATTCTGCTGCTGAGCCCCGTGCTCTTCAAGTATGTGCGTGAAGAGACTGCAAAGGACGGCCGCTTCGTCTGCTAAGCGTCTCAGCGTCTTCCCGGACGAGGCATCCTGCGCACAGCTTGCGCACAGCTCATGCGCCTGTCCTGATCGACGTTCGCACGTCGTGCGGGCGTCGCACACACAATTCCTGGCACTGCCTGCCCCCTGCCCGCCCAGTCTCCTGGCGGACAGGGGCAGGCACACTGTGCACAGCATAGCAAAAAGGCTCCCTCTGCCGCTTTTCAGAGGGAGCCTTTTTGTGTCTATCCAAAGGAGGGAATGTGGACGAAGATCTGTCGAGTACGTACAGAATACCCGATGAGCACCCGGCCTGTCTGAAGGAGACCCTTGTGCCGAGGGCTGCTCCAGTGTCTTGCCGTTGTTTTGCCGTAGAAGCTCTGTCTGTTCGTCTGTCTTCTGGTGAAAGCTTCTACGCTTGATTGGTCATACAGTCAAGCCTATTTGTGAAAAAAATTTTTAGAAGGCTGGCAAAATGACGTATTTGACTGTGTTACAAAATACAACATACTGAAATTACAGAGAATGTCTTTTTTGTGATTTTTGTCACAACACTGTCACAAACCCCTCCAGCTGCTGTCCGAAAGCTCCTGCGACACAGTCGCACAGACGCGGCACACAGGCTTGCCCGCCAGCCAGCCTGCCTGCCTGCAAAAAAAGGCATCCTGCCCGTCTCCTGAACCATGACGCACGGTACTGCACCATGGAAAAGACGAGCTGGATGCCTTGTGTTCCCAAAACCTGCCTGCAGCAGAACCTTTGTCCTGCTGCAGGCCCCCTGGCGTCCAGGGTGAAAACGAGGAGGGAGACTCGTGGGGGAATGTGGTGTCAGGCAAGGTCAGTCCCGGTTCAGAACAGCGTCAAAACCGGGGCAGGACCCTGTCAGCCTCTCTGCACCTCAATGCTTCTCACCTTGTTCTGCTCAGGTTCCTTGCGGGCGATTTCCAGGGTCAGCACGCCATTTCTGGCAACTGCCCTGATGGCGTCCGTGTCAGCGTCCTCAGGCAGGGTCAGACGGCGCATGAAGGAGCCGTAGCGGCGTTCCTGCACATGGGTTCTGCCGTCTTCCCTCACCTCTTCCTTCTTTTCGCCGGAAATGGTGAGCTCAGAGGCATTGACCTCGATTTTGACATCTTCAGGAGCCACACCAGGCAGCTCGATGGAGAGCACATAGGTCTTGTCATCGCTCTTGAAGTCCAGGCTGGGCAGCATGGCCTTTTCGTCTCTGGCGAAGAAGTCCGGCCACCAGCCTCTTTCAAAGAAGCCACCAAAGAGGCGGTCAATATCATCATGCAGCTGATTGATGCCGCGCACACCGGCCACTGCCGGAGTTCTTGTATTTGTCATTGTAGTTGCCATATCTGTATCCTCCAAAAATTCTTGTATGTACTGTATTCTTGAAGGGATGTTGCATGGGGTGTACCTTTGTACTCCATGTTTTCCTTCTTTTGCGACATAAAGTAAGGCTCAAAAGCACCTTGTCAAGTCTTTTTTTACTTTTTTTGAAAAAATCTTTCTGCTCTTTTTTAGTTTGCAAACGCTGACTGCAGAGAAGATGGCATGTTCTTTCCCGGGAGAAACTCTTGCAGAACACAGAGAGCATGGAAAGCCCATGTACTCCATGATGCTGCTGACAAAAAGAAAAAGGGGACTCCTTCTTCTGGAGCCCCCTGGTACAAGGAGATCTTGCACTGAGATCCTGTACTGCAATCCTGCAATCAGATCCTGTACGTCTGTCAGCACGCCTGCTTAGCCGCGCTGCACCTCGATGGTCCTGGTCTTGACCTCACCGGGCTTCTTGCGGGGGATTTCCACCATCAGCACGCCGTCCTTGGCAAAGGCTCTGATGTGCTCGGCATCAGCATCCTCGGGCAGAGCCAGGGAGCGGGAGAAGGTACCGTAGCTGCGCTCCTGCAGATGCACGCGCATGCCTTCCTTCACCTCGTTCTTCTTCTCGCCGGAGATGGTGAGCACATTTTCGGCCACCTTGATGTTGACGTCCTCGGGAGAAACACCGGGCAGTTCAATGTGGGCAAAGTAGCCTTCCTCGTTGCTGAGCACATCGAGCTGGGGAGCCAGGTCAGCCTGCTCGGCAGCCACATGCTCGGGGCCGAAGTGGCGCATCCAGCCGGGATACATGGCGCCGTTGAAAAGGCGGTCAATGTCATCATGCAGGCGGGAAACACCCTGATAGTTGTCGCGATAGGTATCACGCATGTTCTTTCTGACAGGAATAAAGTATGCCATGGCTGTATCTCCAGTTTGGTTGTCTGTTATTTTTGTGTGTTCGTACTGTGTTGTAATGTTTCCAGATGCTTCTGTGGAAAAACTATGTTCTTTCTGAATGTGTCTTCTGAAAACAGTCAGTCTGTTTTCGCCAGAAATGCTTCTGTTTTTCAGAGCACCTTCATAAAGGAATGTCTGTATTTCATGGATTCATCAGGGAATCTGTGTCCTTTTTCCTGCCAAAGAAGATAGTGCTTCGTTGCTGCCTGTAAAGACGTGCAGAGAAAAATTTTTTCGCGCACCTG
>CASEWR010000074.1 GCA_949291675.1 uncultured Desulfovibrio sp. | reverse complement strand
TGCACCTCATGCTCTACGGTGCACTGCCCTCCTTAGGCACCATGCTCATCTTCTGCGTGCTTCTGGCCATCTTTGCCGTGGGTGCCCCAGGTGTGCCTGGCGGCACAGTGGTTGCCTCCCTGGGCATTGTCACCGGTGTGCTCGGCTTTGATGCCAATGGCGTAGCCCTGCTCATTGCCATCTTTGCCCTGCAGGACAGCTTCGGTACTGCCTGCAACGTTACCGGCGACGGCGCCCTGGCCCTGATGATGGAGGGCATGTTCAACAAGAACGGTGAACTCGGCCCTCTGCAGGGTGAGGAAGACGAGGAAACTGCCGCAGCAGAAGAACAGCGCAACGCATAAGCTGCGATACTCCTGCTGTGCAGAGAGACATTTCCCGGCCGCTGCCTTCTGGCAGCGGCCTTTTCGACGCTGAAATCAGACCTGGCTGCCCGCCAGATGGAGCCGGGCCCCGGGCTGTCTCTGACGTCCTTATGCCCTGACATGCAAGCGAGCGGCAGCAGGAACGGGCCTGCTCCCCCGTCTGCCCCTGTCTGCCCGGTAACTGTGTCACAGTGCGTCTTTTGGGCGTATCAGGCAGGCGCTGTGACTGTGTCATGCTGCAGCTTTCGCGCAGCCTCCCTCTTTACGCGCATCCCCTGCACCTTCCGACCGTGTCAGGCTTGCGCAGTGACTGTGTCGAGCTGTGCCTGAAGGCTGTGCCGGCATGGCGTAGTCTCATGCAGCCCTTCTCACTGTGTCAGACAGACGTTGTCACTGCCACAGTGTCTGTTCCTGTGCACAGACGGGCAGCGTCAGCCACCGCTGTCGGGACCTGAAGGGCGACATACCGGGCCTTCACAGAGCAGGCCTGGTAGTGTATCACCTTCTGCCAGCCCGACATGCATCAGGGCAAGAACTTGTCCCCCAGAGGTCATTCATGGACACAACCACAGAAACAGCTCTCGATACAATGCAGCTCACCATCCTGAAGGTGCTGCATGACTACTTCAAGGGTGGTGCCAGGCATATTGACGGCGGTCATGTGCGCAATCAGACCAGTCTGAGCCTTGAAGAGTTCACTGACAGGATCAGACAGCTTGCAGACATGGGCTATGTGACCTACACGCCCATTACCTACAATCCCGAAGGCAGGCTCTCCATCTGGCGCCTTCTCAAGATCAATACCAGGGGTCCCGAGACCATTGCCTCGGATATCAGGCTCACCCCTGCCGGCGAAGCACTGGTGCAGGCACAGTCTGCCGGCACACAGGGCTCCTGACCCTGCCAGACGGCCTTGACGGCCAGCCCCGGCAGCCAGCCCGGACAGCCGGACGGCCCCGGCACCCCCGGCAGCTGCCAGCCGCAGCTTGCAGCACAAAACACCACCATGGGACTCCCAGGTGGTGTTCTGTCTTTATGAGGGCGCGACGCAGCCCCGTTGCTCTGCCATACCTGTGGGCAAGGGCATGCTGGCACAGCAAAACCTTCTTGACTTGCGTGCCCCCTGGCTGTACCAAGGGCGCCCGTCACACGCATGTCTGCACAAAAGTTCGCCCACCTGGACGCATGTTGCCATACGCACGATGGTGCACAATGATGCTCAATGCTGCACTGCAGGCAGCGTTGCTGCAGCATGCGCGGGAACAACGCCGCTCTTTCTCTTTGTCCCTGTTGCCGACCAGCGGAGGGTCAGCATGGTCACGCCAGATATCTTTGCCATCATACGTTTCTGCATTGACATGGGCTGTGTGGCAGCCTTTGCCATGTCCGGTGTGCTTGCCGCACGCGCAGCCCAGGCCGAGCTCGACATCTTCGGCGTGGTGGTCGTGGCCGTGGTCACGGCCATTGGCGGCGGCACACTGCGTGACGTGCTTCTGGATGTGCCTGTGTTCTGGCTTGAGGACACCTCCTTTATCTACTGCCCCATCATTGCCGGTCTGGCAGGCTTTGTGCTCATTGCCGGCCGCGTGCACCCGAAGATTGACCTCATGGTCAATGTGCTGGACGCCATCGGCCTTGCCTATTTCTCTGTGCTTGGTGCGGACAAGGCCCTGCGCATAGGCATGGGGCCTGTGACTGCTGTGCTCATGGGCCTTATGACCGGGATTTGCGGCGGCATGATGCGTGACACCTATACCCGCCAGGTGCCCTTTGTGATGCGCAAGAACGGCGAAATGTATGCCACTGCCACCCTGGCAGGCTGTATCGTGGTGGTGGCAGTGCCGGGGACCATGGGCCTGTGGGCAGGAGGTCTGCTCTGCCTCATTCTCAGACTGTGCGCCATACGCTGGAAGATTAAGCTGCCCAGCGTGAACTGGTAAGGCCCCCTCACAGGGCACAGTCCCTTTTTCAGGACAGGCACAAGCCCCCGTGATCGCGAAGGCGAGCCGGGGGCTTGTGTGCTTTGTGCCCAGCAGCCGGCAGGGGGATGCCGTGACGCCGCCGAAGTCGCCAGGCGACAGTGACGAAAACCGCCCTGCAGCAGCCCTTGCAGCGCCCTGCCAGCCCTGCAGACAAAGCGCCCCTGCTGGACGCATGTCCTGAGGCCTGAGTCAGCGCCAGAGCGGGGGCCAGAGTCAGCGCAGAACAGGGCCCCATGGCCAGCCCCTGGGAATGAGCCCGCAGCTGGCCTCTGAGCCCGGCAGCCGGTGCAGGCTGAAACCAGTCTCTCCCGCGCACCGGCTGAACGCGTGCAGCCTCTGGTCTTTGCGCCTGAGCTTTACCCCCTGATTTTTGCCCCTGAGTGTTGTGAGTGAGTCTGGCAATTGCCTTTTGCCCCCGGCTTTGTGAGTGCGCCTGCCAGTGACCAGTGCCATTGTGCCATTGACCAGTGCCAGTGACCAGTGCCAGTGATCTTTGTCATTGCTTTTTGCCAGGGTTTGGGGCAACAATAACGCATTCTCAGCAAACAGCACAGTGTTTTTCCTGACGCAGACTGGCAGATGCAGCCCCCTGCTCCCGGCTGCAGACAGACGCAGAAAGGCGCAGTCGGGCGCTGAAAGACGCGCAGGAAGGACACTGAGCGCAAAAGACAGACGTTTTTGTCTGGAGTATCGGCTATGGCAGACATTCAGAGAGCAGACAGCATGTATGGCGTGTGCGCACGCCCGTTTGCTGTGTCCTGTGTTCCCTGACTGTCCGTGCATGCGGTGGGGCAGGTTGTCCCGCATCATAGTGCCAGGCCGGCTCTGCGTCCGCTGTATGCATACAGAGACGACTGACCGGAAGGACGTTCACGTGTTCCCGGGATGGTCTGGCAGGAGGTTCCACCGCATGACAGGCAGTTGCTTGCAGGCGGTTTTTTTATGCCCTTTTGCTGCAGGCTGCTGCCGTACGTTTTCCCCAATGGACAGCGTGGAGAGAGGTCATGAAAAACAACATTCTTGCCACCACACCGGGCATCATCTTTGTGGGTGCCCTTATCGGCGTTTTAGCCATCCTGTTACAGAAGATGGGTAATCCCGGCAACATGGGTATCTGTGTTGCCTGCTTTGAGCGTGATGTGGCCGGCGGTCTCGGCCTGCACAGAGCAGCCATTGTCCAGTACCTGCGCCCTGAAATCGCGGGCCTTGTCCTTGGCGCTCTGGCTGCAGCCATGGCAACAGGCGAGTTTCGCCCACGGGGCGGCTCTTCCCCCATCATCCGCTTTGTGCTCGGCATCATAGCCGCCATGGGTGCCCTGGTTTTCTTAGGCTGCCCCTGGCGCGCCATCTTACGCCTGGCAGGCGGTGATGCCAATGCACTCTTCGGCCTGGCAGGCCTTTGCGCAGGTATCTTCATCGGCACACTCTTCTTCCGTCAGGGCTATTCCCTTGGCGCAAGCCACAGACAGAGCACCCTCTCAGGGCTCATCTTCCCCTTTGTCATGCTCTGCATTCTTGCCCTGTACCTCCTCTTCCCCCAGGTCGAAGGCCAGGCCCAGTCAGGTCCTGTGTTCTACTCTGTGAAGGGCCCCGGCTCCATGCACGCTCCCTTCCTCATTTCCCTTGGCGTGGCCTTTGTCATTGGCATGGCAGCCCAGAAGAGCCGCTTCTGCACAGTCGGTGCTCTGCGTGACCTCTTCCTCTTCGGCTCCACCCACCTCTTCCTGGGCCTGTTTGCCATGCTGGCAGCAGCCTTTGTGGCCAATCTCCTGACCGGTGGCTTTCACTTTGGCATGGAAAACCAGCCTGTGGCCCATACCATGAGCCTGTGGAACTTCCTTGGCATGGTGACAGCCGGCCTTGCCTTTGCCCTGGCAGGCGGCTGCCCTGGCAGGCAGCTCTTCATGGCAGGCGAGGGCGATGGCGACGCAGGCCTCTTTGCCCTGGGCATGATTACCGGCGCTGCCCTTGCGCATAACCTTGGCACTGCCAGCTCAGGGACTGGCATTGGCCAGCACGGCATTGCTGCCACCCTCATCGGCCTTGCCATCTGCCTTGTCATCGGCTTTGCCCATACCCGCAAGGTGTAGCGCATGCCTGCGCTGCAGCACAGGGCCAGAGGGCCTGTGTGCCGCAGTCCGGCAGACGTGCAGGGATATCGTGACGACACGACAAACACGTTTCAGGGACAGTGTCCCAGACAGCGTCCCGAGGACGGAGAAAAAAAATGAGAACCATTGACTGCAGAGGGCTTTCCTGCCCCCAGCCTGTGCTGATGTTCACCCAGGCAAACAAGGAAGATGACACAACGCCCATGGATGTGCTGGTGGACAACCCCGCCAGTGTGGAGAATGTCAGCCGTGCAGCCCGCAAGAAAGGCTGGAGCGTGCAAGCTGTGCCCTGCGAGGAGCAGGGGGCCGGCGTGGTGCGTCTGGAGCTGCGCAAGTGAGCGTGCTGCACGCCATACGTGCACTCTTCGGGGGCAGCCGGCCCTCGCAGCGTGCAGCTGCCGGGTCTGGAGCAGACCCGGCAGCTGAGAAGGGGAGTGCTGCGTCCCGGACATCCGGGGGCGCCCTGACGTCCGGGCTCTCCCGCGCTCTCAATACCTCCAATGCCTCCAAAACTTCCGGGGCTTCCGGGCCTGCCAGCGCAGCCATGGCCCAGGGCTTTCTGGTCTTTGAGCAGACAGGGGATGTGCTGGCAGCAGAGCGGCTTTTGCGCAGGGAGGGCTTTCAGGTGGAGGTGAAGGCTCCTCCTGCCAGCCTGCGCAGGGGCTGCGACATGGTGGTGGTCTGTCCCATCATGTCCCATGTGCAGATCGAGGGGCTGTTGCAGCGCGCAGGCCTTGTGCCCCTGGAATTTGTGCCTGTCTCTGACCCCCTGCTTGCCCCTGTGTCCCTCTTCCAGGTCACGGACTACGGGGAGTGGTTCATGGTGCGGGCTGCCAATATGAAGGTGACAGTGGCCAGAGCTGACGGGCGCATTGTGAATATTTCCGGTGGCGGCTGCCCGGATGTACCCTACCTGGCAGGCCTGCTTCAGGGCAAATGCCTGGATGAGGCAGACGAGCCCAGACTGCATGGCAAAACCCTCTGCTCCTATGCGCTGCAGCGGGCCTTTGAGGAGGCAGGACGCATATGGCGTGGCTAGTGTGCGGGACCATACCCGATGCCGGCCTGAGGGTAGGCTGGCAGACCCTTGAGTGCGACCCGAAACAGGGCATTCTGAAAAGTACTGACCCTGCCTTTCCGGCACTGCCTGTACAGCGGGGTACGCCTACCCTCTGTGCAGCCTGTGCCCTGGCCTCTCATGTGCTGGGCCTTGCGGCACCAAAAGCCCTGCTTGCAGGCGACACTGGTGATGGAGCGGGCAGTGCGCAGCTCTATGCCGAGCTTGCTGCCTGCCTTGCCGAGGGCAGGGAACACTTTGCGGGGATAACCTTTCACTATCTCTTCCCTGACCTGGACGGGCATAACCGGGTGCTGGCAAGCCTCGAGGGCCTGAAGGACGGGGAACGTCCCATCCTGGTTGCTGACGCAGGCTTCATGTACGCAGCCAAGATGAGCGGCTTTGCCAGGGAGTATGACCTCTTTACCCCGGACGTGGGCGAGCTCTCCTTCCTGGCAGATGAGCATGCCCCGCATCCCCTCTATACCAGAGGCTTTCTGCTGGGCAGCGGTCATGATGTGCCTGCCCTTGTTGCCCGTGCCTGGGCAAATGGCACGACTGCCAGGAATCTCCTCGTCAAGGCCGGCACGGATACTATTGTCCTTGAGGGCAGGATCGCAGCAACCGTCTCAGAGCCCGATGTGCCGGTGCTGGAGGCCATTGGCGGCACAGGAGACATTGTGGCAGGACTTGTCTCTGCCATGCTTGCTGCAGGCATGGACATGGAGCACGCCTGCCTGTGCGCAGCAAGGGCTGCCAGACTGGCAGGACAGCTTGCCAGACCAACGCCTGCCACCCAGGTCAGGGAGATCCTGGCCTGCATGGAAGAGGCTGTGACAAGGACCCTGGCTGCCCTGGACAGGGAGGCATGACGCAGCTGTCTGCTGCGTGCCCCTTGTTCCTGCCAGCCTGGACCTTGTGCCTGATGCCTGGCCACGCAGCATGGGGCGGCCTGACGCCCCATGTCGCTTAGCAGCTGCAGCCAGGACCCTGCAGGACTGCAGTCAGCCTGTCAGATTCGCCTGGCAGTGGGCATAGGAAGAGCGCGTATGCGCGCAAAGGCCTGTTTTCGGCACTGCCGAAGACAGGCCTTGTCCTTTCCTGCGGCCTGCCTGCTATCGTGTTCTGCATTGTGCCCGGCCATTGAGTCCGGCATCGTGTCCGGCCAATTGCTGCTGCCCCGGCCATTGCTGCTGTCCGGCACGATGTCGGGCAGCCACCGTGCAGCCACCGTGCATCAAGCGTGCATCAGGCTTGCACCCGGCTTGACAGGGGCAGACTGGCTTTGTAGAGAAAGCGTGCATTTGGTAAATCGTCATTGAGTAAATCGTCTTTTAGCAAATCATCTTTAGCAAATCGTGCCTGAGCTCATCGTTGTCGGGCAAAGCGACAGTGCGCAAACCGGGCAACGCAGCATTGGGCAACTGGCCGGTGCGTCCCCTGTTCGGGAAGGGCCGGGACACGAGTTCGACGGACGCGTGGTCGATGGACGCATGCTCGATGTGCAGGTGCGACGCAGGAAGGCTGCTGTGGCAGACGCTGTGACAGCTGCTGCAGAAGACGCTGTGGAGGATGGTGTGGCAGCTGCCATGGATGGTGCGAAGGAGGGTGCGATGGAGCATGCCGTGAGGGATGGTGCCGTGCAGGATGATGCCGCGGAGGGTGGTGTGGAACACTTTCTTGGCAGGGAAGAGGAATGTGCCAGGCTGGAAGCTCTCTGGGCAGCACAGCCCTTGTCCCTGGCTGTGGTCTATGGCAGACGCAGGGTGGGCAAGACCACCCTGGTACGCCACTTTGTGAAGGATAAGCAGGCAGTCTTCTTCACAGCCAGTGAGAACGCCGCAGCCCTCAATGTGGAAAACCTCTGCCATGCCATGGCCCTCTCAGGGCTTTTTGCGGACCAGCTGCCCAAAGACACTCTCGCATCGTCCTTGCTGACCGGCTCCCAGTGCGAGTCAGCAAAGCCTGCAGCACCTGCAGAGTCTGCAGCACGCCAGGCAGAGGCCGGCACCAGGACCATGGCATCCTGTTTCCCTGAACAGGGCCAGCGCTCTGCTTCCCCCTGGCAGGCCATGCAGGCAGTGCTGGAGCGCATCTTTGCCCGTGCCTGCTCCACACCCCTGGTGCTGGTGGTGGACGAGTACCCCTGGCTGCGCTCTCTGCCGCACTTTGCCAGGGAACTTGCCTCCCTCTTTGCCAGCTGTCAGGCCAGCTTTCAGACCAGCTGCGAGGCCAGCTGTCAGGATCGTTTGCAGGATCATTTGCAGGACCGTTCGCAGGCCGGCTGCCAGGCTGAAGCTGAGGAAAGCCTGCAGGCCAGCTGCCAGGCCGGCCCCCGCATGCATGGCCAGTCAGGCTCTCAGCAAAGCGTGCAGACCGGCAGCGAGGCCCGTGCGCAGGGTACTGGCAGGCTCATGGTCATCCTCTGCGGTTCGGCGCCGGGTTTCATGGAAGAGCAGTGTCTGCAGGCCAAAAGCCCCCTCCATGCCCTGCAGCCCCTGGCCATCAGGCTGGCTCCCTTTGACTTCTTCACCTTGCGCAGACACTTCTCCCTCTTCCAGGCCCGGGATGCT
>CASEWR010000073.1 GCA_949291675.1 uncultured Desulfovibrio sp. | reverse complement strand
GGCGAAGCCTCAAAGACCCGTGCCATCTACCGCATTGTGAACATGGACTGCCCCATGGAAGAGGCCTTGATTCGCAAGAAGCTGGCCACTGTCCAGGGCATTACCAGCCTTGAGTTCAACCTCATGCAGCGTGTGCTCACGGTCAATCACACCCTGGAGTCCACACAGGTCATTGTGGATGCCCTGAAGGCCATTGACATGACGCCTGAGGTCATCACCACAGATGTGACCTCCACCTTCAGTGTGGCAGGCATGGACTGCCCTGAGGAAGAGCGCCTGATTCGTGCAAAGCTTGCTCCCATCCAGGGTATTTCCAGGTTAGAGTTCAATCTCATGACCCGTGTGCTCACTGTGACACACGCACCTGATCTTCTGCCCGAGATTTCCGAGGCCCTGGCCTCCCTCAACATGGGTGCGCGTCTGCTGCGCGACAAGGATGCGGGTGAGATGGCCCCGCCCCCTGCCATTCCCTGGAAGAAGCTGGCCGTTGCCGGTGTGCTGGCAGCCTTCTCCGAGATCTTCCATCTGGTGGAGACCTGGCAGGCAAAACCCCTTGGCATTGATGTGTCCGCGCTCACCATGCAGGGCTTTGCCCTTCTGGATGTGCTGGCGTTCCTCTTCTCGGCCATTGCCATTGCCCTGGCAGGTCTTGGCACCTACCGCAAGGGCTGGCTGGCAGTGTCCAATTTCAACCTCAATATGAATGCCCTCATGGCTGTGGCTGTGACAGGTGCCGTGCTCATCGGCCAGTTCCCCGAGGCTGCCATGGTCATGGTGCTCTTCAACCTCTCCGAGGCCATTGAGGCACGCTCGCTGGACAGAGCCCGCAATGCCATCAAGGAGCTTCTGGCCCTGGCACCGCAGCAGGCCATGGTGCAGCAGGCTGACGGCACCTGGCGCAAGAAGGACATCCGCGAAGTGGGCCTGAAGAGCATTGTGCGTGTGGCACCTGGCGAGAAAATTGCCCTGGACGGCGTGGTGGTGAGCGGGCATTCCACGGTGAACCAGGCCCCCATCACCGGTGAGTCCATGCCTGTGGCCAAGACCGTGGGCTCCCACGTCTTTGCCGGCACCATCAATGAGGCAGGCTCCTTTGACTTCGAGGTCACGGCCCTTGCCACCAATTCCACCCTGGCACGCATCATCCATGCCGTGGAAGAGGCCCAGGCCACCCGCGCTCCCATACAGCGCTTTGTGGACACCTTTGCAAAGTATTACACCCCTGCCGTCTTCCTGGTGGCCATTGCCGTGGCAGTGTTCATGCCCCTGCTCACTGCAGCCACACTCCCCTCTGCCATCTACACAGCCCTGGTCATCCTGGTTATCGGCTGCCCCTGCGCCCTGGTCATTTCCACACCTGTGAGCATTGTCAGCGGCATGGCAGCTGCCACAAAGAACGGCATTCTCATCAAGGGCGGCATGTTCCTGGAGCAGGGACGTCTGCTCAAGGCCATTGCCCTGGACAAGACCGGTACCATCACCAATGGCAAGCCCGAACAGACCGACTTCGTGCATCTGGGCTCGCTTGACGCAGACGAAGTGCAGCGCCTTGCTGCCAGCCTTGCAGAGCGCTCGGATCACCCTGTGTCCAGAGCCATTGCCCGCGCTGCCGAAGCACAGGGCATGGACTTTGCCGGGGTTGAGAACTTTGAGGCCCTGCCCGGCGAAGGTATATGCGGCGTCATGAACGGCCAGACATGGTATCTTGGCAATCACCGCCTTATTGAACGCCTTGGCAAATGCTCCGGGCGCATTGAAGAGCACCTCTTTGCCCTGGAAAAGGAAGGCAAGAGCGTGGTCGCTCTTATTGGCGACGACGGTGTGCAGGGACTTCTGGCTGTGGCTGACACAGTGCGCCAGACCAGCCTTGCAGCCCTGCAGGAGCTGAAGAAGCTTGGTGTGCGCACCATCATGCTCACCGGTGACAATGCCCATACGGCAAAGGTCATTGCCGACAAGGTGGGTGTGGATGAGTTCCGCGCAGAGATGCTGCCTGAAGACAAGCTGCACGTCATTGACGAACTTGCGCGCGCCGGCAAGGTGGGCATGGTAGGTGACGGCATCAACGATGCCCCGGCCCTTGCCAGGGCCAGCGTGGGCTTTGCCATGGCCAGGGGTGGCACGGATACGGCCATCGAGACCGCAGACGTGGCCATCATGGATGATGATTTGCGCAAGATTCCCAGATTCATTGCCCTGTCCCGTTCCACCTACGCCATCCTGGTACAGAACATCACCCTGGCTCTTGGCATCAAGGCCCTGTTCTTTGCCCTGACCTTTACCGGCAATGCAACCATGTGGATGGCAGTCTTTGCAGACGTGGGCACCTCCCTGCTGGTAGTGGCCAACGGCCTGCGCGCCATGAAGAAGTAAGAGTCCCCGCGGCTTCAGGCCGGCCAGGAGTCTCAAACATCCTCCTCACGCGAAGGGATCACCCGGCAATGGGTGGTCCCTTCTTTGCTGCGTTCAGGACTTGTGTGTGCAGCGTGCGTGAGTGTCCCCCTGCTGCCCGCGTGGTGCAGGCCCATGCGGGCAGCAGGAGGGGTCGCGATGTGCAAAAGAGGCAGGCTAGAAGCCGAGCCAGCCAAAGCCCCTGGCCATGATGCCTCCCAGGACAGAGAGGATGGAGCAACCAATGCCAATCTGCCACTTGAGCATGCGATTTTCGACATCGTTGATCTCAGCTCTGAGTGTCGCAAGGTCAGCTTTGATTGGTTCAAGATCGTCCCTGGTGACCAGAGTCTTGGTGCGTTCTTCGGCAAGCTTGTCCAGGGTCTCATCAAGCTTTTCCAGGACAGCCCTGTGCTCCATGTCGTTCTTAGCCTGGCCACTGGCAGCCCAATTGGTCAGCTCTTCCTGCTGCCAGGTGGCAAGGGCTTCGGCAAGATCAGGTGCAACGCCCTGTTCCACAAGCTTCTTGCAGCTTGTGCGAGAATTAGGAGTGATACCATCCATGGCAGGCCTCCTGAAAGGGGTAATGAAAGTGTAATCACGATTTGAAAAAAAAGTCACCTTTTAAAAGTCTTAGCTCTCCCTTCAGTCTCCCCTGGCAGGGGGAGAGAAGGGACAGGAGAATTTGTTCAAATCCGGACGCATACCCCTGGGCTGACCTGGATGCAGCCGGTCTAAACGCAGCTGCTCAAGTCAATGCCCGTACGGCGGCGTATGGTGCACACAGACTGCCTTGCAGCACGCCTGTCTGAGGTCGTGCAGGGCAGAACAATGCGCTCCTTGTAGTTCTCGTGAGCAAGCACCAGGTGGCGCTTGCTGCGCAAGACTGACCACCCCCTCTCAAGGAGCTCCTCGAGAAGTCGCTTCGGAGCCCCCTTGCAGCCCCGAATCAGGCCCTGCGTCTTGCGGGTGCCTGTATTCCGGGCCTTCTTGTTCGCTTGTCTGTACTTTGCCATGCCTGTTTCCTCGCATCTGTTGTCTGGTTGATGAAACAGCATGGTGGTCTTTTGTACGGTTCTGTCGGTGTGCCCGGCGCACTGCCGGTGTCTTTTGCCGGCTAGCACTCAGCTGCGTACAGCTGCTCGTGGGGCAGGACCTCGCAGGCTGCTTCCAGCAGCATGTCCTCGCGAACGATCCAGAACCACTGCCTGCCCAGCGTTTCCGCATCAGGGCTGACAGAATTGTGGACCACCAGGGTCATGGGGCCGTTTTCCCAGGGCCTTGACCAGGGCTCCAGGCGCATCTCGTCAAGGTCAGGGTCAAAATGAGGGAAGTCCATGGAGGCTGCCTGGGTAAAGCCGTCCACAAAACGTTCCTTGTCGTGATCAGAAAGTTCGTGCAGATGAATGTTCATGACTTTTCTCCTTAAAGTTTGGTTGGGTTTGGTTGGGTTGCGGGTTGCTGATTGCCGGGTGCCGGACCCCGGCTCAGCCCTGGTTCTCAGGAACCTGAGGCTGTCTGACCTGAGCCGGCTGCGCTGGTTGCCTGTCAGGCTGGCTGTGTCGGCCTGTCCGGCCGGGGCTGGTGTCAGGGGCAGGGCAGCGGGCATTGAGCCAGGCTGCCAGCACCAGGACATCGCGCTTGTTCAGTGTCGCCATGCGCACATCATCCCCCATGATCCAGACAAAGCAGGGCACCCAGGTGACTGTGCTGCCATGGGCTTGCACAAGCCAGTCTGTGGCAGCATCAAGCCAGGTCTGCATGCGCAGTTCCTCTGCGGGAGAGGGCTGTGCACCGGGCTTTGTGTAGAGGCTTTTTGCCGACTGCTCTCTGCCCAGGGGCAGAAAGAGCACCGGAAAGGATACCCTCTCTGCCAGTCTGCCAAGCATGTGCTGCATGGTCTGGCAGTGTCTGCAGTCAGGACTTGTGAACATGAGCAGCGCTGTGTCAGCAGACGTCTGCTCTGCCCCTGCGGCAATGCCCGGCACTGTGGCAAGCAGGCTGTCAGCCTGGGCACGCTCAAGACGGCGGGCCCTGGAGAGCTTGCGCACACTTGCCTCAAGCTCTGCGGCACTGACGGCAGGGAATGTGACATCAGGCGAGCTGACAGCAGCGTCTGCCAGGGCAGAGTGTTCCAGCACAAGGCGCAGGGAAGGCAGGCCGCTGGCCTGTGCCTCGGCCCTGGCTGCAAAGTGTATGGTCCTGCCAGGCCCGTCAGCCTGTGCTTCCAGCGGATAGCGGGCCAGCAGGGCTGCCAGTTCGGTCGGATCAATGGGATCAGCCGGAACAGGCTGGCCAGCAGGGGCGGCCGGGGCACCCGGCTCAGGCAGAGCAGCCCGGGAAGCAGGTGCAGCCTGACTGGTGGCAGTGCCCGTCAGCTGTGCTGCGGACCCTGCCGCACGGACTGTGTCTGCCAGGGACAGCAGCTCGGGCGAAGGCACCGGGGAAGGCTGTGCCGCAGCCTGAGGACTTGTCAGGCCAGACGGGCCAGGCTGGACCGGGCCTGACACCATGTTTCCGGGCAGCAGGGAAGCCGGCAGGCCGGGAGTGGACAGGCCATGTGCTGTCTGTCCCTGCCATGCTGCCGCACACAGCAGACAGATGGGACTGACTGTCTGAGGCTGCGTGGATGCGGTGTGTCTGCCAGTCTGCATAGCCATGCTCCTGTCAGCGGTACTGCCAGCGTTGCCGGCAGGCCAGTTGAGGGTTGCAGCAAGCAGCACTGTCTGTACAAGGCTCAGCAGGCATACTATGCCCACAAGGCCAGACAGAAGCCGCATGCCATTGCCTGAGCTGCTGCCTGTTCTGCCAGGTTTGCTGCAGCAGCACCTGCAGGCAGCCCCGGTACTGCTGCAGGAAGAAGAGGAAAGTTCGGGTGAGTGCGCCATGTGCACCGTTTGCACTGGCTGTCCTGAGAGAGAAGACGACTGGGAATGTTGTGGCATAGTGCTCCACTGTTGCATGTTGTCTCTCCCCGCCACGGCGCTGTCCCCATCCTGCACGGCTGGTTCGTGTGCCGTGAGGGGACAGAGCGGCTGACTGGGGAACTGGCAGGCAGGGCAGTTGCAACAAGAGCAGCAAAAGCGCTTGCAGGAACGGCTGCAATGACGGTTGAAAGGATGACAGGAAATGATGGTTCATGGCGTTTTCAGTAGGAGCGCCATGTGCCAGAACCTCGACAATGAGGTAACATTTCCCGCACCAGACCGTGCAAACATACCGTGCATACATACCATGCAATCATGCCGTGCACGCTGCCTGCCGGAAAGACTCCGCTGCCTGTCAGGCCGGGCTCGCAGTACGTGCCAGGCTGGCAAGGTGAGTGTACTCACCAGAGCAACATGGCTTGCCGCCAGCGTAGAGCCGGGGACCTGAGCCGGGGACCTGAGCTGGGGGCCTGAACTGGACGTCCTGAACTGGACGTCGAAGCCCGGGAGTCAGATGGGGGAGCCGGATGATGGCCGGACACCGGTTGACCCTGTGGTCTGGCAGAAACCGGTGACGTTTCTGTCTGCAGTCCGGGGCACACAAGGCTCAAGGTCAGCATGGTGCCGGCACATCGTGTCGGCCGTCTGAGGATCTCAAGCCTGCTCTGCAGCAGTGATGTCTTTCTGCCATACTTGCAAACATCTGTCAAGCAAATTGCTGACATTTTTGTTTTTGCGCTTGTTCGCGGGAATCCTGCACGCTTTTTTTATTGAGTTTGTGCTGTATTCTCAAGAAGTTGACTCGCTGACAGCACGGCAGGGAAGCAGGCAGCAGACAAGAATCCCATTCAGGATTGCTGATACTGTCGCGTGTTTCTGCTGAGCGTTTCAGCGGATTGCTGTATCAGTTGATTGCTTCTGATTGCTTCACAGCTCATGAAGAAAGCCAGCCGTTTCCTCAAAAAGACTGGTCGGGTCACATGCGTCATTGAGCACAGCCCTTCCGGTTCCAGGACTTTCTGCGCCACGAACAGCTGGCTGGACGTCCTGAAGACATTGAAACTCCCGGAGGGCAATGAACGTCAGGGAGTGTGCCCTGTCTGTTGATCCTCCTGATATCCTCTCGATATCCCGCCTCCATATGGTGGGAATGCACGGGCGATCAACAGAAACGGGACACTCCCAAATGTACAATGAGGAGTGGTTAATGAGTTTTGCATCTATAAGAAAAATTTCCTCACTCATTTCTATCATATTCTGTATTTTCAATAAGATTGGTAAATGTAGAACGGTTCGTATTGGTAAGGCGAAAAGCGTCGGTATATAAAGTTTTTCCTTCGCGAACACTGCTTACAAGTAAACATAAAAAGCGTCTGTCAATACTGCCAGCCATTGTACGGTAATAGTCGCCGCCACCTTCGCCTTGCTCCTTTGCTTTCCTTCGACGAGTAGTAGAGCACTGGACAGCAAGTCTGGCCACTTTTTGATACAGTTCATGTGTTATGAACCCGTTGTCATATGCTTTTCTCGCAATTACAGTCGTTCCGCATTTAAAAATGTTGGCAAGTATGCCAATGACTCGTTTCTGCTCATTTTTTTGAATGTTCTTCTCCCATTCCCGAACAAAAATTTCCTGCGGCACTAAAATTTCCGCTGCAACAGCATTACATAACGTTTCTGCTTTTCTTACCTGTTGCCTGTCATTGTAGCGGTCATTAAAAAGACTATTTTCTCCTATACAAATATGAGAAAACTCATGTACTAGAGAAAAAAGTTTACCGCTTGTCGAATCGTTAGAGTTTATGAATATAAGAGGGGAATATTCATCAATAATTGTAAATGCGCGAAATTCATCGATAGATAACGGGCGATGAGTGTTATTGCCAACTATTCCACTCATCATGACAACTGTTCCTGCAGTACTCACAGATTTTCTTATCGTAGTAAAGGAATCCTCAACTGTTTTGGAAAAGGCATACCATTCTGTCTGGAGTCCAAGCAAATCCCGTGCCTTCTGAGCGAGCACCTCATAAGGTGTATCTTTTTGAAAAATTCCAATGTACTCTACTTTAGAGGCGCCTTTGGAAACCAGGTACTCATGCATCCATTGTTGAACCAGGTCCATATCGTGCATAACATCAATCAAAGTACGACTTGGAGTACGTAGCTGCACGCTATCAGGGGTCCTGTATTCAACGAAGGGCAGATCCTCTTTTGGCGGGTGTTCCAGAAAAAAATATCCCAATGGGATTCCAGTTGCTTTGCTTACCTTTTCAACCTGGTTAAAGGTAGGCTTTTTTTCCTCTTTAACCCACGAATTCAAATAATCAACGATCTGATGAGAAAGAGAGTCCATTTGTACATGTGCAATTACCCAATGTAAAATTTCAGAAGAAACATTGACGCTGGTTTGCATATTACAATCACCCCCATGGGGTCCCTGGGATTTTTCCTGTGAAACAAAGCCTGCCTGGGCGCTCTCACTGTTTCTTGTACTGGAGTGGCGCTTCAGGAGGCATAGGGAGTTTGTATGCAGGGGCACGCGGCCTTGAGGGGCGTGGACACAGAAGGAACTCTCTGAAGGCCATGTATGAGCCCCGTGTGTTGGAGCTGTGCCAGGAAAGTTTTGCAGGCAAAAGCTATGCCATATACAAACTAAGCACAAGGCCCTCCGTATCGAGGATATTTCTGTACGCATGCAGTCTGCACTGCCCACGTGCTGCGGGAACTTGAAGGGTGCCGGGAACGTGACGGCAGCGGAGGTGAAGAGCACAGACCTGTGTGCGAGTGAGAAGGCAGTGCTGCCTGCCTCACGCGAGGAGCTCGCCAGTAGTGCCAGGCTTCTTTGCTGCGACATTGTGTCCGGCAGAGAGAGCAGAACGTCCCTGCCGGTTGCAGCCAGAAGTTCCCGGGGCAGGGTCAGGCCTGTGCCGAGGGCAAGGCCGATGACGCGCAGGCCCACTCTGTGAACGATGACGTCTGCAAACAGCCCGGAAACGGCAGCTGAGGCCATCATGGGCAGCGAACAGGCCTGCCCTGACAGCCCTGTCCAGCAACGTGTCCAGCATCGTCTTTTCGTCTGCAGCCTGCCACAGCAGCATGGTGAGGCCCTGCTGTGCGGCCTCCAGGGCCTTTCCCTGGCCTTTCCCGGGGGGCTTTCCCCGGTCTTTTTCTCTGGCCCTTGACACCTTCTGCAAGGACTGCTAGAAAACAAAGCACACAAAAATTGGCAGGCTGATTTTTGTTTGTTCTGACAGACAGAAGCAGAACAGACAGAAGCAGATCAGCCATCACAGACAACAGACGAGACAACAGGGACAATATGCGGCGCAGAGACTTCTGGACAGCTCTTGCCCTGTGCAGCCTCATTCCTCAGGCACTGTTCTCTCTGACACCTGAAGCTGCAGCAGCTGCAGGCCGGAAGACAAATGCCAGGGCCGTACACAGGACACACAGCGCAGACAGAACCGCGGCAGGCAGCATACCACGCAGCATACCACGCAGGATATCACGCAGGATGACACGCAGGCACATGCTGGTGCTGGGCGTGCGCGAGGCCCTGGGCAAGCCCTACGTCTGGGGAGCCGAGGGGCCGGACGCCTTTGACTGCTCGGGACTTGTGCGCTGGCTCTATGCCAGGGCAGGGGTACGACTGCCCCGTACTGCCAACCTGCAGGGCAGAATGGGACGCAGGGCAGGACCGGTACTGCGCTTTGGCGATGTGCTGGTCTTTCGCTCCAGGCGCTCTCCTTCGGGATGGCACTGCGGCATGTACCTCGCCCGCAACGTCTTTGTGCACGCAGCAGGCAGGGGCAGAGGGGTGATCCTCTCACCTCTTGCCGCACACAGCAAACACCTTGTGGCAGCACGCCGCTACCTGGCCTGAGCAGGCACAAACCAGCCCGGTCAGTCTGACCTGCCTGTCTGGCAGGGCATGATATCCGGCAGCCAGGGCGGCCCTGGGCAAAGAGCAGACAACACGGAGTACACTATGACACACACAACCGACAGAGACAGAATGACCGGCAGAGACACCAGGAGCGACAGCGACAGGATGACTGGCAGAAACACCAAGACTGGCAGGGACAAAACGGCCGGCAGGGACAAAACGGCCGGCAGAGGCAAAAAGGCAGGCAGGGCGCATGCTTGTACAGGACGCCGCAGAAGCGGCCATGTCCGCAGGCGCGTCAGGCCTGACAGCACAGGCAGAAAGGGCTGTGCCGGCAGAGCGCTGTATGGCCCCCTGGCTGGCGCAGCGCGTGTTGCACGCAGTCTCAGCAGCCTGTGGCCAGGGGCTGGTGCCAGGACAAGCCACGTTGCACGCGTACGCTCAGGGGCAGCGCCTCTGTGTACGGCGGCCCCTGTCGTGCCTGGCGTCCTGGTGCGGTCCATGTACAGAGCTGCAGAGGGCATGCGCGCTGCAGCAGACGTGCCGGCACGCAGGCTTGAAGGCCTGACAAGGGGGCAGCAGACAGCGTGCAGGGCCATGTGCAGGGCAATGTGCGGGAAAACGTGCAGAACTGACTGCGGACATGACGCAGGACCAGGACAAACACCAGAGCAGTCTGCCGGACAGGCGGGCAGACAGTCTGGTGGGCAGCCGGCTTACCGGAAGCTCTGGCAGACAGTGTGGTACAGTCCCTGGCACAAGGCGCTCCTTGCCAGAGGGACGGACAGTGCCCGCATCTGGTGTGTCTATCGCGAGCCGCGCTGGGGACGCATGGTGGCAGCAGTGCTGACGCCGGCATGCGCAAGACCGCCGCAGGCGGGGGCAGCACCCGTGCGGCAGGACGCTGCTGCCCGGACACCTTTCCTGGAGCTCCTCAGTCAGGACGAGGGGCCCCTCTGTTACGACATACCCGTACAGCTCTTTGAGCTGCTCACACCGCCCTCAGCCTGGCCGAAGCGCGCCCTGGAGGACGAGCCCGAGGGCGCCATCTGGTACGGACGGGTGGAGCAGGCACTGCGCGACAGGCAGATTCGCGAAGCGCGAAACAGAGCCCTTGCCAGAGCCAGGCTCTTCCATATCCTTGCCTGAGGCAGTCTGAGACAGCTGATGCAGCCTGACGCTGCCTGACCTGCGGGCTGTGAGCCTGCGGGCTGCGCCCCGGGAGCTCAGGCTCCCGGGCTTAAGACCTTTGTGCGTCAGGGGGCACGACATTCTCCTGACAGCCCCGGCTGCGCTGCCTTTGTGCGCCAGGGGCAGACCACAAGTCCAGAACAAGACCAGAACAGGATCACAGAGAACACGAGCCCAAAGAGCAGGCCCCGGTCTTCCGGCGCGGGAGGCCTGGAGGAAGAAACCAGACAACAGTATCCGGCAGGACGCATGGCAAAGTCCACAGCACGCAGGGGCTGGGAGTCCCTGAGTGCAGCAGAGAAAAAACGCTGGCGGGAAAACAGGGCCATGGCAGCACGGCAGCTCACAGCAGAGGTTGCCGATGCCATTGTCAGTCTCATCGAATGCGGCGCAGCAGCCAAGGCTCCGCCTGTGCAGCGCCTCAAGGGCTGGGTGCCGCCCCAGAACATTATCTACGGGACACTGTATTCCGGCGTGCAGTCAGTGTCCCTCACAGCCCAGGCACGCCGGCGCAATCAGAATGACTGCCGTTTCCTCACGGCCCGTGCCCTCGGACGCCTCAAGGATAAGGACGGCAACAGGGCCACGCTGCGCCCGGGAGCCATGCCCTACGTGGTCATGGCGCCGCGCAAGAGCAGGGATCGCCCTGCAGAGCCGGGCGAGGATACCTCGCGCTATGCAAGGGAGGATCGGCTGGAGCGCAGGGCGGACGGACGCATGTGGATCAGGGGGAAGACCTTCTTCTCAGCCATACACGTCTACTCTGTGGCAGACACCACGGCAGATGTGCCACCCCTTATTCCCGTGCCTGCCACAGCCTTTGTGGAGAACAGCTTCCTGGACAAGATGGTGGCTGCCTGCGGGGCAAGTGTGCTGCACGATGCCACAGGCTCTGCCTATTACGGCAAGAAGGATGACGCCATCCACATGCCCCCGCGTTCAAGCTATGCCCATCCCAATGACTACTACTCCGTGCTCTGCCATGAGTTCTTTCACTGGACAGGGGCACAGTCGCGGGAAAAGCGGGATATGTCCGGCTGCTTTCTGGACAGCGGCTATGCAAAGGAGGAAGTGCGGGCAGAGCTCTTTGCCGCCATTGCCGGCATCATGTTCGGCCTGGAGGACACCCTGCCCAAGTCTGCAAAATACATCAAGTACTGGAACGAATGCCTGAAGCGCAAGCCTGCCGACATCCTGGTCATGGCCTCAGAGGTGCAGCGGGTGGCAGGCGCCATCTACGATATTGCCAGCGGCCTCACACCAAGACTCGCCTGGCTGAAGGACAAGGACTTCTCGGCTGTGCCCACCCCTGTCCTGGATGCCCGCAAGGACGGCGTGAACCTGGATGACGTGTGGCGGGAGAAGCTTGGCCTGGGCTTTGTGGAGCCCGGCAGCAGCAACGCTGCAAAGCCTGACACTGCGAACGAGGCCGGGAATACTGACGAGGCTGACGAGACAGAAGCTGCGGGCCTGTGTCCTGCGCCCTAGGCTGCAGGTCAGGCTGCTGGCTGCCTGCCTGTCTGCTGCCTGGCAGACTGGCAGAGGACGCCCGAAAGAAGAGGACGCTTCCCGGGGCCCCCTGGTGCGGCAGGCGTCCAAAACAGTGCAAGGCCGGATCGCTCATCGTGATCCGGCCTTGTGTCGTGCTGCATGCTGCACAGGTCAGAGTGGACAGGGCGGGGCAGCTTCGCCAGGGGCGTCCTGGCCTGAGACAGCACTGTCCTGAAAAAGCACTGTCCTGAAAGCCCCCCCTGCTGTGAATGGCCACAGGCCTGAAGGAAACAGCCTCACAACGCAGACCCTGGCAGCCTGCTCCAAGGCAGCCCAGGCAGCATGGGAAAAAAAGAGCGAGCATCCGCGAGCAGGCTCAAGGCTGTCCCTTCGCCGGCATGGTTGTGTTGTGTTGTGCTGTGCTGCACTGGGCTTTTGCGCGTGTGTTCTCGTGGTGCTGTGCAGGGCGCCTGGCAGGGTGTCTGGCAGGGCGTCACGGGGCAAAGCAGGGGAGAGGGAAGAGGCAGGAAAGAGGAATGCTGCACAGGCAGGGAGAATTTTTGCAAAAGGTACAGGTGGTTGCGAAAAAATCTGCAAAAAGTTGCGGGCCATGTAACAGATGCAACATGCCTTTGAGGAAAATTTTCACAATGATGCTTCCAGACATCATTCTGCACACTTCTGCACACAGCCTTTTTCCTGCAGCGGCCGCATGCATGCGCAACGTCAGCGGCACGTGCAAAAAAGGACATGATTTTCAATCCGTCGTTTTTACCCCGTTGTTTTTAGTCCGTCGTTCAAATCCGTATGGAGGTCAGCGTGATCAACACCCTGGATACTGACAAGTGCACCGGATGCGGCACCTGTACAAAGACCTGCGGTCTCGATGTTTTCAGGCTTGAGACCGAGCAGCCTGTGCTTTCCCCCTGCAGCGCCGAATGTCCTGCAGGCACGGACATGCGCAGCTACAACAACCTCATGCAGCTCGGTCGTCTGGATGAGGCTGCACAAAAGCTGATGGAGCGCAATCCCTTCCCTGCCATCACCGGGCGTGTGTGTCCGCACACCTGCGAGTCTGTCTGCAGCCGCTGCAAGGTGGACGGGGCCGTGAATATCAATGCCCTTGAGCAGTACCTTGGAGACCGCTCGCTGGACACAGTTCCCGCCAGGGGCCTGGTGCGTCACGTGCACCGCATTGCCGTGGTCGGCTCCGGTCCTGCAGGACTGTCCTGTGCCTGGTTTCTGGCAAAGGCCGGCTACAAGGTGAAGGTCTTTGAGGCCATGCCAAAGCCAGGCGGCATGCTGCGCTATGCCATTCCTGCCTACCGCCTGCCAGAAGAGGTGCTGGACAGGCAGCTCCGCCAGCTGGAGCTTTTGGGCGTGGAATTTCAATGCGGCACAAAGGTCGGCGAGGGCTGTGACTGCTCCCTTGAGGACCTTGCTGCCCTTGGCTACAAGGCAGTGCTGCTTGCCCCTGGTGCCGGCAAAAGCCGCAGGGCAGGCATAGAGGGCGAGGATCTGCCTGGCGTCACCCATGCCCTGGACTTCCTCGCCAGGGTGCGCACAGGGCGTCTGACCTCCCTTACAGGTTCTGTCATTGTCATTGGCGGCGGTGCTGTGGCCACAGACGCAGCTGTCACGGCAAAGCGCCTTGGTGCAGACACCGTGGACCTCTACTGCCTTGAGCAGCGCGAGGACATGCCTGCCTTTGCAGAGGACATTGAGGAAGCGCTGCGCGCAGGCACTGTGCTGCACCCGGGCTTTGGTCCTGTGCGCATTGCAGCTGCTGACGGCATGCTGACCCTGACCCTGCGCCGCTGTCTTTCTGTCTTCAACGAAGAGCATCGCTTTGCTCCTGTCTTTGATGACGCAGATGTGGTGCACGCCAAAGCCTGTACCATCATCTTTGCCATAGGCCAGCAGGCAGACCTTGAGCCCTTTGCAGCGACTGTCACCTGTGAGCGCGGCCGCATTTGCGCCAATCCTGCCACGTTGCAGACCTCGTACTGGAACATCTTTGCCGCAGGCGATGCCCAGTCAGGGCCTGCCACAGTGATCAGGGCCATTACCGCAGGCAGGGAAGCAGCCCTGTCCATCGACAGGCTCATGACCGGCGGCCACATGGGTGCTGACAGAGGCGAGAAGCGCAGGGTTGCCGAACATCTTCCCGGTGAAGGCGTCATGCTCTCTCCCCGTGTGGAGCGCACACGCTGCGAGGGCGAGGCCCCGGCAGAGCTGCGCAGAGGCTTTGATGACATTGATGCCCTGCACGAGTCCCTGCGCTGCCTGACCTGCGGCGCAAAGGCACGCATTGCCTACAGAGATGACTGCATGACCTGCTTCTTCTGCGAACTGCGCTGTCCGGAAGGCGCCATTGACGTGCATCCCTTCAAGGAGCGCCTGCCCTACACCCTGGAAAGGAATTTTGGAGGTTTCTAGGCCATGCAAAAGCCTGTTGTCTATACAACTGATGTGCTCATCATCGGCGGTGGTTTTTCCGGCTCCTGGGCAGGCATCAGTGCTGCTGCCCACGCGAAGGACGTGCTCATTGTGGACAAGGCTGCCCGTGACTGGCGCGGCCTTGGCATGATGAGCGGCGGCGACATGATTGTCATGCAGCCTGAGTTTAAGGTGGACGATCTTGTGGACGAGATGGTCTACTACTACGACGGTCTGTGCGACCAGCCCCTGGTGCGCAAGATTCTGGAAAATTCCTACGCGCGCTTCTGCGATCTCGAGCGCTGGGGCCATCACTTTGCCAGGGACGAGCAGGGGAAGCTGCGTGCTGTGGTGCAGCGCGGCCTCACCTACATGCGCTACTATCTCTATCACCCCTACGGCAAGGGCGGCCCGCATACCTGCAATACCCTCTATGATCAGCTTGCTGCCCGGGGTGTGCGCAGGGTCTCCAACATACAGATTGTCCGCCTCATCAAGCGTGACGGACGTGTGGTCGGTGCCGCAGGCTTCCACACCCGCTCGGGCATGCCCTGCGTCATTCGCGCCAGAGCCGTCATTCTCTGCACTAATACCGGCGGCTTCAAGCTCTCCTATTTGAGCAATACCTCTGCAGGCGAAGGCACCCTGCTTGCCTACGAGGCAGGCGCCACCTTCCAGAACATGGAATTTCTGCAGAACTGGACCTGTCCCGTGGCCTTTGCCTGGGAAGGCCAGACAGGCATGCTGCCCTATGGCGCCCGCTTTGTGAACAAGGACGGCGAGGACTTCATGAAGAAGTACTCGCCCATGCGCGGTGCCAAGTCCGACCCGCACTACAATATCCGCGGCATGGTGCTGGAAACCCGTGCCGGCAAGGGCCCCACCTGCTTTGACACCAGCACCATGAGCGCTGAGGGCATTGAGGTCATGACGCCTACCGGCGGCTGGATGCTGCTCAATGATCAGAAGCTGAAGAAGCTCGGCATTGACTTCTTCCACCAGAAGACAGAGTGGATGCCCCAGTTCCAGTACATCTTCGGGGGCATGGTCACGGATACGGACTGCCGCACAGGTGTTCCCGGCCTCTATGCTGCAGGACGCTCTGCAAGCCTGCACACAGGCGTGTACATGGGCGGCTGGGATACCTGCATGACCAGCACCACAGGCTGGTTTGCCGGTGAGACGGCAGCAAGGGAAGCCATGGACATGGAGACACACGGCGCTGCGGCATTTGCTGCAGAGGAGGCTGTGGAAGAAATTGCCGACTTCCTCAACCTGAACGGCAGGCCCGGCATTCCTCCCAAGGACGTGGTGCGCTCCATCCAGGAGCTCATGGTGCCAGCCGACGTCTCGGTGCTCAAGACTGGCACAGGCCTCAACCGCGCCCTGCATCAGCTGGAAAGGGTGCGCAACGAGTATATGCCCGAGATGACAGCACAGGATCCCCACTACCTCATGAAGCTGCTCGAAGCCCGCGGCATGGCCCTGGTGGCGGAAATGTACCTGCGTGCCTCCCTGGCCCGCAAGGAGTCGCGCTGCGGCCATTTCCGCGAGGACTTCCCGCTGCGCAGGGGCGAACCCGGCTGGTACCGCATCACAAAGGGTGCCGGCGGCCATATGGACATGACCTTTGCACCTGTCCCCTTTGGCAGTGAAGGCTATGCCGTCACCCCGTACAGGTACTACATGGATGATTTCGACTATCCGGATCAGCCCCATCCTGACGGTGTGCATTCCGCAGCTGACTAATCTTTTCCACACAGTCTGCCTCGACAGGGATGCGGGTCCCCTTGCCGGTATCCCTGTCTCGGGAGGATAGTATGTCTCAAGAGAGTCCGTCCGTTCAAACGTCGTCTGTGCAAAATCCTGCTGCGCAAAGCAGGACTGTCTCAAAACAGCAGCTTGTCGGCTGTCTGACAGCACTGGTCGTCTATGCCCTGATCATGCTCTGCCCCACGCCTGACGGCCTGAGCCTTGCCGGCAAGGAGTCCCTGGCACTCATGATCTGCGCCATCATTGTCTGGGTGCTCAATGCGCTGCCCCTGGCAATGTCCTGTACGCTCTTCCTCTTTCTGCAGACAGTTCTCGGCTCCATCCCCATGGGAGATGCCCTGAAAAACTTCGCCATTCCGCCTGTCTTCTTCTGCTTTGCCATGTTCTGCATCGTGGTGGCCTTCCAGAATTCAGGCCTCACCAGGCGCATTGTGCTGTGGACAAG
>CASEWR010000072.1 GCA_949291675.1 uncultured Desulfovibrio sp. | reverse complement strand
GGTCAAGGGAGCACGTCCCAAGTTCTTCTACTTAACCCAGGCAGAGAGCGAGCCGCCGACCTTTGTCTTCTTTGTGAGCGATGCCGAGCGCGTCTCGCCCACCTATGCCCGCTACCTGGAAAGCAGCCTGCGCAAGACCTTCGGCATCCGCCATGCCCCCATGCGCGTCAAGCTGCGCTCAAGCCACACGAAGTCCGACAAGTAGCCGGTAGCGGCGGCCCTGCTTCGTTCGCCTCGTTCAGGCCGGCACAGCAGTCACATTCCATCCCTGACAGACATACTGCCAGGGATGTTTTGTTGTCTGCCCCGAAGCAGCAGCGCAGGCAGCAGCGATCAGAAAGGCCCGCACTGCTGCGGGCCTGAAGAATGAGAAAGGTTTGTGTGCTGTGTGCGCTTACTGTGCGGCAGGGGCCGGCGCTGCGGGGGCAGCTGCAGGCGCCGCGGGAGCAGGTATCCCGACAGGCTGCGCTGGGACAGCAGGCGCAGGGGCTGCAGCCGGTGCCGGCGATGCAGCGGCAGGCGCTGTGCCCTGTGCCGCAGCCGGTGCGGCGGTCGGGGCTGCAGGAGCATCAGCAGGCTCTGAGACGCCCACCTTCACGGCATATTCCTCAACGCCTGCAGGGGCGTTCTGGAAGACCAGGGTAAAGGGCACCCTGGCACCCGGAGCCACAAAGGCATTGGTGAGGGCCTGTTCCTGCTCATTGTCCAGGGCAGCCAGGATTTCCGCCTCGGTCATGGCACGCAACTGGGTGTTGGTGAGGCGCACACCGGCCTTCTGCACCCTGGTGTCAATGGTCTGGCGCTGCTTCAGGATGGCGCCCTCCACGTGAATGTTCTTGCAGGGGCGCTGATCGTGATTGACCACAAAGCCCTCGATGACCAGCAGCGAACCTATCCTGCTGTTGTCCACGTAGAACTGGCGCACGTCCTCAAGCACCAGGGTTTCTTCCTCTCTGGCAGGGGCTGCAGGAGCGGGTTTGGCCGCATCTTCAGCTCCGAGCACGCGCTCCTGCAGGGCTGTGACCTGGGCGCGGAACTCGGGCAGGGTGCGGTAGGCCACCATGAAGCCCACGAGTAAGAGGACAAGGAGCAAAAACCAGAGCATGGCGCCGCTGCGCTTTTTCGGGGCAGCAAGCTCCGGCAGCGCGCTTTCCTTCGGCATGGAGACAGCAGGCGCAGGCTGGGACGCAGGCGCAGCCGGCTCCTCCTCCGGGCGTTCAAAGACAAAGACTTCCTTGCACACCGAGCAGCGCAGACGGGAACCGTCCTTCACGCCGTCAGGGAGCACAAAACGGCTGTGGCAGCCTGGGCACGATACCTGCATAGTCATTCTCCCGCAAAAGCTATTGTTCTTCTGAAAATTGTCTGCTGAATCTGAAATGAATTCCGAAATCCTGACTGCACTGCGTCTGGAAGAAACCCCTGAGTACAGGGAATGCATACGGACACTGCCTTTCAAGTCCCCGCACTGTGCCTGTCAGGAAGAGGGCAGGTGCTGCAGCTGTCCTGCAATCTGCCCGCTTCTGTCAGCTTCCGGCTGCTTCTGTCCGCATGTATCCTGCTGCCAGAAGGCTTGCAGCCTGTCGTGCAGGCAGCGTTGCAGACAGCCATGCTGTCAATCCTGCTGTCAGTCTGGCTGTCAGGCCTGCAGGCAGTTTCGCACAACATCAGTCGTTGCAGTACTCCACAACGCAGATGTCCGGCAGGGCTCTGTACTGCTCTGCATAATCAAGGCCGTAGCCCACTAAGAAGCCCTGGTTGAGCTCAAAACCGGGGAAGTCCACATGCACATTGGCAGTGCGGCGCTCCTTCTTGTCCACAAGGGCAGCAAGTCTGAGGCTTAAGGGGTCGCGTGTGCGCAGCACATCGTAGAGGCGGGCCATGGTCTGGCCGCTGTCCACAATGTCTTCCACAATGAGCACGTGCTTGCCGTGAATGTCTGTGTCGAGATCGCGCTCAAAGCGCACCCGTCCTGCATTCATGGAGCTGCCGTAGCTTGCCAGGCGTACAAAGTCCAGGGTCAGATTGACATCCGTAATGTGGCGGATGAGGTCAGAGAAGAAGACCACAGCACCCTTGAGCACACAGACAGCCACCAGGGGCTCATTGTGATAGGTGGCATTGATGCTCTCGGCAAGCTCGCAGACGCGCTTCTGGATGCACGCATTGGAGTAGATGGTCCTGAGCCCTGTTATCTTCATACCGTGCCCCCGGAGGCAGCACCGGTCTTTCCCATGTCGGGCAGGCCCTTCACATCCACGTCATAGACCACGGCAAATTCGTCGCAGTCGGGATACTTGGGGCAGTGCACGCAGTCGGCCCATATTTTCTGGGGCAGCACATCCTTTTCCACAGTGTCAAAGCCCAGGTGATTGAAGAACTTCTCCTGGTAGGTGAGGGCAAAGACTCTGGTCAGGCCGAGCTCGGTGCTGTCCCGGATACAGGTCTGGACCAGGATGCGGCCAAGCCCCTTGCCGCGCAGGTCCTCGCGCACCATGAGGGAGCAGACCTCGGCAAGGTCCTCCCACACAGGGGCCAGGGCAGAGCAGCCCACAATGGCCCCTGTCCTGTCCTCGGCCACGTAGAAGTTGCGAATGTGCCCATAGAGATAGGTCAGGGCCCTGGGGAGCAGCTGTCCCTTCATGGCGGCTGCCATGAGCAGGCCGTGAATGGGTTTCACATCGGCGATGAGCGCCTTGCGAATGATATATTCGTCCATGTTCTTTTGAAATCTCTTGAAACTGCGTGGAAAGACATGCCTGGTGCAGCCACAGTCCGCACCACGTGAAAAAAGAAGAGAGCGTCCCGCAGCGGGGGCGCTTTCCGAAACGTGTTCTGCATCAGGGCCGCACGCCGCACGCCTGCGCAACAGGGCCGGCATGCAGACACCGTTCTGCAGCCATTACTTGAGCAGTTCGCCTATCATTTCCTCAAAGGCGGCATCGTCAAGGAAGCCCGAGAAGGCCCAGGCCACCTTGCCCTTCCTGTCGTAGCCCACGTTGAAGGGGATGCTGCGTATGGAGAAGGCCTGCACAATATCTGTTCCTGCGCGATAGACAGGATAGTTGATCTTCATCTGGGCAATGTAGGGCATGACCTTGGGCATGGACGCATCATTGTCCACAGTCATGCCGACGATATCCACCCTGCCCCTGTACTTGTCAGCCATTTCCACGAGCATGGGGATTTCAGCCCTGCAGGGCGGGCACCAGGTGGCAAAGAAGTTCACCACCACAGGTCGTCCCTTGCCGGCCCGCACCAGCTTCTGCAGGCCCTGGACAGACAGTGTTTCAATGGGGGCGGACTTTTGGGTGGCCTTTGTGGCGGATGTCGGGGCTGCAAGAGCAGAAGGGGCAGTGGTCAGCATGAGAAGCATGCAGGCGACCACCAGAGCCTGAAGACGCGCAAACATCAATCGTTCCTCAAGAAGACTGCCAGCGGACAGACCAGCGGCCAGGCCGGCGGACAGAACCGCAGACAGGCCTGCCGGGCGACCAGCAGGGGGCTGGAACTGGCAGGGGAGCGTACAATGGGCAGAGTGCCCTGCGAAGTCAGTGGCACAAGGCCCCCGGGCGGCAGCAGACTGCCAGAACAGATTGTCAGAGCAGACTGACAG
>CASEWR010000071.1 GCA_949291675.1 uncultured Desulfovibrio sp. | reverse complement strand
CTGCCGCTTGACGCCCATGCAGCCCGCACCGCGCTTTCTTGCTGTCCATGAAGTTTTGCAGCTCATGCAGGATCGCCTTGCAGGTCTTGTCTCTCCCTCTGCCATGGACAAGTATCTCACCTGTCCCCTGGCCTTTGGCTTCGAGTGTCTGGCTGGTCTTAAAGAACAGGACATGGTCAATGAAGGCGATGACCCTGCAGGTCTTGGCACCCTTATTCACAAGGTACTTGAAATCTTCCACGGGCGCCATTTGAATGAACTTCTGACAGACAGGGATGCAGCCTCTAAAGAACTTGTCGAGGTTTTTAAAGAGACCATTCATGCCCCTGAGTGCCTGCTGCAAAAGACGCTGCCTCCAGCAAGCCTGGCCATGCTGGAAGCACAGGCCATACGCAAGCTGGACAAGTACATTCATAACCAGCCTGATGACAGCCGCCCCATCCTGCTGGAAGCAGAGCTGCGGGCCACCATTTCTGTCTGCAACAGGGATATCTCCCTCATGGGCCGCATAGACAGAATGGACAGGCGCGAGCACGGCCTTGTGGTGCTGGACTACAAGACTGGCCACATCAACAATGTGGATGCCAGGCTGTGGGACATGGACGACTTCTTTGACAAGGTGGACGCGCTTGCCTCTGCCTCCACGCTGGATGCCAGGGACCATGAGCTTTTAGAGGAACTCTTCCAGACCTTGCGTCAGAATGCCTCCAGTATTCAGCTGCCCTGCTATGTGACCATCTGCAGAAGTGAGAACAGGCATTTGCGTCTGGCCAGCAATACTCCTGATGCCTGGCCTGATGCGCCTTTCCGGAACGCAGCCTTTGTGGCTCTGGCAGAGAAGGGACAGGAAATTCCCATTGACACAAGGCGCAGGAAGAGCAAGGCAAGCTGCGAAGAGCTGGCAGAGCGCCATGCACTTGTTCTCAACCGCTGTCCCAACCTGGTAGAGCTTGTCCTCATGCATATGCACAATGCCCGGGAGCTGGTGCAGATGGGGGATCCCAGACGCTGTGCCTGGTGCACCTACGCGCGTTTGTGCCAGAGTTAAGCTCACATACCGCAGGCTGCCTGCTGCACACACTCACAGGCAGCCATTCACTCTCCCTTCTTCCTGCCCCTGCCCTCGCTCTCTGGCAGGGATTGCTGCCATGTCTGACCTTGTTCTTCCTCCCTTCCCCTTTGCCCTGCCAAAGCCTCCGGCAGGGGAAGCAGGCCTTGATGCCCATATTGCCTGGTTCAGATCGTACGCAGACAAAGAAATCGCTGTCTGTCCCCATGATCCGGCCCCTCTGGAACTCAAGCTCTTTCACACTATGCGGGTAGTGGACAATGCCAGAGCCATCTGTGCCGGAGAAAACCTGCCGGATGAGCGTGTCTGTATGCTGGCAGCCCTCTACCATGATGTGGGGCGCTTTGCGCAGTACAGAGTGTGGAAGACCTTCAAGGACAAAGAATCCGTCAATCACGGCCTTCTCAGCAGCACTGTGCTGGAGAAATGTCAGGTGTTGCGCAATGAGCCTGAGATTGCAGAAGACGTCATTGCCGCAGTGCGCTGGCACAATGCCTTTCGCCTGCCGGAAGGCATGGAGCACAATGTGGCAGCCCTGGTTGTGCGCGATGCAGACAAGCTCGACATTTTGCGCGTCATTGACGGCCATCTGTCCAGTGAAGGCCCCTACGAGCCCACAGTGATCTTAAGCCTGCCAGATGACAGGCGCGGCTTCTCGCAGACAGTGCTCGACTGCGCTTTGCGAGGCGTGACAGCCTCCTACACGGATCTCACCACTGTGAATGACTTCCGCCTTCTGCTCGGCACCTGGATAGACGGCCTCAACTTTGCCACATCCCGCCGCATGATGGCCGAACAGGGACATGTGGAGCGCCTGCTTGCTCCGCTGCCTGAGGACATTTTTGGCAAAGCGAAAAAAACACTGCTGCAGCGACTGAAGAAATACGCAGCACAAGAGCACAATGACAAAACACAGTGACAGAACGCAATGACAGGCACACTGACAAGACGATGACAGACACAGTGATGCAACACTCTGCCAGGAGCCTTCAGGACCGCACAGGCAGGCTGGACAGACTGATACAGGCCACGGACACAGGAGAGAGCTGACACATCCCGGACACAGATCCGGACACGGATTCGGATACAGATCAGCGTGTTGCGGACGCTGATCGCCTGCAACAGGCTATTTGCCTTTTTCGGCATCCTTGTGTAAAAAAGGAGTTCAAGTATTTCCTGGAACACCTGTTTTTCATAACCCTTATGCCACGGCCATCACATGCAGGGCAGGCTCCGTCCCTACCCTGACAAGGCTCCGTGTTTGTTCAGCTTTTTGGAGGATCTATGACGCTTCCTTCTCTCAAGATCGGCGATCTGACAGCCACCATGCCCGTCGTTCAGGGCGGCATGGGTGTGGGTATTTCTCTGTCGGGTCTGGCCTCGGCAGTTGCCAATGAAGGCGGCATAGGAGCCATTGCAGCAGCCATGATCGGCATGCTCGACAAGGATGTGAACAAGGATCCCCTTGCTGCCAACATGCGTGCCCTGCACAGAGAAATTCTGAAGGCCAGAGAGAAAACCCAGGGGCTCATTGGTGTCAACATCATGGTTGCCCTGACCCATTTCAGCCAGCTGGTGCGCACAGCCATAGAGTCCCGTGCAGACCTCATCTTCTCCGGTGCCGGCCTGCCCACGGACCTGCCCAAGTACCTCATCGAGGCCTGTGAGCAGAAGAAGGAAGACTTCAAGACCAAGCTTGTGCCCATAGTCTCCTCTGCCAGAGCAGCCTCCATTCTGGCCAGAAAGTGGATGCGCAACTTCAACTACACCCCTGACGCCTTTGTGGTGGAAGGCCCCAAGGCCGGCGGTCATTTGGGCTTCAAGGAAGAAGAAATCACGGATCCTGCCTTTGCGCTGGAGCAGATCGTGCCCCCGGTCGTGGAGGTGGCAAAGGAGCTTGAGGACAAGTGCGGTCGTGCCGTGCCTGTCATTGCCGGTGGCGGTGTCTTCACAGGTGCTGACATCCGCCGCATCCTGGGCCTTGGTGCCTCTGGTGTGCAGATGGCCACCCGCTTTGTGGCCACGGAAGAGTGTGATGCCAACATCCGCTTCAAGGAAGCCTATGTGAATGCCAAAGCAGAGGATGTGACCATCATTCACTCCCCTGTGGGCATGCCGGGTCGTGCCATTGGCAATGACTTCATTGAGGCCTCCCGTCAGGGCAAGAAAAAGCCCTTCCGCTGCATCTATCACTGTGTGAAGACCTGTAACAGGGAAAAGACGCCCTACTGTATTGCCTTGGCACTGCTCAGTGCCATGCGCGGCAACCTGAAAACAGGCTTTGCCTTCTGTGGCACCAATGTGGGCCGCATTGACCGCATCAGCACTGTGCATGAGGTCATGGAGAGCCTGCGCAAGGAATACGAAGAATCCGCTCCTGCAGCTGCAAAGTAAGCGACTGTACGAGAGAAAGAGATAGCAGACGGGATCCTGACACCTGGGTCCCGTTTTTTCATGCCTGCAGGCAGCCTTGCCTGACAGTGCTGCCGCGACACCTTCGGCGTCTGCCAGCCTGCCCTCACAGCTCCTGGCAGCCCCGACAGCCCTGTGCACAGTCGCGAACGCAGTGTTCACTTCACTGACAGGACACTGTCCCTGCTTTGTGCCACAGCATCACCAGGAAGTGCTGCAGGACGCACTACTGTCCCTGTCGGCAGCACAGCCCTGTTCCTGTGTGCACCAAGTGCTGTATCTGTGCTGCACCTGCACTGTGCCCTGAATGCAAAACAGGCCCCGGGGAGCTGCCGGAGCCTGAAGAAGATGTCATGCACTGGTCAGGGTTAGAAGAGATCCCTGGACTCAATGGCGGGCTTTTCTATGCGATCTTCCACTTCCACATCCTTGGGAGGCGTAAAGCGGAAGGTTCTTGCAGGCACGTCTGCGTCAGGAATGA
>CASEWR010000070.1 GCA_949291675.1 uncultured Desulfovibrio sp. | reverse complement strand
TGTATTTTTCATCATTACTCTTTGTGAAGTCGTCGGTACTTATGATACCTTGCATAAAATAATATTTACAAGGTAACAATATGCTTTCCCAAAGCTCTCTTTCCCTGGTAAAATTGCTTGTATTACCAATAGATAAAAAATTTTACGATCTGATACTTGCTAAAAACCCCGGGGATCTGGGTTGGAAGGGGGCAGATGGCTGTTTTTGGACGTTGCGCGCACGAGAAATTCCTGGATAGATGCAAAGAACTCGTTCACCATATCCATGTAAGCATAGAGAGACTGTCTGAACTCCTCGGAGAGCGGCTCTTTTTCGGCAGCTTTCCGGAGGTTGGCATCTGCCTCTTGTATTAGCGTCAGGTCCAGTTTCATACGTGCACCTCAATCTATGGGGATGCTATCCAAACTAGGCCTCGGAAATCAAGCCCAGCTGGCCGAAGCTGAGTAGGTACCTTTGTTCTTTGATTTGGGGCAAAACGTGTGGGAAGGTATGTTGACATCGTATATAAAATGTATATAAAAGTTGTACTATAGTCGAAAGGAGGTATCTGGCTATGGCAAATGTCAATATTAATATTCGCATGGACGCAGATTTGAAGCGGCAGTTTGAAGCGTTTTGTGCAGACATGGGTATGACGATGACAGCGGCATTCAATATCTTTGCGCGTAAGACTGTGCGGGAGTATAGAATACCCTTTGAAATCAGTGGCCATGTGCCGAACGCTGAAACCGTCGAAGCAATCAGGGAGGTCCGGCGGATGAAGAACGATCTGAACATCGGTAAAACCTATTCAGACGTAGATCTTATGATGAAGGAGCTGCTTGCCGATGTACAACATTAGACCAACTACAAAATTTCAGAAGGATTTGAAACGCGTGAAAAAGCGCGGCTACGATATTTCTTTACTGACGGATATTATTAAAAAGTTGGCTGCGGGGGAACCGTTGCCGGAGAAGAACAGGGATCACCAGCTTGCCGGGGAATTTGCAGGCTGTCGTGAGTGCCATATTACCCCGGACTGGCTGCTAATCTATGAAGTGGACGGGGACGTTTTGATTCTGTACCTCACTCGGACAGGCTCGCAAAGCGATTTGTTTTAGCGGAAGTGGGAAAGATGCCGGCAGGGAGAAGAGCGCTGTCCGTATGTCTGACATTGAGCTCCAAGTCCATGGAGAACCTCTGACGTGTCCATTCAGTCGCCCTCCATGTGTCGAAGCTTTATGACCACACCAATGGCTTCCCGGTGATTCAGGCAGGAGAGCCCAGTCAAAGGAGGCTGGTTTAGCAGGCCACGACCCGTAGTACCCCCGTGCATGGGGTCAGGAGGGGAGTGCCCAGCCAGCGAGCTGGGGGCATGGAAAGGACGTGTTTGTAGAGCACCCTCGCTTGAGGGTGCTTACGGGTACTTGCTGTTTGTAGTGTCAGATTCAGCGCTCTGTCAGGATCTTGGTGCATTGGTCCTGCAGGCAGAGTTTGATAGCCTCGAAGGTTGTCATGTTCTTCTTTTTGGCCGTCTGCAGGTAGGACTTCATCTCGAGAAACCGTTCGGCTCCCTCACGAGTGGCAAACCGGCCACTGGTCTTCTCACGGACCTTGATGGCTTTGGCCGCCTGCTCTGCAAGATTGTTCGTGAAGGGCACTTTCAGGTCACTCATACATCGGAGCACTGCATCCATCAGAGTATCCAGGCGGGCCAGGAGATTGACAACTTTGGGTTGCGCGACCCGTCCCCGACCTTTTTGTTGCCTTTCCTGTCTGGGATGCAGCGCTTTCCCTTCCTCTACTAACGCCGTATAACGTGCGCGAATCCTTCTCTGCATGAAGGCGGGCAGCTTTGCCTGTTTCCGTAGTTTGCCTTTCATGCAGAGCTTGCCTACACGGTACAGTAAGCCAGCCAGGCTCAGAATCCATGCTTCATCCGGAAACACATCGTGTGCCCTGACGAGCTCTCTGATGATATGGGCATTGCACAGGGCGTGCTGGCTCGGATCCAGGTGAAGGTCAGGACTCCAGTATGGCTTCCAGCAGTCGTGCACCACGATCCCGGCAAATCCGGGGAGGACGCCAGCCAGCTCTATCCCGGCAAGTCCTCGCTTATCCGAGAGGCAGTAGTAGGTATAGTCCGGCGTAGCGTAAATATGAACCCACAGGGTCAAGTTTTCCACAGCCAGCCCTGTCTCGTCGCTACAGAGAACGTACACAATGAGTAAGGCCATGCGTATCTGCTCCACTGTTGCGATCAGTGAAGGTTGTGATGCCAGGTACCTGACTATGGAGTATACCGTTCCCGTACTCATAGGAATACCGAGTCCGGCCAGGATTAAGGAGACTTTCTCGTGGCTCATGCCTCCTTCGAAAAAGAGGTGGCCAACCAGCGCCTTGAGTGTGGGACCATACTGCCTGCTCCCAGTGATATCAGCAGGAAACTGGCCGCAGACAGTCTTGCCAGTCACAGGGCACTGACGCTTCATGACCTTATGCTGACGATGAATGGTCTGGATGACGACATCGACCTCATGACGAGTGCCGCACGATTCCATCTTCTGCCGGCACTCCTCCCAATGGGAACAGCGGAGACACTCGGCTGGATAATGCGGGACTTCCTCGGTAATATCCGGCTTGACGGGGAGCTTAAAACCATGCCCTGTGTGACCAGGCTGGCCCCCAGGCTCCTTCTCAGGCTCCTGCCTTCGGGCAAACTCCCTCAGAGAGTTCTTCTCACTCGCCTTCTTCCTGTTCTTTGCCTGGCGAGCAGCCTTCTCAGCGATATCCTGTTTGGATGTGGGGACATGAGACTTGCCAAGAGCCTGGCGTTCTTTGGCACTGGCTTGCTCCGCCCTCATGTTCACTACAAGGGCTTCCAGTTCAGCGCTGCGTTGCCTGGCGGCTTCCAACTCAGCTTTCGACGCAGCATTGCGTTGCCTGGCGGCTTCTAACTCAGCTTTCGACGCAGCATCGCGTTGCCTGGCGGCTTCTAACTCAGCTTCCAGCTCCGCAATGCGTTGATGTGCAGCTTCCAGTTGGCTGCGCAGAGAGATCTGCTCCTTGAGCACCCCTGCTATGAACTCCGGTTCACTGGAGTGCGCCATATGATAGGCAACCAGCCTCTCCATGGCATATGTGTCCAATACTCCATTGCCCCCCTGCATGTCCCAGAGTGCTGTGTGGAGTGTTGAAGATGTCGGAGCAGCTTCGTGCATAATGGGGAGGAGTAAGAGTATGACTGGAAAACGTGTCACTCCGTTTACAGCTACTTACGGGAGTGCAAGAGGTTTTATGCCCCGTGCTGCAAAAAGTTTGTGACACAGGGGGGCGACTGAATGGACACCTCCTTCTTTTTGCAGCTTGAGAGCGGCTATGACAGTCTGCACCGCTACCTGCGCGGTGTCACCACTGCCATTTTCGGCCTTCTGGGCTTCTTTCTGAGTACTGCACTGCTCTTTCCTTATCTTCCCATCTTCCTCATCTTCCTCTGCCACTCACCTGTCTTGCAGCCCTGGCTGTGGCACTGCTGACGGACGTCCTGGTGCTGCGCATCACCCATGCAACTACTCAGGCAGCCACCCGGGCAGCTCCCCGCAAGGCAGGTGCCCGCAGTTGCGGCAGCTCAGGCACAGGACGCAGGCAGGATCGCTTGACAGATCGCTGAAACCTGGCCGCAGGTGTGGCAGCTGCTGGAAGGCCAGCCTGGCGGGCAGCACGCACGGTACTGACCTTGCGGCACATATAGTTAAGAAAAGCAGTCTGTTACAAAGCCTCTGCCAGACTGTGTGCGGCATTGACAAAGCGTTTTGCCGTATCTATTTCCCCTCTGTGGAAGGCCTGCCCCAAACGCAGATGGACGTCCAGACGTATGGCCGCAGGCTGCACTTCAAGACAATCTACTCAAGACAATCTACACATCAGGAGGCAGCGCCCCTGCATGCAGGCAAGCGCTGAACAATGATATGAGCACAAAACGCGAAATCAACGTCACTGACTACGCCAACCAGATCACTGCCGCCATTCCCAAAGGGGTTCTTGTCACGACAAAAGATGGCGACAAAGTGAATTGCATGACCATCGGCTGGGGCACGCTGGGCACCATGTGGAGCATGCCCATGATGATGATCTATATCAGGGAAGGCCGCTTCACCCGCCAGATGCTGGATGCATCTCAGGACTTCACCCTCAACGTGCCCCTGGGCGAGACAAAGACACAGAAGATCACAGCCTATTGCGGCGCCAAAAGCGGCCGTGACACCGATAAGGTCAAAGACCTTGGTCTCACCCTGGTGGAATCCGACCTTGTGAAGGCCCCGGGCATTGCCGAACTGCCCCTGACCCTGGAGTGCCAGGTGCTCTACAGACAGTTGCTGGACAAAAACGCCGTGCCCGAGGATGTGAAGAAGACCATGTACCCTGAAGACGTGGACGGCACCTTCCCCATGTGCAACAGGGACTATCACGTCTGCTACTACGGCAAGATCCTCAAGGCCTATATCATCGAATAGCCTGTCAGGCAGCTCCCATATCTGCTCACTGACCAGCTCACTGCCCGGCTCCCTGATCTGCTCGCAACTTGCGCTCTTCTGCGCAGGCTCGTCAGGCAGGCGTGTCAGTCAGGCTCGTCAGGAAGCAGACCACAAAGGCTGCACTGCCCCTCTGTCTCCCGTACCCGGGTGCCAGAGGGGCTTTTTCGTGGCTGGCGCATGTCCCTGTCAGGCCAGGAGAGTGGGGGCAAGGCTGGCAAACTGTGTTTTTTTGCCTGACAGCCGCCTTGACTTTTGCACAGGCCGACACAAGTATTTGCACATGACGTGTTTTCAGGTTTTGGACACCAGGTACCCCAGCCAGGAACAGGACCTCAGCAGACGGCCGGCAAGGAGAGAACACAGCCGGACGGCGGGAGGTGCGAAGGAGCAAGGTGGTGAGGGGGTCTGGAGACACGCCCATGCAACAGGCCGGGAGAACTCTCTTTCCCGGCAGAAGAACGTGCAGTCTGCCCTGGCAGCCCTGCCAGTGCTGTGTTGCGCAGACTGCAGCAGATTTGTGTCTACTGACACAGGAGTCAACGTGAGCGCACGCTATTTTCTTGGCACCTGCGACGAAGCCGGTTCGATCATTGCAACCCATGCAGCCTACATGCAGCTTCTGGAAGCGATGAAGAGGGAGTGCCTTGACGCCTACAAGGCAGAAGCTGTCCTCTACAAGGGCCTGCAGATCGTGGCACTGCTCTATGAGCCTTCCGAGAAAAACATCCCGGCAGGCCTTGTGCCCCTTGCAGATCCCGAGCTGCGCGCTGCAGCAAGCAGGGCCGGCTTTACGGCCTGGGCTGCAGACATGGCCAGCGGGGAGGGGAAGGCCATTGCCGAACACTTTGTCAGGGCGTCCCCGCCCTTTGGCAGCACGACCTTCTTCTGCAATGCCCTGGGCCTGGACGAGGAGGAGTGCTTTGTGCCCGGCGGCAACGGCATCTGGCAGGTGGCTGTTGCCGTGCCCGGCGACGGTGATGTCATCGGCCTGATCCTTGTTCCCGGGGACATGGGCAGTGGCAGCCTCGACACACCCATGCTGCCGGACTGGTTTCAGGAGGTCTCCGAGGCAGAGCTTGAAAAGCTGATTGCCAATACGAGATCTGGCCTGGGAATCAAGGCCTGGTAAGCCCGGGCTGAGGAGCGCCCCCGGGGCAGGGAGTGACCGAAGTGCGGCACTGACGCCTACGCACAAAACTGTCTGAAGCAGGCCGGGAAAGGCCTGCCTTTCCCGGCAGACGTCCGGTCCGTGTTTATGGCGGACATGTCAGTTTTTTGCTGCCATCCCCCCCCCATGAATATCCCATCATGAAGAGTGTCCATTCCGTCGTCCCCCTGTTTTTGGGGAGGACGGAATGGACACCACGAAGAAAGAGAACGAAAGAAGAGCACGAAGGAAGAGAATGAAAGAAGAACACGAATTCAGGCCCTGAGAACGTCCGGGAGAAGGCGTTCTCAGGGCTTTTGCTGTTTTGTCAGGTTCAGCAGGCCGTTCGTTTGCTGTAGTCCATTTGCTGCTGTCCCTGCCGTCCTCTGCCACCTGCGGCACGCCATCGCACACCCTCAGGCCAGGCGTTCACTGGCCAGCATGGCCTCCACCTCTGTGCAGGGAATGGCTGCGCGTCCAAGCTCGGCTGCCAGATAGTCTCTGTCCCAGATGGTGACACCAAGGGCCGCAGCCCGTTCGCGCACATTGTGCTCCACCTGCGGGGCATTGACTGCCAGGATGGCCCTGGTGAAGCGCCTGCCCAGACGTTTGCCGTACTCCGTGCAGGCTGTATACGGCTTGCAGGCAGCCCCGCTGTCCCCATAGGGGCGGCGCGAGAGCTTGCACTCGATGATGGCGCATTCGCGTGTTCCTGTGACCACCACGTCCGCACCATGGTCGCCGCTGCGCTTTGTGAGCCACACTGTGCCCCCGAAGGAGCGCCGTGCAAGGCAGGCCACCAGGGCCTCAAAGGACTCCCAGCTCATGGTCTCGAGCCAGTCCGCAGTGACCATGGCATCAGGCTGAGGTGCTGCGCCGAACATCTTCTGGCTGTCAAAGTCCTGCGCCTGCACTTCTTCCACGCTCATGACCGCATTCCTGATCTCGGTCTTGCGGGAGAGCAGCAGGGCCAGGTTCTCATCAAAGGACATGAGGGAAGGGTGGCGCAGCAGGGGCAGATAGATGTGCACATCCTTTGTGGCGCCGATGCGGTACACTCTGTCCGTGGCCTGGGCCTCGCGGGCAGGATTCCAGTGGCGCTCCAGGTGAATGACATTGTTTGCCCCTGTGACCGTGAGCCCCACCCCTGCTGCCAGGGGCGACATGCAGATGATCTGAAAGCCCTCGCCTGCCTCAAAGTCCCTGATGAGCTCCATCCTGCTCATGGCCTGAGCGCTGCCTTGTGCATCCGCAAAGCTCTCTGAACGATCAGACCTGCTCCTGCGCCCTGAAGTCCCCTGTCGGCCGGACACGGTCTTTGTCTCGCCGTTCACGATGTGCACGTGAATGCCGTAGAGTTCGCCTAAGATGAGGGCCAGCAGGCGCTGCAGCGCCCTGTTGATGACAAAGAGAATGACCTTTTCCTCACGCTGGCGTATCTCGTCCAGAATGGTGAGCATGAGGGAGAGCTTTGCCGAGCGGCAAAGCCAGGCCCTGCCTTCTTTCAGACTGGTGAGGGAGACCTCGCCGTCAGCAAGGTCAGGGTGCAGGGAGACGTTCTGCAGCCTGCGCAGGCTGGGGAGCAGAATGGTGCGCAGGCTCTCTGCTCCGGTTTTTTCCGTGTCCGCCTGCTTTGCCTGCACCACGGCATTGACTATGCTGTTGTAGCGCTCAAGCTGGGCACCGCTCATGACAGCGCTGTACTGCGCCTCTTCCTGTCCGTCGTGCACAATCTTGCGCGGCAGGCCGTCAAGCTGTTCCTCCTTGGTTCTGCGCAGCATGGCAGCGCCCACCTTTGTCCGCAGCTCCCTGCCAAGGCGCAGGCGCAGGGCCGCGGCCTCCTCAGTATCGCCGGACTTTCTGGCCCTGGCCACAGGCAGCACCCAGGTTTTGTTGAAGCCCTGAAAGGAGCCTAAGAGCCCCGGGCGCACTGTATCAAAGATGGCCCAGAAGTCCGTGAGGCTGTTTTCCACAGGTGTGCCGGTCATGGCCAGACAGAAGTCTGTGCGCAGGGCTCTGGCTGCACGTGATTTCAAGGTATTGGGATTGCGGATCTCCTGGGCTTCGTCAAAGATGACGCAGCCCCAGTCCACCAGACTGAGGGAAAACTGATAGTCGCGCAGGGTATCGTAATTGGTGAGCACCAGCCGTCCCGGCATATCCAGGCGTCCTGTCCCGAAATCAGGGCCCACCTTGAGGGAATAGCGCATGTCTGTGAGCGAGGGCATATCCCCGGCACTGACAGCAAGGCTCTCCCTGCCCATGTGTTTCCTGCGAAATCTGCCAAGATCTGCCCCTGCCTGCAGGATCACAATGCCTGTAAAGGGCTGGTGCACAAAGACCTTGTCGATTTCCTGCCGCCAGTTTTCCAGCAGCACCACAGGCATGACTGCCAGGACGGGCTTGCAGATGCGCCCCTGCTGTTTGCAGGTCCTTGCCAGCACATTGAGGGCAGCCAGCACCATGAAGGTCTTGCCAAGGCCCATGTCATC
>CASEWR010000069.1 GCA_949291675.1 uncultured Desulfovibrio sp. | reverse complement strand
CAAAGCGGCCCCATGGGTTCTCCCACAGGACCGCCTGCACAGATGCTGACAGCGTTGCTGCTAGCCGAGTTCGCGGCGCACCACGTCTGCCAGTTCCTTACTATAGAGTTCCACCTTGTCCGGGTCTTCGGCCTCCACCATGATGCGGCAGAGGGCCTCGGTGCCAGAGTAGCGCAGCACCACTCTGCCGCGTCCGCCAAGGGCCTGTTCAATCTTTGCCACGGTCTCGCCAATGACAGGCTTCTGCTCAAAGGGCACCTTGTGCTCCACACGCACGTTGAGAAGCTTCTGGGGGAAGAGCTGCAGCTTGCTGCCAATCTCGGAGAGGGGACGGTCCTTCTCGCGCAGGATACGCAAAATCTGCAGGGCTGCCAGAAGGCCGTCGCCTGTGGTGGAGAACTTGCGGAAGATGAGGTGGCCGGACTGTTCGCCGCCGAACAGAATCCCTTCCCTGCGCATCATTTCCATGACATAGCGGTCGCCCACCTTGCTGCGCATCAGCTTGCCGCCATTTTCCTGCATGAAGACCTCAAGGGCCAGGTTGCTCATGGCTGTGGCCACAATGGCATTGCCTGGCAGCTCGCCCTTGTCGAGCAGGTCCTTGGCGCACAAAGCCATGAGCTGGTCGCCGTCCAGGATGTGCCCGTGCTCGTCAGCCATGATCAGCCGGTCCGCATCGCCGTCCAGGGCAATGCCCACGTCAGCGCGCACTTCCTTCACCTTGGCAGCCATGGTCTCGGGATGCAGGGCACCCACATGGTCATTGATGTTCAGGCCATTGGGGTCTGTGCCAATGCGCACCACTTCCGCGCCCAGTTCCTCCAGGGCCAGGGGGGCCACCTTGTAGCTGGCACCATTGGCGCAGTCCACCACAATGCGCAGCCCGCTCAAGGTCATGCCGGCAGGAAAGCAGCTCTTGGTGTAAACAATATAGCGGCCGCCTGCGTCCTCAATCTTGGAGGCCCTGCCCACCTTGTCGGAATTGGGATAGGGCCAGCGGTAGTCCGCATCCAGCACCATGGCGGCAATGGCGTCTTCCTGGTCGTCAGGCAGCTTGAAGCCCTCCTCGTCGAAGAACTTGATGCCATTGTCCATGTAGGGATTGTGCGAGGCAGAGATGACCACGCCGAAGTCCGCGCGCATGCTCCTGGTCAGAAAGGAGATGGCCGGGGTGGGCAGCGGGCCGGTCATGATGACCTTCATACCGGCAGCACACAGGCCTGCCGTCAAGGCAGACTCGAACATATAGCCGGAAAGCCTGGTGTCCTTGCCAATGACAACCTTGTGCTGGCAGTCGCCCTTGCGCTTGAAGAACATGCCTGCGGCAAGGCCGAGGCGCAGGGCCACATCCACGGTCATGGGCCAGGTATTTGCCCTGCCCCGCAGGCCATCCGTGCCAAAAAAACGTTCCGACATGCTGAATCTCCACAACAACGCCCCGGGCACAGGCCTTCAGACGCCCTGCCCGGGGGCACAAATGTTCCACTAGCCGCGTTTGGCCTTCTGTTCCACTGCAGCACGGATGAAGTCCCTGAACAGGGGATGGGGCTGCATGGGTCTGGACTTGAACTCGGGATGGAACTGGCAGCCCAGAAACCAGGGGTGATCCTTCAGTTCCACAATCTCCACCAGGCTGTCGTCCGGGGAGACGCCGCTGTACACCAGGCCCTTCTCCTCAAGCAGATCCTTAAAGGCATTGTTGAACTCATAGCGATGGCGGTGACGCTCGTGCACCAGCTCCTCGCCATAGGCAGCAGCTGCCCTGGTCTCGGGGGCAATCTTGCAGGGATAGGCGCCAAGGCGCATGGTGCCGCCCTTGTCGCTGGTCTCGTTGCGACGCTCCACGTTCCTTGTGTGCACGTCGTACCATTCCTTCATGAGGTAGATGACCTTGTTGGCGGTATGCTTGTCAAATTCCTCGCTGTTGGCGTCCTCAAGGCCTGCCACGTGGCGGGCGAACTCGATGACAGCGCACTGCATGCCAAGACAGATGCCGAAGAATGGAATGTTGTTCTCGCGGGCATAGCGGATGGCACTGACCTTGCCTTCCACGCCGCGGTAGCCGAAGCCGCCGGGCACAAGGATACCGTCCACATCGGAGAGCATTTTCGCGGCAGTTGTCTCGTCAATCTGCTCGCTGTTCACATAGCGCAGATTCACAGCCACGCGATTGGCCACGCCGCCGTGCATGAGGGCCTCGTGCAGGCTCTTGTAGGCCTCCTTGAGCTCCACGTACTTGCCCACAATGGCAATGGTGACCTCGCCCCTCGGGTGGGCAAAGTTGTAGACCATTTCCCGCCAGGGTTCGAGATGGGCGTTTCTGGCAGGCAGGCGCATCATGATGACCACTTTCTGGTCAAAGCCTTCCTCAAAGAAGGACAGGGGCAGCTCGTAAATATTGCCCACGTCAATGGAGCAGAAGACTGCGTCCGTGTCCACGTTGCAGAAGAGGGCAATCTTCTTGCGCAAGTCATCCGGCATGACCTGCTCGCAGCGGCAGAGGATGATGTCGGGCTGGATGCCGATGGAGAGCAGCTCCTTGACGCTGTGCTGGGTGGGCTTGGTCTTGAACTCGCCTGCTGCGCGCAGATAGGGCACCAGGGTGAGGTGAATGTTCAGGCAGTTGTCCCTGCCAAGGTCGGAGCGCAGCTGGCGGATGGCTTCCAGGAAGGGCAGGCCCTCGATGTCGCCCACTGTGCCGCCGATTTCGATGATGGCCACGTCAGGGGCATCCTCGCCCTCGCCGAGAGCCAGCACAAAGCGCTTGATCTCGTCGGTGATGTGGGGAATGACCTGCACAGTGCCGCCGAGGTAGTCGCCTCTGCGCTCCTTGGCAATGACATTATTATAGATGGCGCCTGAGGTGGTATTGTTCTTGTGCGAAAGAGAGATATTGAGGTAGCGCTCGTAGTGACCGAGATCGAGGTCAGTTTCGGCACCGTCATCCGTCACAAAGACTTCGCCGTGCTGGAAGGGGTTCATGGTGCCGGGATCGACATTAATGTACGGATCAAGCTTCTGGATCGTGACCGAAATGTTGCGGGTCTTGAGCAGCGCTCCGAGAGATGCTGCAGCCAGCCCCTTGCCCAGCGAGGACAACACACCACCTGTCACAAAGATAAATTTGGTTTTCAAAACGCCTCCCGCGCTGCCCCCTGGCAGCCCTGGCTTTGTGGGCAGATGAGACCTGCTCCTGAAAAGTCGAAAAAAGCTCGCGCAAAACGTCTCCAGTGCCGGACATTCCCCTGCCGGCATGCCGGACATGAAGACACAAAACTACCAACGCGCCATTCTATAGCCGAAAAGACAGGATTGCGCCACATTGACGAGGGGCTTTTCAATGTGTAACGTAAGGACCCATTTCAGCTAAGGAGCTTCTCATATGGGCAGAGTCAATACCCTCGTCATCCAGGGCTACGGCACCAACTCCCACGAAGAAACGGCCTATGCAGCCCGCCAGGCCGGTGCGGACAAGGCGGACATCGTCTTCTTCTCGGACATTGCAGCCGGTCGCGTCATTCTCGACGAGTACGACTTTCTCATCTTCCCTGGCGGTTTCCTGGACGGAGACGATCTTGGTGCTGCACAGGCTGCCAGCATGCGCTGGCGCTACATGCGCGACTGCACAGGCACCCTTCTCTACGACAGGCTGGCAAAATTCTACCGCGACGGCAGGCTCATCCTGGGTATCTGCAACGGCTTCCAGCTTCTGGTCAAGCTCGGCCTTCTGCCCGGCTTTGACGGGGACTTCACCCGTCAGGTCTCCCTGGGCCACAACGAGAGCATGCGCTTTGAGGACCGCTGGGTGACCCTTGCCCCGAACCCCGAGAGTCCCTGTGTCTTCACCAAGAATCTGCCGCTCATGCGCATGCCCGTGCGCCATGGCGAAGGCCGCCTTGTGCCCGCCTCACAGGAAGTTCTGGACAGGCTCCTCAAAGAAGAACTCATTCCCCTGCGCTATGCGGACCCCGAGACAGGCGAGCCCACAGCTGTCTATCCCCTCAACCCCAATGGCTCCGCAGACAATGCCGCAGCCCTCACGGATCCCACAGGCTGCGTGATGGGCCTTATGCCCCATCCCGAGGCCTTCAATCACGTCACCAACCACCCCGGCTGGACACGTGAGGAAGTGGACGCGCCGGGCACCATGCTCTTTTTGAACGCTGTGCAGCATCTGCGCGGCCTGTAACCGGCGCCAGAACAGCGTCCGGGCGACATCCGGACGACATCCGGGCAGTGCCGGAACTGCATCCAGCCGGCCTCATACCAGCTTTCACGGCGTCTGACTTGCGTTCAGCCAGCATCAGGCCTGAGTCCGGGCGGCGTTTGCACAGCGCCTGAACAAGCACTCGAACGGCGTTCTGACGGCATCAGGCCTGGCCCGGGCGGTCGTGTCCGGCTGTCCGGCTGCGCTGGCGCCGTCTTGTCAGGGGACCTTCCCCGGGAGATGCACCATGCAGGTTGCAGACCTTGTTGCGGCCATTGAAGAAATCGCTCCCCTCTCAGGCGCTGCCTCCTGGGACAAGTCAGGCCTGCAGGTTGCCTGTACACACACGACGGTGCACCGCCTTGCCGTGGCGCTGGACCCTGTGCCTGCGACCATTGCCCAGGCCCTGGACAAGGGTGCGGACTTCATCCTGACCCACCATCCCCTTTCCCTCGCCCCGCATCTGCCGGACAGGCTCGACAACTACCACAAGGTGCTCTCCCTGCTCTTCAGGGCTGATGCCGGCCTCTATGCTGCCCACACCTCCCTGGATGTGCAGCCCGACGGCCCTGCGGGCTGGCTTGCACGGCACTTCTGCCTGCGCCGCCCGGTCCTGCTCGAACAGACAGGAGAGGCCTGCGGCTTCGGCCTGGCAGGGGATCTGCCTGCCCCCATGCGCCTTGAGGAAGTGGTGGCAAAACTTTCCGAGAGGGTGGATATGCACCTTGCCGTCACCACCGGCCCTGTGCCTGAGACCATCAGCCGCCTTGCCTACTGCACAGGCTCTGGCGGCTCGCTCATTGCCGAGGCTGTGGCAAGCAGGGCAGATCTGTACATTACCGGCGATATCAAGTACCACGCTGCCCTTGATGCGGAAATCGGCATCCTCGATGTCGGGCATCACAGCCTTGAGGAAGAGATGATGCGCGAAATGGCACAGCGTCTTGGCACCCTGCCCGGTGTTGAGACCTTCTTTGTTGCCTCCACCTCTCCCTTCCGCAGGGCCCCGGGCGTCTGAGCCCGTTTGCCAGGCAGGCCAGGCTCAGGGCGTCAGCCGGAGCAGGCAGACTTTTCCACGACTTCAAGACATTCACCGGAGTAACCGGGAGCCACCCTTCCCGACCGCAAATAAATACGGTCGTAAAGGGTACGGTCGTAAAGGATACAGGACATAATAGGACACAACATGGATCAGATCATGGAAACCAGGGAAGCTGACAAGCAGCACGAACTCTACCTGCGCAGGATCAAGAGCCTGAAGGAACTGCAGAAGATCGACGACAGGATCTACGAGAAGAAGCTGCAGCTTCACCAGGAACCCCAGGAACTCGAGGAGAAGGAACGCGATCTTGCCCAGCAGCAGCAGGACATTGAGCGCTACCAGGAACGAGTGGCCCATTTGCGCGAGCAGGAACTCCAGCTGCGCCGCAGCATGGAAGAGGAAAGCGAGCGTCTGCGCAAGAGCAGGGACAAGCTCTCTGACGTGCAGAACGAGCGTGAGTACAACGCCGTGACCAGGGAAATCGACAGCATCGAGAAGATGGCCCAGCCCCGCGAGGCCGAACGTGTGACCCTGCTCGACGAGCAGCGGCGCATTGAGAGCATCATTGAGGACAGGGAGCCCGACTACCTGGCCCTGAAGGCCGAGGTGGAGGAGAAGCGCCAGTCCCTCAATGCCAAGATGGCCGTGGTGTCCAGAGAGCTTGAGGCTGACAGAGCCGAGCGCGAGGCCAAGTGCGCTGACGTGCCTGCTCCCATTCTCGAGCGCTATGAATTCATCCGCAAGCGCCTGGAGCACCCTGTCATCGTGTCCCTGTCCGAGGCCGTGTGTCCGAGCTGCCACATTGCCCTGCCGCCCCAGACCTTCAACGAGCTTCTGCGCGGCATAGACATCAAGAACTGCCCCTCCTGCCAGCGCATCATTGTCTGGCGCGATCACTACATCGCCGATGACCCTGATGCCCAGGCTGCCGTGGCCAGGGAGCAGGAAGCCGGCAGGCATCCTGCCAAGAGAACCACCATGGGCCGTTCCGCTGCCCTGGACAAGGGGGACTACAAGGAAGAGCGCGAGGATGTGGGCTTTGTGTCCTCTGGTGAGGATGACGAGGAACTGCGCCGCATGGGTGACATCGAGTCCACCCTGGACAGCATGAGCACCATGGCCAATGTCTCTGACCTCACCGATATGACCGAAATGACCGGCCTTGCTGACCTGACCGACGATTCCGAGGACAGCGAGCACGACAAGTAGGCACGGGAAGCATATGGCGTCCGCAAAGGGGCCCCTGTCCTGCAGACGGGCCTTTTTGCGGGGGTGACAGCATACTTTTGCCGCCTTCACGTGCGCCATATCCAAATTTGACACATTCATGGAGTGGGACGGATCGTCGCTTGAATGCCCCTTGTAGTTGCAGGGGGCTTTGAGAGGAAAGTCCGGGCTCCACAGGGCAGGACGCCGGGTAATACCCGGGAGGGGTGACCCTCTGACAGCGCCACAGAAAGCAAACCGCCCGGCAACGGGTAAGGGTGAAACGGCGGTGTAAGAGACCACCAGACGCGGCAGTAATGCAGCGTGCTCGGCATACCACGTCCGGAGCAAAACCAAATAGGGGAGATGGCCGGCCCGGCCATATGTCTCCCGGGTAGGTTGCTAGAGGGCACAGGTAACTGTGTCTCCAGAGGAATGACGGTCTCGCAGCCTTGTGCTGTACGACAAAACCCGGCTTACAGTTCCACTCCGTCTTTTTTTTGCAGCGGACCCGGCCGCTGTCCTGGCCGCTGTCCTGACCCAAGGACACGCAGAAGGACAGCCCACAGCCCGTCCGGCAGGCCGGCCCGGGAGAGAGGGCTTGCTATGAACACAGGCACTGCAGGCTGTGCTGCTGCCGCAGACACAGCACCCTGGTTTGTGCTGCTGGCAGCAGGCAGGGGCACGCGCCTTGCTGCACACACAGGCTGTGCAAAGCAGTTTTTGCGCTATAAAAACCGCCCGCTCTACTGGCAGAGTGTGCGCACATGTGCTGCCACACAGCGCTTCGGCGGCCTTGTGCTGGTCTTTCCGCCCGAAACCATGGAAGAGAATGCGGCAGAGGCCAGAGAACTTGCCGGCAAAGAAGGCCTCACCCTGCCCCTGCGCTTTGCAAAGGGTGGTGCCAGACGCCAGGACAGCGTTTGCAATGGCCTGCAACACGTGCCTGAAAGCGCTGCCTTTGTCTGTATCCATGATGCGGCCAGACCCTTCTTCTCTGAAGAACTTGTGCACACCATGCTGGCACGACTTGCAGAAGGGGCCACAGCAGTCATCCCGGGCCTTGCTGTCAAGGATACCATCAAGCAGGCAGACAGCGAGGGGCGTGTTCTTGCCACCCCGGACAGAGCAATGCTCAGGGCAGTGCAGACCCCCCAGGGCTTTGACAGGGCGCTTTTGCAGGCAGCCCATGCGGCACTCAATACGCCGGACAACACCGTGACAGACGATGCCAGTCTCATGGAGGCTGCCGGACACACAGTGTGGATTTGCGAAGGCGAGGAAGCAAACGTGAAGATCACCACAGCTGCAGATCTCAGGGCCCTTGACGACAGCCACAGCCAGAGCGACAGGCATGCCGCTGCCCGAAACGAGGGGCATGCCGGCAGTACCGGGGAGAGTCGGGACAGTGCGCAAGGAGCTCCTGCATCCCCTTCTGACGCAGCTTCTGCAGCCGTTTCTGCAGACAGAAATGCCCTGACCGTGCCCTGCACAGGCTGGGGCTATGACGTGCACCGCTATGGCGGCACCCGTCCCCTGGTCCTGGGCGGCATTGCCATAGACACAACGTATACCATTGCTGCCCACTCGGATGGCGATGTACTGTTGCATGCCCTGATGGACGCCCTGCTTGGCATGATCGGCAAGGGCGACATCGGCGAGCTCTTCCCGGACTCTGACCCTGCCTATGATGGCGCGAGCTCCGTGGCACTGCTCAATGAGGTCATGGGCCTTGTGCGCAAGGCCCATGTGCAGCTCACCCATGCCGATGTGACCATCATTGCCCAGAAGCCGCGCCTCAAGCCCTGGAAGCAGGCCATACGCAGCAATCTGGCCCGTCTGCTTGGTCTTGACGAGAGCCATGTCAACGTCAAGGCCACCACGGAAGAAGGCCTTGGCTTTACCGGTGAACTGCTGGGCATCAAGGCCTGTGCCACTGTGGCAGGTCTGGCAAGGCAGCAGTAATGCTCAGCCTGTCCCATCTCGCCCTCTTTGCCCTGGCCTCAGCCCTGGGCAGCCTTGCCCGCTACGGACTCTCAAGTCTTGTGGGCATGCTGGTGAAATCTGCCTTTCCCTGGGGCATCTTCCTCACCAATATCACAGGCTGCTTTCTCTTTGGCGCTGTCTGGGGCATGGCCTGCACCTGGCGCCTCTTCTCCGATGCCACCCGCATCATCCTGCTCACAGGCTTCATGGGGTCATTCACGACCTTCTCGACCTTCGTTTTTGACTGCAATGCCCTGCTTGTGAACAAGGCCTGGTGTGCACTGGCGCTCAATCTTGCAGGGCAGCTTGTGCTTGGCATCCTGGCCCTGCAGCTCGGCATGCGTTTTTCAGGCCTTGTTGCCAGACTGGCAGGCTGAGGCAGGGCACAAACAGCATTCTCTTCCCCGGGGAACAGACAGGCACCGTGGGTGCCTGTTTTTGTCTGCAAGGTCTGACAGCACAATACACACGGGCGCCCTGCGCTTCCGGCTGTGCCCTGTCTCTTGCACTTGCGGCTTTGTGTCTGCACTTGTGCACAGGACCCTGCCTGCCCAGAATCCAGGCTGCCCAGGATCCGGCTGCTCAGGATCCGGCTGCTCTGGATCTGACTGCTCAGGATCCGGTGCCCGGGCACACCAAAAGGAAGGCCGCAACGACCTTCCTGCACCACTAAGGATGCAACCGGACAGGGAAATTGCCGGAGCGTTGTCAGGCTAGTCCAGGCCCTTGGTCCGCTTCCAGGAGAGGAAGCCGTCTCCCATTTCACCTGTGCCCGGGCGCCAGCAATGCTTCCTGCCGCTGGTCTTCACGCAGATCTCTCTGGTCGGATGGCCGGCAAAATAGGGCACGCGCAGCACATAGGCCTCGTTGGCACCCATGGGGCGCACCACACTGGGCTCACGCGGCTGGATGAGCTCCATGCCGTCATAGCTGAGCTCGTAGACTTCCACCACGGCATCATGGCCCAGGGGCAGGATGGCAAAGGCATCCTCGCCAGGGTAGGCAGTGTCCACCTCACCCACAAAGTTCACCAGGCCCAGGGAAATCTGCATGGCAGGCAGATCGGTTTCTGTATGCAGAGGCCGCACCAGGGCCACAGAGGGAATGAAGCCCACAAGCCTGCTCTCTGGCTCGTTGGCAAGGCTGCGCACAGGCACGTCCTCGTCGGCGGCACTGGCTGCAGCTGCTGCCTCGCCTGCTGGCACTGCCTCAGCTGCAGGCGCTGCCCCGACTGTCTGCTCCGCTTCAGCAGCTGCCTGATCAGGAGTCTGGGCAGGAGCCCTGGCAGGCGCATTGGCGTGCGCCGTGGCAGGCGTTGTGGCGTGCACAGTGACAGGTACTGCGGGCGGCTCGGCGATCTTTGGTTCAGCAGGGGCTGCTGCGAGTGCAGGCTGTGCGCTGACAGCCTTTGTGTGCGTCTCGGCCGCTGCTGCCTGAGCACTCGTGTCTGCTGCAGCAGCCTGCTGCGCTGCTGTAGTGCCGATGGTGGTTTTCCCTTCCGTGGAAGCGTCAAAGTCCTCTGCTGCGGCAGCCGGGGCTGTTGTCAGGGCTCCGGCAAGCAGCATGCACAACAAGCTTGTACGCAATCTGGACACGCTGGTATTCCCTCCTGTCATGGGCGCAGCATAGCACAGCTTTCCAGCGGGGAAAAGAGAAAAAATTCCCGAACGCATGCCTGCGCTTCCCGCTGATCCGCGTCACTGGCCGATCTCATAGCCAGGGCAGGAGGATCTGCACCCTTGTGCCCGGCCCTTCTCGTCCACTGCTGCAGCACGCAGCACAACGTCTGTGCAGCCCTTATATGCAGTCCTTGTATGCAGCAGCACATGGCAAGCCAGCCTGCTTCTTGACAGGCAGTGCGTCCTGTTTTAATGAATAATCATTCATTCAGTGAACAGGAGTTCAGTATGGCCAGAGAAGATCAGAAATCAGCCTCAAAAGAGCGTCTGCTTGCAGCCGCAGCCCGCTGCTTTGCCCGCAAGGGCTATGCCAGCTGCACGGTGACGGACATTGCAAAGGAGGCAGGCTTTGCCCAGGGGGCCTTGTACGTGCATTTCAAAAGCAAGGAGGCCCTCTTCCTGGAGATGATACGCCGCGAGCACGGTCAGGGTGCTCAAAAGGCCAGGGAGTCCATGTCAGAAGAAAACGCCCTGGCAGCCATCTTACGCCTTCTCGAAGGCTGCATCCGCGATGTTGGCTACCCTGTGGACCACAGTCTGTGGGCAGAAATCCTGGCTGTGGCAGCCAGGGATGCTGCCGTGCACAAGGTCTTCTGGGAGACAGACAGCGAGATGCGGGCTGCCTTTGTGGCGCTTTTGCGCAAGGCAGCCGATGCAGGCCAGATTGATGCCAGTCTGGACCTTGAGGCTGTGTCCTGCTGGCTCTACGCCCTGGTTGACGGCCTGATTACCAGAACTGCCATTGACCCGCACTTTGACTTCCAAAAGCACTGCGAGAGCTTCAAAACCCTGGTGTGCAGGGCCCTGCAGCCCGGCACTGCTGCCAAACCTGCTGCCAAACCTGCTGCAGACCTCCCCGAATAGCCAGCTGCCAGCCTGACCAGAGCCTTCAGCCCTTTCCTGCCCTGCGGGTCTTGTTCTGCACCCCAACACAGCAGGGAACGCAGCACACAGCAGCACGAACAATGCTGCCAGCGAAGCACAAGCCTGCGCTGCAAACTGCACGAGCAGCCCTGCCAGCGAGGCACAAGCTCTCACAAGCTGCTCTCACTACCAGCTCATTATAAGCAACCTTCCCAGGCAACTTTCCCTCATGAGGTGTCCCATATCCAGACCTGCAACCGTCCGTCTTGTCTTTCCCCAGTGGCAGGGCGGTTATGATGAAACAGCCTATCCGGGCCAGATCTACGCCTTTGGCTCCTACCTTCTGAACTTCCTTGCCCCGAAAACCAGTGATCCTGTGCTGGAAGTGCCTGTGCCTGCCTGGCACGAGGGCATGGAGGCCCCGAAGGAAGGCGGCGTCTTCTATCGCTCCATGATTCTGCAGCAGATGGAAGCAGCTACTGCCCTGCTTGCAGCCCACAAGCCGGATCGCGTCATCACCCTTGGCGGGGACTGTCTGGTGAGCCAGGCACCCTTTGCCTACCTGAACGAGCGCTACGAGGGGGACCTGGGCATTCTCTGGATTGACGCCCACCCGGACATCACCACCCCGAAGGACTTTGATCACGCCCATGCCATGGTGCTGGGCAATCTGCTCGGCGACGGCGAGCCTGCCATGGCAGCCATGGTGCAGCGCCATGTCCTCCCTTCCCAGGTCCTCTATGCCGGTGTGGACAACGTCCTTGCCCATGAGCGCGCAACCATGGACAGACTGGGCCTCAAGGCTGTGCCCTCAGCCTCCCTCATGCAGGACAGCAGCGCCATCCTGGACTGGATTGCAGCCAGCCACGTCACCCGCCTTGCCATTCATCTGGACCTTGACGTGCTGGATCCTGCCTTCTTCACATCCCTGCTCTTCGTCAATCCCGATGTGCCCGACCCCATTGAGGCCGAGCACGGCAAGCTGCGTCTGGCCCATGTGGCCCGCATCCTGCAGGATGTGGAGGCAGCCACACAGGTGGTGGGGCTCAGCATTGCCGAGTACATGCCCTGGGATGCCCTCAACCTGAAGAAGCTGTTCGCAAGCCTTGCCATTATGCATTAGCTGCACGGGCAGTGCTGACGACGTCTGGCGACGCCTGGCGTCTTCTGACGTCTTCTGGCGTCTTCTGACGTGCCCGGGCCTGTTCGTGTCAGGGCGAGTTCGTGCCCGGGAAAATTCGTGTCAGGGCGTGCCGGCTTGTGCGGGACGCCCCCTGTGCCGGCAGAGACGCACCATCCAGATATCCAGACATCCTGACATCCTGACATCCTGACATGTCAGCCTGCCATCTGCGACTGCCAGTCGCTGCGCCGGCAGCCATGGCTGTACAGGGGCAGGAAACATGTCAGGGCCTGCCAGGAACCTGTCAGCCCCGCCTGTCGTCTGCTCTGGCGATGGCCTGCCGGCCTGTATTGCGGCCTGGCGCCTGGTCTGTCATATGGCCTGTCATCCGGCCTGCTTGTCAATGACACGCAGGGCCCGGGCAGCTGCGGCCTGCTCTGCCTTCTTGCAGCTTGTGCCCTCAGCCTTGAAGGTGCGCCCGTCGGGCAGACGCACTTCCATGGTGAAGAGCCTGGCATGGCTCGGGCCTGTGACAGCAATCTGGGTGTAGACAGGGCGCTCGCCTGCAAACATGTGCTGCACCTTCTCCTGCAGGCAGGTCTTGTGGTCCTGCTCCTTCTTGCCCTCGTGCGGGTCCTCGGGCCAGATATCGCGAAAGAGCCTGGCCACTGCCCTGCGGGCTGCATCATAGCCCCCGTCCTCATAGACAGCAGCAAGCACTGCCTCAAAGACATCGCTCAGGACACTGTCGCGCCTGCGTCCGCCCTGGCCTTCCTCGCCGCGGCCGAGCAGCAGCATCTTGTCCAGGCCTATCTCCCTGGCTCTGTTGGCAAAGCTGGTGGTGTTGACAAGGCTTGAGCGCAGTCTGGTCAGATCGCCTTCCCTGGTGTCAGGGAAGCGCTTGTAGAGCTCCCAGGAGACGCACAGCTCAAGTACGGCGTCGCCAAGGAATTCCTGGCGTTCATTATGGGCAGATTCAAGGCCGCACTCGTTGGCATAGGAGGAATGGGTCAGCGCGCGCAGCAGAAGGCCCCTGTTGGTAAAATGATAGTCAAGGGTGGTTTCCAGTCTGGCGATATCGGCTTCGCAGAGCTGGTGTATGGCTGATTTCATAACAAATCCTACGTTCAGGGGCAGAGGCAGACGCTGTGCAACTGGCACAGGCAGTGTTGTGACACTAGCCTATTCTGGCACAAAAGCAAGACGTTTTTCATTTTTTGTCTGCACGTTGTCGTTCTGCCCCATGCATTTGCGGCCTGTTCACACTGCGTTGCAGGAAGGAGCCGCACGGTCCTGTACGGAGAAAGATCCGCTGCACAAGGGCCGGTACGGCGAAAGGACTGTTGCCAAAGGCCTGTTGCCAAAGAACCGCTGTCCGGACGCCGCTGAGCCCTTACGCCGCCGGGCAAAGCCAGCTGCGTAAGGTCCGCTGCGCTCCCTGCAGCCCGGCCCGTCTCAGCCAGAAAGGAAGCAGACAGGCTGCAGACAGGATCACAGGATCACAGGATCGCAGCAGGCAGAATGGCATCAGTCAGAAAAGCATCAGGCAGGGACTGTGCGCCCCCTTGCCCTTTGCCCAAAAGCCCTGTAGACAGGGCAGCGGACGTGTCCGTCGCCTGAGACTGGCACAGCGCACCCAAGGCATGCCCTCTCCGGGCACTGCTGCAGACACATCCCTGTCCCGGCAGGGACAGGAAACACAGGACTCATGCTTGCGCACCTGAAAAAACAGCCCCCCGGACGACTGATTGCACTGGGCTTTGCCCTGGTGATCCTGCTTGGCACCCTGCTGCTCCTCTGCCCCCTGTCTGTACGTGAGGGGGTGCATGTCAGTGTCATTGACGCCCTGTTCACCTCGACAAGTGCCGTGTGTGTCACAGGCCTGATTGCCATTGACGTGGCAGATCACTTCACCTTCTTCGGACAGGTTGTTGTTGCCGCACTGATCCAGATTGGCGGGCTGGGCGTCACCTGTCTTGGCGCAGGGTTGATTCTCATTGCCCGCAAGAACATTGGCATCAAACAGCAGGTGCTGGTCAGGGAGGCCTTGAATATCGAGGGGATCAGGGGCATTGCCGGCCTTGTCAGGGCGGTGTTGCTCATGACGTTGTGCTTTGAGGCAGCAGGTGTTGTGGCAGGCTTTTGTGTCTTTGTTCAGGACTACCCTCCAGCACAGGCCTTGTGGATCAGCATCTTTCATGCTGTTGCCGCCTTCAACAACGCCGGCTTTGACATTCTGGGAGGCCTGAGAAACCTGATTCCCTACCAGAACGATGTGCTGCTGAATCTGAGCACAAGCGTGCTGATCATCTTCGGCGGACTGGGCTTTCTGGTCATTCTGGACATGCTGCGGGAAAAATCCTTCCGCAGGCTGACCCTGCATTCCAAGGTGGTCCTGTCAACGACCCTGGCCCTGCTGTGCGCAGGCACCCTGCTTTTGAAGGCAACCGAGGAGATTTCCTGGCTTGGAGCCTTCTTCCAGAGCGTGTCCGCACGAACGGCCGGCTTTTCCACGTACCCCATTGGCAGCTTTACCGATGCCGGCCTGTTCACCCTGATCCTTCTGATGTTCATTGGCGCATCTCCCGGCTCTACAGGCGGCGGCATCAAGACAAGCACCTTCTTTGTGCTGGTGCAGCATGTGCGCAGCCTGTTCACCAAGCGCCATGCAGGGGCCTTTCATCGTACCATTCCCTTTGAAGTGTTTTCCAAAGCCTGTACCATTACCCTGCTTTCCATCCTCCTGGTCTGCGGAGGAACCTTTGTCCTGTGTCTTCTGGAACCGCAGCACAGCTTCCTTGCCCTGCTCTTTGAGGAAGTTTCTGCCTTTGGCACAGTGGGGCTTTCCACAGGCATCACGCCACAGCTTGGTGTTGCAGGCAAGCTGCTCCTCATTGTGACCATGTTTGCCGGAAGAATAGGCGCACTCACCCTGCTGACACTGTGGATCAACCGTCCCCTGCCCAGTGTCCGCTACACAGAGGAATCCATCACCATAGGCTGAGGCAGCAGACTGACATACAGGTTGACACTCTCGTCTGACATACATGCATCGACTAAAAGACAGGATGACTGGCATGACAACAACAAAGACTGCACTGACCTATGGCATCATAGGCCTTGGACGCTTCGGCATTGCCCTGGTGGAATGCCTTGCCTCGGCTGGCAAGGACGTCATTGCCATTGACAAGGATGTCTCGCGTGTGCGCGAAGCACGCCGCTTCACGGAAATGGCCCTGATTATTGACAACCTGGACCAGATTGCCCTTGAGGAAGCAGGCATTCAGAACTGCGACATTGTTGTCATTTGCATTGCAGAACAAATTGATGTCAGCATCCTGACCACCATGACAGTGCTGAAGATGGGTGTTGCCAATGTCATTGCCAAGGCAACCAGCAATATTCACGGCGAAGCACTCAGGCAGCTTGGTGCCACTGTTGTCTTTCCGGAGCGGGATATGGCCATACGCCTTGGCAAGGGACTGCTGTACAACAGCTTCCTGGACTCCATTGCCTTGAGCGGCAATGCAGAAGTGCGGCGCATACAGGTGACCCGCAAGCTGATCGGCACCACCATTCAGGACATGAACATCCGCAGGCGCTACGGGGTCAACATCATTGCCGTTGAGTACAATGACTATACAGACGTGAACTTCACTGCGGACTACTGCTTCCGGGACGGCGACGTGATCAGTGTGGTCGGACAAATCAAGAACCTGGAGCATTTTGAGGCGGACATACAGTAGCTGCAGACAGGCTCCTGCACAGGAAGAGGTCTGAGCCTGCAGACAGGGGCAGGGCCAGGGCAGGCAGGAGCAGTCATCATGCCTTTGCGCAGAAAAGAGCGCATTATCTCAAAGGTATGGCCAGTTTTGCCTGCGGCCTTTGCTCCGTGTGCACGGCAAAGTTCTGCTTGACAAGGAGCCTGCTTGCGACTAGGCATCTTGTTCCCTGCAGAGGCGTCTGGCAGATCCCTCAGACAGGCAGAATTTCCACCACAGGGGCACACATCCCCTTCCAGTACAGGAGAGAAAAATGGCTGCTTTTGACATCAGAATGGTCAAGCTTGTTTCCGGCGAAATCGTTCTCGGCAAGTACAATGCCGAAAAGGACATGCTCGAGAACGTCGTGCAGCTGCAGAACGTGCCCACTCAGCAGGGCATGCAGATGCTGCTTGCTCCCTACGGCTTCCCCTTTGAGAACACCTTTGATGCCTGCATTGAAGGCCGCTTCATCCTCTACCGCTTTGCGGAGACTGCCCAGGAGCTGCAGGACAAGTACATCGAAGTGACCACCAATCTCTCCGTGAGCTCCAACCTCGGCAAGATTCACTTCGGCGGCTCCACCACCAGTGGTTCCGGCCTCATTCACTAGAAACTTGCAACAGATGTGCGGGGGCTTCATGCCCCCTTTTTCTTGCCGCCTTCTTTGTCCCGGGAATGACAGACGACCCCGACTGCTGAGCTTCAGCAGATCTTCGACAGATCTTCGACAGATCTTCTGCAGATCATCAGCAATTCCTCAGCAATTCCTCTTCAGACAGATGCTGCACGACTGTTGATCCGCAACTGTTGATTCAAAACTGTTGCCCCATACCTGTTGATCCAAAACTGTTGATTGTTGACTGAGGATCTCGGAAGAGAGCGTTTCTCCACGCTGACAGCCCCGGACACCATTTCTTCATGCGCGAACTTCTCCCCCTTCTGACACAGCCAAGCCGCTATCTCGGCATTGAACAGGGCGCTGTCCGCAAGGACAAGGCCTCTGTGACCCTGCACGCAGCACTCTGCTTCCCGGACCTCTATGAAGTGGGCATGTCCCACCTGGGCCAGAAGATCCTCTACGGTATCCTCAATGACAGGCCAGGCTGGTGGGTTGAGCGTGTCTACGAGCCAGACGGCCCTGCCTGCGCCACCCTGCGCTCCACTGGCACAACACTTGCCACCCTGGAGTCCGACACCCCCCTCAACGAGCTGGACTACCTGGGCTTTTCCATTACCCACGAGCTCTGCTACACGGACGTGCTCAATGTCCTGGACCTTGGCGGCATTCCCCTGCGCACCAAAGACCGCCCGGAGGACATGAAGGCCTGTCCGCTGATTTGCGCAGGCGGCGGTGCAGCCCTCACAGCAGAGCCCATGGCGCCCTTCCTGGACTGCGTTGTCCTCGGAGACGGCGAAGAGACCATGGTTGAGCTCTTTGCGGCCCTGGAAGCTGCCCTGAACAAGGGCACACCCAGAACGCAGTTTTTGCGCGAGATCTGCCACATCCCCGGCATCTATGTGCCCTCCCTCTTCGAGGAGGACGGCACAGGGCGTCTTGTGCCCGTGGCAGAGGACATTCCTCAGCCCAGACGGCGCATTGTGGCAGACCTTGAGAGCACCTGTTCGCCCACCACTCAGGTTGTTCCCCTGGCCACAGTGCACAACCGCCTCTCTATCGAGATAGCCAGAGGCTGTACCAGAGGCTGCCGCTTCTGTAATGCCGGTTATGTCTACAGGCCCAGCAGGGAGCGCTCCGTGGACACGGTGCGCACCATTCTCTCGGACTGCATCAAAAACACTGGCTTTGATGAGATCAGCTTCCTGGCCCTGAGTGCCGGTGACTACTCTGCCCTCAAGCATTTGAGCCTGGCCACGCTGGACCGCTGCAGTCAGGAGCAGATCTCCCTCTCCCTGCCCTCCCTGCGCGTGGGCTCCATTGATGATGAGATCATGGACAGGATGTCGCAGCTGCGCCGCACAGGTGTCACCCTGGCCCCTGAGGCAGGCAGCCAGAGGCTCAGGGACGTCATCAACAAGGGTGTCACGGAAGAACAGCTCATCACCCATGTGCAGAAGCTCCTTGAGTACGGCTGGCGCCAGGTCAAGCTCTACTTCATGATCGGTCTGCCCACGGAAACAGATGAGGACCTGCTGGCCATTGTGGATTTGTGCCGCAAGGTGCGCTACGCAGGCGGCCCCGGAGCTCCGAAGCTCGCTGTCACGGCAGCCCTCTCGCCCTTTGTGCCCAAGCCCTTCACCCCCTTCCAGTGGGAGGATCAGATCTCGCTTGCCGAGATCGACAGGCGCGTGCACATTGTGCTCAGCGAGTTCAAGAAGATTCGCGGCCTGACCTTGCGCTGGCATGACCCGAAGGTGAGCCACCTTGAGGGCATTCTCTCCCGTGCAGGACGCAACATGGCCGACGTGGTGGAAGGAGCCTTTCGCAAGGGCGCCATCCTCACAGGCTGGAAGGAATACTTCAGACTTGAGCCCTGGCTCGAGACCCTGGCAGAACACGGCTTTGAGCCCGAGACCTGTATCAGGGGGCAAAAGCCCGGCTCTCCCCTGCCCTGGTCCCATATCAGCGGCGGTGTCTCGGAGGACTTTCTGCTGCGCGAGCTTGCAAAGGCCCGAGAGGCACGGGTGACCGAAGACTGTCGCTACCATGGCTGCAGCCTGTGCGGTGCCTGTGACAAGGGCAGGGCAAAGAGCCTGCTGGCTGCAACGCCAGGGTACGAGATCCACAACCGTCTGGTCTACCCTGAGCGCGATCAGGTGCCCAACTCCCCTGCCAGGGACGAGCAGGGCCGATTGATCCTGCGTGACATCAGGCCCGAGCCCCCGAAGCTCGACCCTGCGCTCATCGTCAGGGCTGTGAGCCTGCGCGTGTGGCATACCAAGCGCGAAGAATCCGCCTTTTTGTCCCAGCTTGAGCTGCAGGCTGTGCTTGACCGCACCCTGCGCAGGGCAGACATTCCCATGGCCTTCTCCCAGGGCTTCCACCCCATGCCCCTGCTCAGCTTCGGCAGAGCCCTGCCTGTGGGCATGGAGAGCCTGTGCGAGTGGTTCTCCGTCACCTTGCGCGAGCGCCTTGACGAGGCAGAGCTCACCCGGCGTCTCAATGCCTGCCTGCCCAGGGGCATGCGTGCCTGGAAGGTGGAGGAAGTTGCCTTCAGGGACAAGGCCCGCCTCTCAGAGGCCGAGGACTTTGCCCTGCGTGTGGATGAGCTGCCCCTGGCAGAGGTCACGCAGGCCTTCCGGGACTTCCTGGACAGGGAGACCTTCCTCTTTGCCCGCGAGACAAAGAAGGGGGTGAAGACCACGGATGTGCGCAGACTGGTGAAAGGCATCGACTTCCCGGACGGGAACTGCGGAGAGAGCGGGGCTGCATGCGGGGAACTTGTCCTGCACTGCAGCTGGAAGGAGGAGTACCTCTCGCCCTTCCATATCTGCCAGGCAGTGCTGGGTCCCCTGCGCGGCAATGCCACCCTGACCCATCTGCTGCATATCGTCAAAAAGGCCCAGTACCTGGGCTGAACCCAGCATGTTCACCCTGCCTGAAGGCAGGCAGACTTCCCCCGAAGCGCTGCTTCGGACTCCCCTTCGTCGTCGGCTGCCTCATGCGGCAGACACGCGCTGTGTGTTGCATGAGGCACCGTCAAAGGACACCAACATGGATATCATGAGCCAAATGATGAGTCTCCAGGAGATCTGTGATACAGACCTCTCCTTCTCCGAGCGTCTGCAGTCCATGCCCACTGAGGAAATCCTCAATGTCTGGGCCAGCTCTCAGGCGCTGTCTCTCTTCCTGCAGGACAGCCTCCTGCCTGCCCGTCCGCAGGTGCAGTCGCAGACGGAAACGCACATCATCATGGAACTCATGCGCCGCGACCTGGCCAGACTGGAGAACAAGCAGGCGCACAACGCTGCAGCCTTTGCAGAGCCCGAGAGCTTTGCGCCGCTGCGCGCAGCACGCTAGAGCAGACAACAGGGCCTGCTGACACAAAGCCAGCTCGCAGGCGGCCATCTCTTCCGGGAAAGGGCAGCGTCGGAGAACCTCTCCGGCGCTGCCCTTTGCTGATCCTGCAAAGGAGCGTCAAAGTATGCCTGTACAACATAGTACGGCATGCACAATACGTATTTGCAATGAAAAGCCAGCCGGTGCACTCTTGGGGAGCTTTGCCCGGCAGAGCCTGAACACAGGCAGGCGCGGGCCAGGCATCCTGCTCTGCCAGGACAGTTCAAAAACCACAAGCCCCGCGGCCACACAAGCCGCGAGACTTCATACGGGAGCTTCCCCATGCGTACACCCCTTGCTTCCCTTGCCCTCTCCTGCCTGTGCGGCGCAGCTCTGCTGTGTGCTGCCGCCCCTGCCATGGCAGCAACGCCTGCAGCCGGCCTTGAGCATACGGCCGAGACCAGATGTGCCCTGCCCATTCCTGCAGCGGAACGCAGTCTGCAGACTGTGGAGGCCAGCCTCTACGCTGCCGTCAACAGGGAAAACCATATCCTTGAAGGCGCACTTGCAGACAGGGACGGCACCCTCTATTTCTGCGATGTCACAGCCAGAAGTGTCATGGCCATAGGGCCGGACAAAACAGTGCGCACACTTGTGCAACTGCAGGACCTGCATCCCGGCGGTCTTGCTCTGGCAAGGGACGGGCGCCTCTTTATTGCTGCCATCAACCAGGACAGGGGCATTGGCGCCATCCTGACCTGGGGAAAGGACGGCAGACTTGAAACCATCCTTGGCACAGAGGCTGGCTTCATGCCCAACGACCTTGTCCTGGACGGCAAGGGCGGCTTCTACTTCACTGACTTCACAGGCACGTATGGCAACCCTGTGGGCGGGGTCTGGTATTTCGCCCCTGACAGGACTGTCACCTGTGTGCTGGGCAGGCTTGTGCAGGCCAATGGCATAGCCCTCTCCCCTGACGGGTCTGTGCTCTGGGTCACGGAGTTTGGTCGCAATCTCCTGCACAGGATAGAGCTTGCGGACACCACCACCCCTGTCTCCACAGGTGTTTCCGTGCCCTATCACTTCCAGGGACCTGCCCCGGATTCCATGCGCACGGATGCTGAGGGCAATGTCTATGTGGCCATCTACACCCAGGGCCGTGTGCTGGCCTTCTCACCCAGCGGCATTGCCATTGGGCAGATCCTTCTGCCTGGCAGAAATGAGGGCCGCAACATTGTGACCACCAGCCTTGCCATCAGGCCCGGCACACGGGACCTCTATATTGTCACCAGCAGCTTCACTGCAAAGAGCGGCGCCAGTATCTTTGCCAGTACGGCCTTTGCCGAAGGACAGGAAGCAGCCCGCTGAACGCCTGGGGCAGCGCCCTGTGCAGCCTGTGCGCTCTCTGCGCCTCGGGCGCTCCGGGAAACCGGGGCAGCCTGAGTTGCAGGCAGCCCCTGCCCTGACTGCCTGCCGGGCCCGGGGCAGACTGACAGCTGGCCTTTGCACTTAGGGCTGCCTTTCCCGTCTGCCTGGCACAGAGAAAATTTCTTAAAGAATACCGGGAATATATAGAAAATCTTCGCCATTTTGGCAAAAATCTGCAAAAATTGCTTGACGAACAGAGCCGAAAAGTATAGGTTCTCTCTGTTCACGGGCCATTAGCTCAATTGGTAGAGCAGTTGACTCTTAATCAATTGGTTTGGAGTTCGAGTCTCCGATGGCCCACCATTTGCAAATAACGCCTCTGCAGCGCACGCTGCAGAGGCTTTTTTCTTGCCTGCCGGTTCCCCTGTGCCTGCCAGCACCTGCCGCTCTCCTCAAGACTGACTCTGCCCAAATCCAGCCTGCCACGGCCGCACAGCCTTTGCGCGCCCTGGCGCCTCGCGCCGCAAGGTGACAGTGCTGCCCAAGTCAGGTATGCTGCAGGGCAGGCTGACAGCTGTCTGCTGCAGGCAGCATCGAGCCACCTTTCCGAACAACTCCCGCAAGGCTTCTCACACAAAACTCCGACTGCCACCGGGGCACACTGCCCTGATCACGGGACTGCCATGTTTTCCAGGAAAGCCATATATCGCATCTTCCGAGGCCTGCTGCCTCTTCAGCTTTTTCTCGTCCTTCTCGCACCTCTCATCCTGCTCACCCTGCTGTGTGCAGGCCCTGCCACTGCTGCCGATGTGCGCGCAGCCTTCAGCTTTGCCCAGGACCAGGACGGCGTCATTGCCGCCCTTGGCCTGAAGATTCCCCAGGGCTCCCATGCCTATGCCAATGATCCCGGCGATGTGGGCCGCCCTGCCCAGCTTGCGCTCACCCTGGAAGGCGACGACACCCCCCTTCCTGTCTACTATCCAAGGGGCGCCATACAGCGCGACGTCTTTGACCGCAACGCCAGCATCAATGTCTATGAGGGCCAGGAGTACTTCTTTGTCCGCCTGCC
>CASEWR010000068.1 GCA_949291675.1 uncultured Desulfovibrio sp. | reverse complement strand
GGTCTTTGTGCATATTTTGTATCTGGCATGGCTTTTGCTTGCAAAGCTTCCCTGGCACAGCTCCAACAGCACGGGGCTCATACATGGCCTTTAGAGAGTTCCTTCTGTGTTGACGTCCCTCAAGGCCGCGTGCCCCCACATACAAAATATGCACAAGGACCGAAGGGCAGAAAACGGCGGCCTGAAGGTTGTCTGACTGCGCCCGGACCATAGTCTGAAGGGTCCTGACGTTCCTGACTGGCCCCGTACAAAGGAAATGCCTTCCTCTACAAGCCCGACCAGCAGCCCTTTTGTCAAGGAGCGACACAGGTTTTTTGTCCGTCCCCGGGGGACTCACCTTCGCCCCTGGCGTGCCGGCACAGGCATCAGGCGCTGGAAAACCTTTGGGACGCGCCAGTACCTGCCCATGCGCTGGCGCGGCGAGGTGGAACAGAAGAAGAACCCTGATCCACAGGTACCGTGGATCAGGGCTGCAGGAGGATACCAGGACGGGCCTGGTGATGGAGAACGTCTGTCGTGTGTGTCAGGGCGGGGGACACACAGTCCTGACACGCTCAGGTCACGCTCAGGACACAGCAGGCATTACGGGTGCACAAGAATCTTGATGTTCTCATCCTTGTTGTTGATGAGTTCCAGGAAGCCCTTGTCAACAATGTCACTCAGGCCAATGCGGCCAGTGATGAGATTTTCTGCCTTGATGGTGCCCTTGGCCATGAGACGTGCCAGCCCCTTGAAATCATCCAGCGTATAGGCCAGTGAGCCGACGACTCTCTTGTCCGTGCCGCTCAGGGAGAAGAAATTGAAGGCGCTCGGCTCTTCAAAGATGCCCACGATAACGGCAAGGCCTGTGTTGCGGATCACGTCCACAGCAAGAGGACCTGTGTGCTTGTTGCCTATGCATTCAAAGGAGACATCAGCTCCGGATCCGTCTGTGCGGGCCCTGACTGCTGCCACGGCATCCTCTTCCATGGGATTGATGACGACATCTGCGCCGCACTCCCAGGCCTTGGCAATACGGGCCCTGGACATTTCCAGAACGATGATCTGCCCTGCACCGGCTGCCTTTGCAGCCATGATGGTGCCAAGGCCTATGGTGCCCGCGCCCAGCACAACGACAGTGAGGCCGAGGATGCTGCCTGCCATGCGCACGGCCTTGAAGCCTGTTGCCAGGGGCTCCATCACTGCTCCGGCCTCGTAGTCAACATCATCAGGGAGGATGTAGCACAGCTCGGCAGGCACATTGACATAGGAGGCAAAGGCGCCGTCATTGTGCAGTCCTGTGAAGGCAAGCTTCTCGCAGACATTGTAGCGGCCTTCGCGACAGGGCTGACAGACGCCGCAGTGCTGGCAGGCATCAGGAGCCACGCGGTCTCCGACTCTGACGGAGGTCACACCTTCGCCCACTGCGACCACATCGCCGGTGAACTCGTGACCGAGAATGAGCGAGCCCATCTTGCCTGTGAGCGGATGGGGCGACGTGGTGGGAATGAAGATGGGGCCTGCCAGGTATTCATGCAGGTCTGATCCGCAGATGCCGCACCAGGCAACCTTGACCTGAACCCAGCCGGGTGGCGGAGGCGGGGGAAGGGGAACAGTTTCAAGACGAACGTCCTTCGGACCATGCCATACGGCAGCTAGCATTGTGTCGGCCATAGCTTCCTCCTTTGCGTGGAATATCAGGTTGTGCCGACAGAAATGCATGGACTATGCCAGACGTGCAGCTGTCATGAATTTTTGTAAAATATTTTTTTCACAAACTCCTTTTGTAAAAATAGTCTGCATCTGTGCTCCATTTTGGAACAGAAGAACTCTGCATTGTTCGCAAAAAGAACAGCATTTTGGGCAAACTACAGTTCAGGATGCCTGATTGCAGCAAAAAAGCGTCTCAGCTTCCCCTGTTCTGCATTGCCTGTGCAGCCCTGTACACATCCGGCCCTGCGCATGTGCCCGGTCCCTGTGTCTGTGCAGGTCTGTGTGGTCAGGCGCACTGTTCAGGCCTGCACCCACTGCAGCACACAACTCTCTGGCCCTGACAGGCGCGGCAGGCGCATCGGGGGCAGGGGACCTTTGGCTCACAGCAGGCAGAGCGGACAGGAGCATGAGACGGGCTTTGCCCTGCGCACACTTTTCGCTGCGGCAGTGCGACTGTCAGGCAATGTGACTGTTCCGGAATGGAACAGCGGCCCTTTCAGGACTCCCACAGATTGTACTTGCGCATCTTGGCATAGAGGGTGTTGCGTCCTATGCCAAGCGCTCTGGCTGCCTGCAGGATATTGCCGTGAAAGTGCTCAAGGGCTGCCATGATGGTGCGCTTTTCCATATTGTCCAGGCTGAAGTCCTGTTCCAGCGCCTTGTCCTGCACCGCAGCGGCTGCCACCTGCTTTCCGCAGATGGCCCTGGGCAGGTGGCTGGGCAGTATGCGGGCGCCCATGGCCATGTTGACTGCGTACTGGACACTGTGCACAAGCTGGCGCACATTGCCCGGCCAGTCATAGCTTTCCATACAGGACAGGGCCTCGGAACTGAAGCCGCTGTAGTCGAGCTTGTGCTCCATGGCCAGTCTGCGCCCGTATGCCTCGGCAATGAGCGTGACGTCGCCTGTACGTGCGCGCAGGGGCGGCAGCTCCAGGGTGAGGACATGGATGCGGTAGAACAGGTCTTCGCGAAAGCTTCCCCTGGCAACAAGCTCTTCCATGTTGCGGTTGGTGGCGGTGATGAGGCGAAAATCCGTTCGTATGGACTGGGAGCCGCCCACACGCGTCACTGTCCCTGTTTCCAGAGGCCGCAGCAGGTTCACCTGCATGTCCAGTGGCATTTCCGATATCTCATCCAGGAAAAGGGTGCCCTCATGGGCCTGCTCGAATTTGCCGCGCCGTGACTTGTTTGCGCCTGTGAAGCTGCCCTTTTCATAGCCGAAGAGCTCACTCTGAATGAGCTCCCTGGGCAGTGCCCCGCAATTGACTGCCACAAAGGGCTGATCTGCTCTGCTGCCTGCCTTGTGCAGTGCTCTGGCAAAGAGCCCCTTGCCTGTACCTGTCTCCCCGAGCAGCAGAATGGGGGCTGCAAGGCGCGTCATGGTCTTTGCCTGCTCAATGACTGCGCGCATGGCATCGCTTTGCCAGATGATGTCGGCAAAGGGGTCCTGCACCTGTTCAGGCTGCCTTCTCTGCACCTGTCCGCTGCTGCCTGCAGCGGATGACAGGGTGGAAGGCACGGCAAAAAGGCCGGAGCCGGGCTTTGTGTCGTGGATGGTGATGAAATAGTGGCGCTCGCGGGGGTGAATTGCCAGGGGTGCGATTTCTGCCGACAGATCCGGCCTGTGCAGACAGGAGACTGGCTCGGTATCAAGATCCGAGGAGAGATCAAGACCTGTGAGCTGGAAGTATGCGCCTGCTGGCTGCCCGCGCAGGTTCTGCGATGTGCCGAGGTAGTGTGCTGCCAGCGGATTGGCAAAGGTGATGATGCCCTGTGCATTCACAAGGCAGATTCCGGCAGGAACAGTGCCAAGCAGAATCTTCACCATGTTTCTGGAATGTTCTTCCACCCTGTCCAGGGTGCAGGCAAGCAGTCTGCGTTCTATTTCCCTGGCTGCCATCATGGTCAGCCACAGGGCCTGTCTGTGATCCGAGCTCACATGTCCGGAAATATCAATACAGCCCCACAGCTCTCCCACAGGATTGAAGATAGGAGTTGCAGAACAGGTCCAGAAGTGATGGCTGAGACAGAAATGCTCCTCACCCCTGATCTGCCAGGGCTTGAGTGTGTCCAGTGCCATGGAAATGGCATTGGTGCCCACACTCTTTTCCGTCCAGACAGCGCCGGGGCCGAAGCGCAGGCTGTCCGCCTGCACAAGGATCTTTTTGCTGCCTGTTGTCCGCAACAGCTGCCCCTGTGCGTCAGACAGGGTGAGCAGCAGGTCCCTGTGCCTGATGGCCTGATAGACATCGTGCTCAATGTCATGGGCAATGCTTTTCGCAAGTTCGGCCTGTGCGGCAATCTGCTTTTGCGGGACAAAGGCTGTGCAGTTGGGCATCCAGGGATCAACGCCCTGTGCAAGACAGCGTTTCCAGGAGTCAAGCACAGGCGAGGCAGGCAGCGCTGCCAGCTCCTGTCCGGCGACAAAGTGACGCCAGTTTTCCAGGGAGAGATGGGGGAACTCCTCCTGGCAGACAGCAGCAAACAGCGGATCAGGCAGCGCTGCAAAATCCGTGTCCTTGTCTGTGATGTGGGCGATATCACCATTGTGCTGAAGCTCATACATGCTGATGGTCCCTCAGAACGCCTTGCCGGGAAACAGACAGAACGTGCATCCTCAAAACGTACGTTTTGTCAAAGTACATTTCCCGGCTGTGTGAGATTCGGTATGTCTTGTGCAGCGCAGACTTGAAACGAAGAAGACAGTGCGTGTTCGAAAAAAGCACAGGCTGCAGGTGCTGATAGAGAAATTTCCGAGTGATATAATACAGAATCAGGCCACATATGCAAGCATTTCGTTCGCGGCAGGACTGGTGTTCGATATTGGAACACTGACTTTGCACCTGTCACTGTGCGAATCTGGAACAGACGCAGAGAAAACTGCAAATTTTTTGTGACATGTCAGCGTGTTAGAAGATGGCATCCATATTGCATTTCCGTGGGGCAGAGAACGCCATGCACTCAGCATGGTCTGACAGACACTGTGCAACGTCCCGGGAGGTAATATGGCTGTGGAAGTCGTGATGCCCAAGTGGGGTCTGACCATGAAAAGCGGCAGAATAGCCCGCTGGCTCGTGGAAGAGGGCGCTGCAGTTTCAGCAGGCATGCCCCTGCTGGAAGTGGAGACGGACAAAATCACCAATGTTGTCGAAGCACCATGTGACGGTGTGCTTCTGGAAATCGTGGAAGTGGCAGGAACTACCGTGCCGGTCATGCAGGTCATTGCCCGCATTGGCGAGGCAGGAGAGGCCGGAGGGGCAGGTCAGGCCCCTGCACAGCCTGCAGCAGGCGGGGCACAGGCCGGTGACGGCGTGCGTGCCATGCCGGCAGCACGGCGCCTTGCCAGAGAGCTCGGTGTGGACCTGGCAACAGTGACAGGGACAGGCCGTGACGGCATCATCAGGGAGCGCGATGTGCAGGAGGCTGCAGCCAGAGCACAGCAGGAAGCTGCGCAAAAGCCTGCAGCTGCAGCTGCCCCGGCCCAGGCTCCGGCCGAAGCCCCGGCTCCCGCAGAGGGCTATGACCTTGTTCCCATGGAAGGCATGCGCAAAATCATTGCCGACAATATGCATGCCTCCCTGCTCAATGCAGCCCAGCTGACCGTCTTTGTGGAATGTGATGTGACGCAGACGGACGCCATGCGCGTGCAGACCCTGGCCAGACATGCAGGCGAGGAGGGCTACAGACTCTCCTATAATGACATTATTGCCTATGCTGTGTGCAGAGCCCTGCGTCTGCACCCGATCATGAACTCCACCCTGCATGAGGACGGCATCCATGTGCATCACCATGTGCACCTTGGCATTGCTGTTTCCCTGGACAACGGCCTTATTGTGCCCAATGTGAAGAATGCCGACACCTTCAGTCTTGAAGAGCTCAAGACACGGGTGCGCGATGTTTCGGGACGGGCCCGCAAGGGCGGCCTGTCCATGGATGAGATTACAGGCGGCACCTTCACCATCTCCAATGTGAGCATGCTCGGCGTGGACGGCTTCACCCCTGTGCTCAATCCGCCGGAGACTGCCATTCTCGGTGTGGGCAGGGTGCAGGACAAGCCTGCCGTGCACAATGGCACCATCTGCATCCGCAAGATGATGACCCTGTCGCTGACCTTCAATCACATGGTCACGGATGGCGGCCCAGCCATGAATTTCCTGCGCTGTCTGGCAGACATGCTGGAGCAGCCTGTGCTCATGCTGGCCTGAGCGGACAGGATGAGGGGAGAGAGACCATGAAAAGGCGCTTTATCGTGGAACTTGGCACTGGCACTGACCTGCATGGTGCAAACATGACCAAGGCAGCAGCAAGGGCAGTGAAGGATGCCGTGTCCCATGCCTGCCTGTGCGGCCTTGTGGAGATCCTGGGACGGACGTCATTTGAAGGCATCCTTGTCCAGGCAGATGTGTATGTGCCAAAGCCCGAAGAGGTGGACACGCAGGCGCTTCACGCCCTGATACCCATCGGGGACAGGGAGATCCGGGTGCTGCAGGGCGGCATGCAGGTCCCGGGCCTGGAAGTTGCCTGCTTTGCCCCGGGCTGCAGTGACATTGTCATGGCCTGTGCCGCACTGACGGTCTGGGTGGATGACCAGGGCAGCGCTGACTGAAGACAGTGCAAGGCCCTGCGCCTGCAGTGCCCGGACACAAAAGGGCAACAGGACAGTTTTTTGCTGTGCACGGCGTGCCTGCGCACGCATGTGTATGACAGAATGGACATGAATGGACACGAACTGGAAATGGATGAGAGGAGTTGACCATGATGCAGACTGACAAGACAGTCCTTCTGGATATGTTCCGCACCATGAACAAGATCCGCTTTTTTGAAAGCGAAGTGCAGAAATTTTTTGCAGCAGGCCAGATTCCCGGCTTTGTGCACCTCTATCTTGGTGAAGAGGCTGTGGCAACCGGTGTCTGCGCAGCGCTGAAGAGCACGGACATGATCACAAGCACGCACCGCGGCCACGGCCACTGCCTGGCCAAGGGCGGTGACCTCAACCTCATGATGGCGGAAATCTTCGGCCGCCTGGACGGCTACTGCAAGGGCAAGGGCGGGTCCATGCACATTGCTGACTTCAATATCGGCATCCTTGGTGCCAACGGTATTGTGGGCGGTGGCGGTCCCCTTTCTGTCGGCGCAGCACTGAGCTGCCAGTACAAGGGCAGTCAGGACGTGGCAGTGTGCTTCTTCGGGGACGGTGCCTCCAATCAGGGCACAACGCAGGAGTCGCTGAACCTGGCCTCTGCCTGGAAGCTGCCGCTGATCTTCATCAATGAAAACAACGGCTATGCCATTTCTCTGGCCCAGCGCAAGGCCATGGCAGTGACGGACATTGCCGACAGAGCTGCGGCCTATGACATGCCTGGCGTCGTGGTGGACGGCAATGACGTGCTCGCTGTCTACGAAGCAGCCCAGCAGGCTGTGGAAAGAGCCCGCAGCGGCCTTGGTCCCTCTCTGATTGAATGCAAGACCTACAGATGGCGCGGCCACTTTGAAGGTGATGCCTGCGTCTACCGCTCCGAGGAAGAACTTGCCGAATGGAAGGCAAAGGATCCCATTCCCCGTTTTGCCAGACAGCTTGTGGAAGCGGAAGTGGCCACACAGGCCGAGCTTGATGCCATTACCCATGACGTGGAAGAAGCAGTGGCAGCAGCAGTGCGCTTTGCCGAGCAAAGCCCCTATCCTTCGGAAGAGCATCTTGTGGAAGATGTCTATGCCTGATGCAGGCATGACGAACAGGATGACAGAACGGACAGGAAAACAGTCTGAGAACAGTCTGATGACAGTCATCTGACAGCCGGATTGCAGCCAGATTGCAGCAGAATTGCAGCAGGCTTGCAGTCTGATGACAGCCTGATGACTGCAGACGACGGTCAGACAAGAGATATCGTGACGCAACTTCAACGACATATACGGAGAACTCTATGGCTCGCAAGACGTATCTGCAGGCATTGAACGACGCCATGCGTCAGGAAATGGAGCGTGATCCCAATGTCTTCATCATTGGTGAAGACGTGGGCAAATTCGGCGGCTGTTTTGGCGTGACAAAGGGCCTGTTCGAACAGTTCGGAGAAATGAGAGTACGCGACACACCTATCAGCGAAAGCGCCATTGTGGGTGCTGCTGCAGGTGCTGCCTCGGCAGGGCTCAGACCCATTGCCGAGCTCATGTTCGTGGATTTCATCGGTGTTGCCATGGACCAGCTTTTCAACCAGGCAGCCAAGATGCGTTTCATGTTCGGCGGCAAGGCAAAGGTCCCCATGGTGCTGCGCATGCCCCAGGGCGCAGGCGTCAATGCTGCTGCCCAGCATTCCCAGAGCCTGGAAGCCTGGTTCATGCACATTCCCGGCATCAAGGTCTGCATCCCCTCGACACCTGCTGATGCAAAGGGACTGCTTGTCAGCGCCATTCGCGATGACAACCCCGTGGTCTTCCTCGAACACAAGCTGCTCTACGGCATTGAAGGCGACGTGGACGACGACCTCTATGAGATCCCCATGGGCTGCGGCAAGGTTGTGCGCGAAGGCAGTGACGTGACCATTGTGGCCACTGCCCTCATGGTGCACAGAGCCCTTGAGGCTGCAGACATCCTTGCAAAGGACGGCATCAGCGTGGAAGTTGTTGATCCGCGCACCCTGGTGCCCCTGGACAAGGAATGCATTCTCTCCTCCGTGCGCAAGACCCATGCCCTGGTTGTTGTGCAGGAAGCCGTGAAGACAGCAGGTGCCGGCGCAGAAATCGCGGCCATGGTGGCAGAAGAGGCCATTGAATACCTGGATGCCCCCATTGTGCGCCTTGGCGCACCCTTCTGCCCCGTGCCCTTCAGCCCGCCTCTTGAGCAGGCCTACATGCCCTCTGTGGAGAAGATTGTCCAGGCCGTGCGCGATCAGCGCTGACACTGACACTGCTGCTTTCTGTTCCGCCGGCTCCCTGTCCTGCAGGCTCGGCACAGCCTGCAGGATACGGCGGGGCAGAAAGCAGATACAGCGCAGCGACAGCATCCGGACATGCGCCATGGACGGCGCAGGAAAAGGGCACAGGAGAGATGGACGGCAGCGCAGAGGGAGACAGGCATGAAAGTGGGACTTATTGCCAATCCGGCTTCAGGCAAGGACATCAGACGCCTCATTGCCCATGGCAGCGTCTTTGACAACCAGGAGAAGGTGCGCATGGTGCGCCGCATCCTGACCGGACTGAAGGAAGCAGGCATTGCCGAAGTGCTCTACATGCCGGACTCCTATGCCATTGTGGAGCGGGCACTGCTTGATCTGCCCGAACAAAGGCGCCCCGCGAGCATACAGCCGCTTGTCTACTGGCAGCACAACACCCAGGAAGACACCATAACTGCAGCGCGCATGTTTGAGGAGGCAGGCGTCGTGCTCATGATTGTGCTCGGTGGTGACGGGACTGCCAGGGCAGCCTGCAGGGGGAGCAGAAACATCCCTGTGCTGGCGCTCTCCACAGGCACCAACAATGTCTTTCCGGTGATGACGGAAGCCACGGTGGCAGGCCTTGCCGCAGGGCTGCTGGCCACAGGTGCCGTCAGCTTCGAGGATGGCTGTCCCGAGGCGGACATTCTGGAAGTCCTTGTCAACGACACCTGCACGGACATAGCCCTGGTCGATGTGGCAGTGGCCTGTGATACCTTCACAGGCTCGCGGGCAGTGTGGGACATGAGCAGGGTGTCCGCCCTCTACCTTGCCCGCTGCAAGGCAGACAGCATAGGGCTCTCGGCCATAGGCGGCCAGCTTGAGCACTGTCCGCCGGGCTCGGGCACAGGACTTGCCCTGCAGCTCGATATGCAGGCCGCACAGAAGGTGCGGGCTGCCATTGCCCCCGGACTCTTTGTCAGTGCCGGTATTGCCGGCAGACGCGTGATGCACAAAGGCGAGCTCTTCAGCGTGGCGCAGCCTGCAGTCCTTGCCCTGGACGGGGAGCGCGAGATTGTGCTGCACAGAAAGGACACAGCCATGGTGCGTCTGGCAGAGAAGGGCGTGCGTGTGGTGGACGTGGCACGGACACTTGAGGCTGCGCGCACAAAGAGCGTGTTTGTGACAATGGGATGAAAGGACCGTGTGCCGGCTGCATGACAGCGCATGGCACAAGGGCATGTGACGCTGGAAATGTGGTGCAGAACAGGCCGGCAGGGCCAGCCGGCATAAGGAGGAGCGTATGAAACTCAAGGCAGCATTTCTCTTTCTCACGGCAGTGGCAGCAGGCGATGACGGCCCTGTCTGGGTGAAGACAGAGGGCGTGGATCTGCTTGTGATTCCGGTGACCACCTATGCAGAGGCCAGGCAGCAGGCCGTGCGCGCTGTGCAGGAAGAAGGCTGTGCAGCCATTGAGCTGTGCGGCGGCTTTGGCTGCAGGGGCACTGCCATGATTGCCGACGCTGTGCAGGTGCCAGTGGGTGTGGTGCGCTTTGATGTGCACCCGGGCCTTGGCAATGTGAGCGGCGACACACTTTTTGACAAACAGTGAGTGTGGCAGGCAGTGCCTGCGACACTGACAGTCACAATAACCGGCCGCCAGCAACCGGCCGGGAAACTGAGCGAAAAAACTGACCGCGGCTGTCCGCTGTGCATGCCCTGCAGGGGACGTTCAGCAACAAAGTTTCTGCAAGACGTCGCAACACGTCTGCATATGTCCTGCAAGACAGGACAACAGCTGTTGCAGTTTCCCTGCATCTGCCTGCAGTCAGGCATTCATGCAGGCGTCCGGGGCGCGTAATGCCATGCAGACAGCACAAGACGACACGGAGGGACACTCTATGGCGCTTCACGGAAAAGTAGCACTGGTGACAGGTTCAGCACAGGGAATAGGCAGAGGCATAGCACTGCGTCTTGCCCAGGACGGTGCGGACATCTGCCTTGTGGACCAGAAGGCAGACAAGCTCTCTCATGTGGCGGCAGAGATCGAGGCACGCGGCTGCAAGGCAACCACTGTTGTGGCAGACGTGACGGATCGCGATCAGATCTTTGCAGCAGTGGATCACGCGGAAAAGACCCTGGGCGGCTTTGACATCATGGTCAACAATGCCGGCATTGCCCAGGTACAGGCATTGTGTGATGTGACAAGGGAAGAGCTCGACCGCATCTTTGCCATCAATGTCTATGGCGTGCTCTGGGGCATTCAGGCTGCAGCAGCCAAGTTCAGGGCCCGCAGGCAGCGCGGCAAGATTATCAGCGCCTCCTCCATTGCCGGCCATGACGCCTTTGCCATGATTGGTGTCTATTCCGCCACCAAGTTTGCCGTGCGGGCTCTCACCCAGGCAGCTGCCAGGGAGCTTGCTGCTGACGGCATCACAGTCAATGCCTACTGCCCTGGTGTGGTCGGCACGGACATGTGGCTTGAGATCGATGCCGGCTTTGCGAAGCTGACAGGTGCAGCCAGCGGTGAAACCTACAGAAAGTACTGCGAGGGCATTGCCCTTGGCCGTCCCGAGACACCTGAGGACGTTGCCTGCCTGGTTTCCTACCTGGCTGGTCCTGATTCCGACTACATGACAGGCCAGGCCGTCCTCATCGACGGCGGCATGGTCTACCGCTAGCCCAGGCTTCTGCCAGCCGGAAGGCGCATGCCTTCCGGCACAGGCCCGGCACTGCCCGGGGTGTCGTCCTGGTTTTGAAAGGGGGCACAGCCATTTGTCCGGACGGGAAGAAGGGAGAATATCGTGAGTACAGAACTGACTATGCCCAAGCTGGGCCTGACCATGAAGACCGGCAAGGTGGCACGCTGGCTTGTGGCGGAAGGCGCCGCCGTGCACCAGGGTGAGGAAATTTTCGAGGTCGAGACTGACAAGATCACCAACAAGATAGAAAGTCCTGCAGACGGGGTGCTCGTGCAGATTCTCGTGCAGCAGGGAGAGGAAGTTGCCGTAGGCACCGTCCTCGGCCTGCTTGGGGAGCCCGGAGAGGCTGTCAGCACTGCAGGCAGTGCACAGACAGCAACGACTGACAGTGCAGACACGGCAGCCGAGCAAGACAAGGCTGTGCCAGCATCGCAGCCGGAACACACGCAGCCTGCAGCAGTGCAGGACTATCTTCCTGCCACACCCAGGGCAAAGGCTCTGGCGCGCTCTCTGGAGCTTGACCTGCGCCATGTGGTTCCTACCGGAAAGAAGGGCATCATCCTGGAAAGGGATGTGCTGGCACGCCAGGAAAGGGTGGCTGCCATTGCCATCACCCCCCTGGCACGGGTGCTGGCTGCCAGAGCAGGTCTTGATATCTGCACCCTGACAGGCACAGGCGAGCGCGGCAAAATCGTGAAGGCGGACGTGGAGCGTGCCCTGCATCCCGAGGCTCAGCCTGGCGCGGATGCAGCTGCCAGCGCACCGGCCAGTGCACCGGCCGGGGCAAGCATGACGCGTCAGCTGGTGCTTGAAGAAGGCGGCGCAGCCTCCTTTGTGCGCACCCTCACTGCCACAGCGGACATGACAGCCTGCCTGGCACTGGTCGCAGGGCTGCAGCGCACGGGCTTCAAGGCCAGGGCCAGAAAGCTGGCCGAGGCTGCCAATGTCGAATGCGCGCTGGCTCTTGTGCTGGCACGGGTGCTCAGTGCCCATCCTGCCCTCAATGCCGTGTACAGTGCCGGGACACTGACAAGTTCTTCCACAGTGCAGCTTGCGCTGCGCAGCATGCCTGCAGACAGTGAAGTGCTGCTGCCTGATGCCGGCTCCTGCGGACTGCTTGCGCTTGCCGAAGGCAGAATGCAGGCAGTTGTCGGCGCAGGCACCTTTACCCTGACCTCGTATGCAGGCAGCAGGGCAGCCTGTGCCAGCCCGGTACTCTGCGACGGGCAGGCAGCAGCTCTTGTCATGGGCTGCCTGACAGAGACGAGTGCAGCAGACGGGGCAGTGCGTCCCTGCGCCCGGCTCAGCCTCGGCTATGACGCACGCATGGTGGGCGATGGCGAAGCCTGCGCCTTCTTCGATGCGCTTGTCCGGGCCGTGGAAGACCCCCTGCAGCTCATTTTCTGAGCAAAGGCACTTTTTGCAGGGGAAGACAGGACGCACACAGCACGAGTGTCACAACAGGCACGTACCAGCCTGCATGACAGAGTATGACATGTCATGACAGGTATCTCGAGGAGAGCAACTATGTATGATGTCATCGTTCTTGGCGGCGGTCCCGGAGGATATGCGGCAGCCATTCGCGCCTCACAGCTGAAAGGGAAGGTTGTTCTGGTGGAGGAAGCGGCCATGGGCGGCACCTGCGTGCTGCGCGGCTGCATTCCCAGCAAGATCTGGCTGACTGCCGCATCCATGAAGGAGCAGGCAGCAAAGGCTGCCGATTTCGGGATCAGCCTTGAGCTGAAGGGCTTTGACTGCGCGGCTGTGGTTGCCCGCACACAGGGTGTTTCCAATGACATTGCCATGGGCATGTCAGCACTGCTTGCCAGTAACGGCATTGAAGTCGTCACAGGCAGAGGCGTGGTGCAGTCTGCGCACAGCGTGGCTGTGGGCGAGACCGTGCTTGAGGGCAAAAGCATCATTGTTGCCACAGGCAGCAGACTGGCTCCCTGCACCATCCCCGGCAGTGAAGGCCTTGTGCTCACCACGGACGAGCTGCTTGCCATGACCAGTCTGCCCGGCTCTGTGCTGGTGACGGATCCTGGTCCCATTGGCGTGGAATGCGCCATGCTCCTGGCCACGCTCGGCTGCCAGGTCGTCTATGCCCTGCCTGGCGCCCGCATCCTGCCTGACGAGGATCAGGACAGTGCCCAGCGCCTTGCCTCAGCCTTACGCGAGCGCGGTGTGCGCATCATGCCCCGCTGCAGCCTTGAGCGCATTGAAAACGGCGAATGCGTGCTTGCCGGCAAAAAGAAGGAAGAGCGTGTGCGCGTGGACAAAGTGCTCTGGTCCCTGCGCGAGCCTGTGAGCACAGGGTTCGGCCTGGAAGCGCTTGGCGTGGGCCGCAACAGTGACGGCGGCATCAGCGTTGATGCGCACTGTGCAACAGCAGTGAACGGCATCTATGCTGCCGGCGACTGCACAGGCGGCTGGATGCTCAGCCATGTTGCCTCGGCCATGGCCATCTGTGCTGCGGAAAACGCCATGGGCACGCCGTCTGTCTGGCAGTCGCAGCTGGTGTCGCGTGCCATCTGGGGCACTGTGCAGATGGGCAGTGTCGGGCTCTCCGAGGAGCAGGCCGATCGCGCAGGGCGCGAGGTGGAAACAGGCTCCTTCCCCTATGCCATCAACGGCTATGCCATGCTGCGCGGTGAGGTGGACGGTGCAGTCAAGGTGGTGGCAGACGCACAGACAGGGGAAATCCTTGGTGTGCACATTGTCGGCAGCCAGGCGTCCGAGCTCATCGGCGAGGCTGTGCTTGCCATGCAGCTTGAATGCACAGTGCATGAGTTTGCCAGAGGGTTCCGGGTGCATCCGGCCTTCTGCGAGACTGTGGTGGACGGCTTCCGTGACACCGAAGGCTGGGCCCTGTACCTGCCAAAGCGCGGCTGACAGCAGCCTTTCCCCAGGCACATCACCTTCACCTCATCTCCCTGCCGGGCCCCATACGCTCTGCACGCCCATGACCTCTTCAGACCCATAATCTTGTTGTGCCCATGAACCTCCTTGTGGTGCTCCCCTGCCTGCATGTGCAGGCAGGGGAAAACAGATCAGGGGCCAGAGGAACAGGCGGGCAAGTTCCCGGCCTTTTTTCCACACCTCTGCCGCATATTCTCACTTCCAGGGGGAGATGCCATGCATGTCACACAATCCTGTCAGGCACAGTGCAGTCCTCTCACGTTGTCAGCTTCCTCATTCTTTGTCCCCGCCTCGTCCGTCTCATCCGTCGCGCCCTGCGCTGCTGTCCCGTCCTGCTCCGCTTCTTCCCTGCCTGCAGCCTCCTCTTCCTGTCGGGCTGCGTCCCTGCAGGAGCCGGTACAGGAGCCTGCAGGTGCGTTGAGACAGGCGCAGACAGGGGCGCAGGCTGATGCGTCGGCTGCAGAGACAGCAGCGCAGTCCCGGACACGGCAGCTGCAGGTCCTGCCCCTCGGGCGCATTTCCTATGCCCATGCCTGGCAGTTTCAGAAGCTGCGCCATGCCTCAGTGCTTGCAGGCGAAGTGGCAGACACTCTGCTTGTGCTTGAGCATACGCCTGTCATCACCATGGGGCGGGGCGGGCGTGCCGAGCATCTCTATGTGAGCGAGGCGGAGCTTGCTGCCAGGGGCATTGCGCTGTACTGGGTCGAGCGCGGCGGCATGGCCACCTATCACGGACCTGGACAGCTTGTGGCCTATCCCATTCTCCATCTGCAGCACAAGGACCTGCATGCCTACATGGAGCGCCTTCTGGACGTGCTTGCCGCCACAGTGGCCAGTTTCGGGCTGCAGAGCGAGCGCTCCGTGCACGGCCCGGGCCTGTGGGTGAAGGGGGCAAAGATTGCCAGCATTGGCATGGCAGTGCGCAAATGGGTGAGCTATCACGGCATTGCCCTCAATGTCTGTCCCGACCTGACACCCTTCTCGCTCATCTCCCCCTGCGGCAACCCCACGGAACGCATGACCTCCATGGCAGAGGAGTGCGGGCACCCTGTCACAGTTGACGAGGTGCAGGCAGTCTTCGTCAGGGAGTTCCTGCGTGTGTTCGCATATCAGCAGGAGCCTGCACGGCCCGAACATCACCCCTCCTGGCTGGTCAGGCGCCTGCCGAAGGAGCAGGCAGTGCGCCCTGTGGAGCATCTGCTGACGGATTTGTCCCTGCACACAGTGTGTCAGGAAGCGCACTGCCCCAACAGGCAGGAATGCTTTGCCAGGGGCACGTCCACCTTTCTGGTCATGGGGGACATCTGTACCCGTGCCTGCCGCTACTGCGCTGTGCACAAGGGCCGCCCGGCACCCCTGGATGCAGAGGAGCCCGAACACGTGGCAGCAGCTGTGGCCCGTCTCAGGCTCTCCACGGCAGTGATCACCTCTGTGACCAGGGATGACCTGCCGGATGGCGGCGCAGCACACTTTGCCCGCATTGTCCGGGCCATTCGCGCAGTCTCCCCGCACACGCACATCGAGCTCTTAGTACCTGACTTTGCTGGCAGTGCCAGCAGTGTGCAGACAGTGTGCGCGGCAGAGCCTGACATGTTCAACCACAATATCGAGGCTGTGCGCAGCATCTTTGCCAGGGTGCGGCCAGTGGCAGACTATGATCGCTCCCTCAGCGTCCTTGCCCTGGCAGCAGCACAGGGCATGCGCGTCAAGTCCGGGCTCATGCTGGGCCTTGGGGAAAGCTGGGAGGAGATTTTGCAGACACTGCAGGATTTGTTTGCCCACGGCTGCCGCTATCTGACCCTCGGGCAGTACCTTGCGCCCTCCAGCCATCATGTGCCCATGGCGCGCTATCTTGCTCCTGATGAATTTGCCCACTGGAAGGCAGTTGCCCTGGACATGGGCTTTTATGATGTGGCCTCCGGCCCCCTGGTGCGCAGCTCCTACAGGGCAGCGGCCATGCTGGAAAAGGCCTGCGGGGCAGCGCAGCATCCCTGACTGGCGCTGTTGTCATGATGCCTGTCGCCAGGGCTGGCTCAAATGGCTGGCTCGATGGCTGGCACGAAGGCTGGCCGCTGGACATGTCGTCATTTGTCTGAACCTTGCAACCACGGGAGGGACAGCCCGGCTTGTCCTGCCTTGCCCATGCATGTCTTATGCGTGTGTACAGCAGGAGGAAGACGCTGTTGAATGCCTATGAGAACGCAGAGAATGTATTTTTCCGGTCCTGCCGCCCTGGCAGTCATGACAGGCCTGTGCCTGCTGTTTGTCTGCCTGTGCTCCGGCAGCCCCGCCCGGGCAGCGCACTCTTCCTGGCTCATTCAGGAGGATGCCTTTGTGCGCTCTGCCCATGCAGAGCTTGACTGCGTCCAGTGCCATGAGAGCATTGGTGCAGATGACCATCCTTCTGCGGAGGCGCTTTTTCAGGAAAAAAGTACAGCCTTTTCCCTGGAAAGCTGTCTTGGCTGCCATCCCGATGTTGAGGAAGAGCTGGCCGCAGGAACGCATGCAGGCAAGCCTGTGCCGCCAGATGCAGACATGAAGGACTGCGTCAGCTGTCATGATCCGCATACCGTGGGGTTTGCAGCCGGGCAGCCTGAAACTGAGCGTCCTGCTGCAGAGCTTTCCGAAGAAAGCAGACAGTGTCTCTCCTGTCATGCCGGCAAAAACGTGACAGACACTGCCACGCCAAAGCTCTGTCTCACCTGCCATGAGCAGGGCACAGCCGTCACCCACACCAGTCTTTCCTGTCTGTCCTGTCACACAACGGCTGCCTCCTTCCCGCACACGGACATGCCTGATGTGAACTGCCTCAGCTGCCATGTGCGCCATACAGAGAGCAGCATTCACGATGCCCATACGCGCCTTTCCTGCACAAGCTGCCATTCGGCCGGAGTGCAGCCTGTGGCAAAGGCGGGGCAGGTGAACGCTGTCACTGTCAGCCAGGAGAGCGTGCACACACTGCACCTTCCCGCAGGCACAGCCTCCTGCGTGCGCTGTCACGATGCCTCGGCACGCCCTGGTGGTGCCGTGCTGGCTGCAGAGAGCATTCTGCCGCCCAAGGGCGTGCTCTGTGCAGGCTGCCATGCTGCCACGCTCACAGTGCCGGATACGCCCTCGCAGATCGGTCTTGGTGTCTTTGTGCTCGGCTTTGCAGGCCTTGCCATTCTCTGGCTGTCTGCCGGCAGAGGTGCGTGCGCAGCTGCCGGACCTGCAGCACCTGCAGCACAAGGGGCACACACTGAGAGTGCGTGCAGGCGCATTGCCACACTGTGTGCGGACATCTTCCTGCAGGCCAGGCTGTGGCGTGAAAACAGGCTGCGCTGGTTCATCCATGCCCTGATCTTCTTCCCCTTTGTCATTCGTGCCGGCTGGGGACTTGCCGCCAGCCTCGGCGCCTGGCTTGCCCCTGCCTCCTCCTGGCCATGGCATCTGCTGGCAAAGGACTGGCCTGCCACAGCACTTGTCAATGACATCTGCGGTCTGCTCCTTCTGGCAGGGCTTGTGCTTGCCATGTGGCAGCAGGCAGTGCGCCAGCGCACCCTGCCTGCCAATGCCCCGAAGGCAGAGTGGAGCGTGCTCATTCTCCTGACTGTGCTCACGCTGACCGGCTTTGTCCTTGAGGGTGCCCGCATTGCCCTGGATATGCTGGCCCTGCAGGCTGCAGACACAGGCTGGGCATTTGCCGGCATGCTCTTTGCAAAGTTCTTCCTGCCCCTTGGCGCAGAGCGCCTGGCAGGCATGTACGGCAGCCTGTGGACAGTGCATGCCGCAGTCACTGCGCTCACTGTTGCCTGCATCCCCTTCACACGGCTGCGCCATATTGTCACAACGCCGCTCTTCCTTCTTGTGCAGGCCCTGCGCGGGCATCGCGGCTGAAAACTTTTCGTGCGTACGTCCCGCACTCGGTGCAGCAGGCATGCGTTGGGGCGTGCGCACATGCACCAACCATCATCAAGGAGAACATGCGTCATGGAAATTCTCGGCTACAACATGCCTGAAGACCTGTATTACGACGAACATCACTTCTGGTTCCGCAGGGAAGGCGACGAACTTGTCGTGGGTATGGATGACTTTGCCATCAAACTTGCAGGGCAGATTGTCTTTGTGCAGCTGCCCTATGAAGGCAAGGCTGTCAGTGCAGGCAAGAAATTTGCCAAGGTGGAATCCGGCAAGTGGCTGGGTACGGTCTACAGCCCTGTTGACGGCGAAATCAGCGCTGTCAACGAAGAACTGGAAGAGAATCCCGAACTCATCAACAGCGACTGCTACGGTCAGGGCTGGATGTATCGCATCAAGGCCGACGACATGTCACAGCTTGAAACGCTTGTGCATGGCGGACGCGAGGTACTGGAACCCTGGCTGCAGGAGGACGTGGCAAAGTTTGCTAAGGATTAGCCTATGCGTGCATCAGCCTTCAGTTTTTCGCAGCGTCTGGCACTGGATGCCTGCACACAGTGCGGTCAGTGCCTGGATGTCTGCCCGGCAGTGGCAGCAGCAGGTGATGCGCAGCTCTCGGCACAGCTGCGCCTTGCCCGTCTCAGGCAGCTTTTGCGCAACAACAACGGCTTCTGGCAGAATCTGCTGGAATCATTCGGCGCCTGGCGCGAGACAGAACCTGCTGATCTTGATACCTACGGGACGTCTGTCTTTCGCTGTTCTTTGTGCGGAGACTGCCAGGAGATCTGCCCGGCAGGCCTGCCCCTGAAGGAACTGTGGCTTGATGTGCGCAGGGAGCTGGCAGGCTCGGGTCATGCTCCGGCAAAGATCAGGACCATCAGGGCCAACCTTGAGGGCAGCCACAATGTCTTTGACGAGGACAATGACGAGCGTGCCGACTGGATTGACAACATGCGCAAGGCCCCGCGCAACCTGGTGCGCAGAGAAGCAGACATTGTCTACTTCACAGGCTGCGTGGGCGCCTATTTCCCCCTTGCCCAGAAGATTCCCATGGCTCTGGTGCAGATACTTGTCAGTGCGCAGGCAGACTTCACCATCATGGGCCCTGACGAGTGGTGCTGCGGCTTCCCGCTGCTCGGTGCAGGTCAGCCCGATGCCCTGGAGCAGATCATTGCCCATAACGTGGCAGAGGTGAAGAAACGCAAGGCAGCAAGGATTGTCTTCACCTGTCCCTCCTGCCTGCAGATCTGGAAGGAAGTCTATACGCAGCAGGCAGACCTTGCCGGCATCGAGCTGCTCCATGCCAGCGAGCTTGTGGCCGAGCTTGTGCAGACAGGCTCGCTTGCCCTGGCAGAGCCGGAGGAGGGTGCAGAGCCCCTGACTGTCACCTATCACGATCCCTGTGACCTTGGCCGCGGCAGCAGGATCTTTGCCCAGCCGAGGGCTGTGCTGCAGGCGCTTCCCGGTGTCAGGCTAGTGGAGATGGCCCATCATGGCAGGCACAGCCTCTGCTGCGGAGGCGGCGGCAACCTGGAAATGATTGATCCCGCACTCTCCACGGCCATGGCCAGACGCAAGGTGGAGGAAGCCATGGCCACAGGGGCCTCGGTCATTGTGACAACCTGCCAGCAGTGCGTGCGCACCATGACAACCTATATCCGCCGCAACAAGCTCGGGCTTGAGGTCAGGGATCTCACCCAGCTTGTGGCAGAGCGTCTGGCTTCTGCAGCACCTGCCGCAAAGGGCAGTGCTGCAAAGGGGAAATCGTCGTCCTGACATCCGGCTGCACAGGCTGCAGCAGGGGCACATGGCAACACGAGGCAGCCGGAGGCATCCGGCTGCAGTCATCCTGTGTTCGCGCAGAGCACAGTGGCAAGGAGACAGGGTATGAGAACACGATGGCGTCTGCTGGATCTGCCGCCGCTCACAGCAGCGGAGAACATGGCCCTTGATGCAGTGCTTGTGGAGCTGCGCGGGCAGGGGCGAAGCGTCAACACCCTGCGCTTTCTGCGCTTCAAGCCCGCAACTGTCCTGCTCGGCTATCATCAGTCCGTGCAGGAGGAAGTGCGCGAGGAGTACTGTGCAGCCCATGGCATTGACATCAACAGGCGCATTACGGGCGGCGGAGGCCTGCTCTTTGACGAGAGCCAGCTTGGCTGGGAGATCATCTGCGACAAGGCCTTCTTTGGCGTCACAGTGCCCAATACAGCCCTGTTCAGGACTTTGTGCGAGCCCACCATTGCCGCCTTGCGGAGCATGGGCATTGCCGCCACCTTCAGGCCGCGCAACGACATTGAGGTGCACGGCCGCAAGATCTCGGGCACAGGAGGCACGGATTCGGACAGCGCCTTCCTCTTCCAGGGCACGCTGCTCATGGATTTTGACGTGGAAACCATGCTCAAATGCCTGCGCATTCCCGTGGAAAAGCTCAAGGACAAGGAGATTGAATCCGTACGCAAACGCGTTACCTGCCTTGCCTGGGAGCTGGGCACAAGCCCTGACTGCAGGGACGTGAAGGCGCGCCTTGTCGAAGCCTTTGCCAGTGCCCTGGAGGTGGACTTTGTGCCTGCAGGCCTGAGTGCCGAGGAAGAGGACCTGCTGGCTGAGAAGCTGCCCTTCTTTCAGTCGCAGGAATGGATTGACATGGTGCGTCCGACCCGTTCCCGCACAGAGCTTGTGCAGGCGGCCCGCAAGTCACCCTACGGCCTTGTGCGCGTCACTGCGCAGGTGGATCTTGTCCGCAACAGCATCAGGGACATCTACATCACAGGCGATTTTCTCTCCTTCCCCGGCCGGGCGCTCTATGATCTGGAAGCTGCGCTGCGCGGCAGAAAGCTTGTCATGGATGATCTGCAGCGCTGTGTGGAGGATTTCTTTGCCAGCGGCAGGATCTGCATTCCCGACATGGGGCCGCAGGACATCATCCTGCCCCTGAGCATGGCGCTTGCCAAGGCAGACATTGCCAGAGCAGGCATTCCCCTTGCCCAGTGCAACCGCATCAACACCACCTGCGACTCCTTTGCCGGCGTGCTTGCCAGGGGCATAGATGCGCTGCTTCTGCCCTACTGCGCCAAGGACCCTGACTGCAGTCTTCGCCACGAGGAGATCTGCACTGCCTGCGGCAGATGCTCTGTGGGCGATGCCTGGCAGTTCGGAGAGGAACGCAGGCTCAGCATGGTGTGCATCACCAATTTCGAGCACCTGCACAAGGAACTCGTCAGGCTGAAGGAACAGGGCTGCAGAGCCTTTGTGGGCTGCTGCTGCCAGCAGTTCTTTGTCAAGCATGCAGAGGACTTTGAGGCCATAGGCCTGCCTGGCATTCTCATGGATATCGAGGATACCACCTGCTATGAGCTTGGCGAGGAAAAGGCTGCCTACACAGGGCAGTTTGCCAGGCAGACAGCTGTGAACATGGATCTTCTCCAGGCAGTCTTTGCTGCTGCAGACAGAGCAGGGGAGGCTCAGCATGCCAGAGGATAGCGCCACAAGGCAGAGCGGCAGACAGCCGCAGCTTTCGCAGCACTGCGCTGTGCACCATGCCGGACACCTTTCCAGGCACCTTTCCAGGCACTATGATGTGCTTGTCTGCGGTGCAGGACCTGCAGGCTCCTGTGCTGCACAGGCTGCAGCCAGTGCGGGCGCCTCTGTGCTCCTGCTGGAAAGAAGACAGGTCGTCGGCGTGCCTGTGCGCTGTGCGGAATACATTCCTGCCCTGCTGGCAGGACAGCTTGCACGGCAGCTTGCCATGCCTGCTGCAGACTATGTGGTGCAGAAAACAGACGCCATGCAGGCCTATCTGCACGGAGAGTGCATACAGAACCTGCCTGCGCCGGGCTTTGTCATCCGCCGCGATGCCTTTGATCAGGCCCTTGCTGCAGCTGCGCAGCAGGCAGGGGCAGTGCTTGTCACAGGCTGCACACTGCTCGGTCTTGAAGACGGTCCCGGAGAAGGCCATACAGCCATGGTGCGCAGCCCTGCGGGAGAGGTGCTGCGCATACGGGCAGACATAGTCATTGGCGCTGACGGCCCGCACTCACGGGTGTGTGCCCATGTCAGCACGTCTTCCTGGCAGCTGCTGCCTGCTCTGCAGCTGCGCCTGCCCCTTGCCACACGACTCAGCCACACGCGCGTCTACTTTGATGAGGCCCTGCACGCAGGCTATGCCTGGCTCTTTCCCAGAGGCAGAGAAGCAAACGTGGGCCTTGGCGTTGTGCCCGCAGGCAGGCAGGAGACACTCTGGCGCAAGCTGAACGCCTTTGTGGACTTTTTGTGTGAGGAGGGCCTTGTGGAGCGCCCGGCTGCAGCCAGGCCTGTGCTCACAGGCGGCTGGATTCCCGTGCAGGAGCGTCCCTGCGTGGCAGGCACCATCCTGCTGGCAGGGGATGCTGCAGGCCATACCCATCCCATCACCGGCGCAGGCATAGCCCAGGCAGTCCTGGCAGGAGAGATGGCAGGACGCTGGGCAGGGTGTGCCGCAGCCTCGGGCAGCCTTGCCTGTCTGCACAGCTATGCCGAGGAGTGGCAGGACCTCTACGGGGATGTGCTTGCCCATGCCCGTTCCCGCCGCCTTGCCTGGCAGGCGCATACAGGGCCGCTGGAGGATGTCATCCGTTCCTTCTGGATAGGCAGCAGGGAATACTATGCAGCCTGAAGAGCAGACGCTGGCACAGCACAGCGCACAGGAGAGGGGGGCGCGGACTGTGTCACAGCCCGTGGCACAGTCCGCGCCACAGCCTGTGCAGGAGATGGCGCCCGGGGTGGCGCCTGATCCTGAGCTTGATCATGAGCTGGATCTTGAGCCGGAGCTTGCCTTTCTGCGTGCGCAGCATGCGCATTTTACGGCTCTGCGCACAGCTTCCTGGCAGCGCCACGGCAAAACGCTGGCCTGCTATCTGCCCGGCATGTTCGTGCGCAACAATGTGCGCGGCAGCTATCCCGCCCTTTCTCTCACAGGCAGCCACTGTGCCCAGCACTGTGCGCACTGCAACGGACAGCTGCTGCAGACCATGCCGGATGTCTCCTCCCCGCAGCGCCTCTATGACGTGTGCCGCAGCCTTGCTGCCCGGGGTATGCCCGGCGTGCTGCTCACAGGCGGCTGCGACGGCATGGGGCAGCTGCCCTGGCAGGACGTTGCCCCGGTGATAGCCCGCATCAGAGAGGAGACAGACCTGCATGTGAGCGTGCACTGCGGTCTGGTCAGCAGGGAGACGGCAGCAGTGCTTGCCCAGGCAGGTGTGCAGCAGGCCCTGATTGATATCATAGGTGCTGATGCGACCTTTCGCGAGGTCTACGGGCTTGAGGACGGCACACGGCGCCTGCATGCGAGTCTGGAGGCGCTGCAGCAGGCTGGCCTTGCCATTGTGCCGCACATCGTGGCAGGCCTGCATTTCGGAAAGATCCTGGGGGAATATGACGCCCTGCGCATCACAGCACAGCTCAGGCCGGACGTGCTTGTGCTTGTTGTGCTCATGCCATTGCCAGGCACACGCATGGCAAAAGTGGCACCGCCCTCGTATGCCTCCCTGGCAGCGCTCTTTGCTGCTGCCAGAGAAATGCTTCCTGATGCTGCCCTGAGCCTTGGCTGCGCAAGACCGCGGCGCAGTGCAGCTGCCTGTGAGCAGCTGGCGCTGCTTGCAGGCTTCAACCGCCTGGCACTGCCTGCAGAGGAAACTATTGCGCGTGCCGCAGCCATGGGCGTGCGCTGTACCTTTCAGGCAACCTGCTGTTCTCTGGCACCATATTGTCAGGCCGCTACGTCGTTTTCCCCTCATGATTCTCATCAGGTTTCTCATCAGGTTTCCCACCAGGTTTCCCCGTCATGCAACAGGAGAGAAGAGCTATGACCACAATGCCCCCTGTTTCTGATGCTGTGCTGTCTGCAGCACAGAGTGCAGAACTGCAGAGCCCTGAGATTGTGCGCATGAGTCTGGCTGCAGCCATGACCCTGGATTTTGTGCCCGGGCGCTTTTACCGCAATGCCTGCCTGTACTGCATCAATCTGCTTCTGACCTATAGATCCTCCTGTGCAGGGCGCTGTGCCTACTGCGGGCTGTCGCCAAAGCGCGAGAGCGGCAAAAGCTTCATACGCGTGAGCTGGCCTGCCTGCAGACTGGAAGATGTGACAGCAGCCATTGTGCGCAAGAAGGCAAAAGTACAGCGCATCTGCATTTCCATGCTCACCAATAAAAGGGCAGTGGCAGATACCATTGCCATCAGCCGCACCCTGCGTGCAGCAGTGGACATTCCCATCTCCGTGCTGCTGGCACCGACCATTGTCAGCAGAAAGGATCTGCTGGCCTTTAAGGAGGCAGGTGTGGACAAGACAGGGGTGGCCATTGACCTTGCCACAGCAGACCTTTTTGACAGGTATCGCGGCAGGGGCGTGCAGGGACCGCATCAGTGGCAGCGCTACTGGGACTGTCTTGCAGAGAGCCTGGATGTCTTTGGCCGCGGCATGTCCGGAGCGCACTTCATGGTGGGCATGGGCGAGACAGAGCAGGAGATGGCCTTTGCCATGCAGCGCGTGCGCGACATGGGAGGCTTCACCCATCTGTTCTCCTTCTACCCCGAGGCAGGCTCCCTGCTTGCCGACAGGCCTGCACCCCCGCTGGATCAGTACAGACGCATACAGCTGGCACGCTGGATCATCGACACGGATCTGGGCAGGGCAGAGGCCTTTGTCTGCGATCAGACAGGGCAGATACGCGGCTACGGGCTGCCGGATGCCGTGGTGGAAGCCTGCCTGGAAAGCGGTGCGGCCTTTCGCACCAGTGGCTGCACAGGGCGTAACGGCGAGGTGGCCTGCAACAGACCCTATGCCAACTGGAGGCCTGGCCCCGGCATACGCAACTATCCCTTTGCGCCCGATGCAACAGACAGGCGTCACATCAGGCTGCAGCTCGGACTGCCTGCCTTTGCCAGACGCTGACATGCCGCAGCAGGCGTTTTGTTTCCGGGATCCCGCAAAGGACAGCAGTGTCCAGGGATCCTTTTTTTGCGTGCTGCGGCACAGGGAAACGACCTGCGCCTGCACGCCTGTCTGTTCACACCTGTATCTACAGATAGCGTATGGGGACTGCGTCCACGTCCGCTGTCACAGGCAGATGTGTCTGGGCCAGGCAGAGCACAGCACCATGTCCGCGCTTTTTCCTGAGCACTGACTCGATGACAGAGAAGGCTTTGCTGTCCTCTTTGTGCGGGTTGCTCTTCATTGTGATTACCATGGGATGCATAACACCGTTTTCTTCCAGCAGCACATCTATTTCCCGTCTGTCCTTGTCCCTGTAATAGGACACATTCGGCTGTCTGCCGGCATGCCACCAGCTTTTGATGAGCTCAGAGACGACATAGGTTTCCAGCATTTTGCCGTTCATATGTCCCCATGCAAGCGTCTGCGGGGTATTCCAGCCTGTAAGATAGCAGGCCAGTCCTGTATCCATGAAGTAGAGCTTTGGGGCTTTGATGAGACGGTTGCTGAAGTGTGTGTGACAGGGGTGAAGAAGGAAAATGAGCCCCGATGCCTGCAGCATGGAGACCCACGCCTTCGCAGTGGGAGCAGTACTGCCCACATCGCGTGCAATGTCAGAGTAGTTGAGCAGTTGCCCGGTACGGGCTGCAAGAGCCCGCATGAATGTCAGAAAGTCCAGCTCATTTTGCACAGCACTCATGTCGCGGATATCGCGTTCAATATATGTCTGCACGTACGAGCTGTAGAAGACTTGCCACATCTCGTCATCGGCTGCGTGCATCTTCGGAGATGTCCCTTTCCATATCCTGTGGAACAGCGACATGATGTCTGCTTCCTGTGCCCCTGCGGCACGCTGTTCTGTCTGTTCAGTGACAGGCAAAAAAGGCTGGCGATCAGGCTGACCAGCGCTCTCTGCCTGGGAAAGGCCCGCAAGCTGCAGGATCCCCATTCGTCCGGCAAGACTCTCAGAAACATTCATCCTCTGAAACTGCTGCGAGCTGGTCAGCCAGTACATGCCTGCCTGCTTCTGCTGATCCACGGCGGCTTTGATGTACGGGAAAAGCTGCGGAGCGTACTGCACTTCGTCAATGAGAAGCGGGGTCTTGAAGCGCTGCAGAAAAAGACCTGGATCGTTTTGTGCCAGACTGCGCATCTCCAGCCTGTCCAGCGAAACATAGTTTCGCTGCGCACCACCGCAGGTCCTGAGCAGCGTCGTCTTTCCCGCCTGACGTGGTCCTGTGACAAGCAGGACGGGACGGAAGGCGCTCATTTGGTGGATAGTTTTTTCAAGAGTTCTGGCAAGATACATGCGACACCACGCTCATTGAAAAGATGATTTTCAAGTAGTCGAAAAACAGGCCGGCTGTCAACGTTTCGCTGTCTGTCAATGGCGGGTGTCACAGCGTGTACCAGTGTGAGAAGACAGATCTTTTCCTGTCCGCACCGCTGCACCCTGCTCTGGAAAGAATCACCTTGCTGCACGGGTGCGTCTGAACCTGCTGTACGCTGCATTGTCGCAGCGTCACGCAGCGTCACACAGCGTCAGGTGTTGAGCGTCAGGGGCATGCGCAGGCACAGGGCCCCCTGACGGAGACCCTGTTGCACAAAAATCACCCTGTGGCTGGCAGTGTGTCTGACACAAGTGTCTGACAGAACGAACAGGCAAACCCTAGAAGGTGTAGGCGAAGATGAGCTGTGCCTTCCAGGCATCCTGCTTTGACCAGGTATTGCCCGGCATCCCGCCCCGGGACTTTTCCCAGGTGCTCTGGTCCAGGAAGTTCACAAGGTAGCTGAGTTCCAGGTTGATCTGCAGGTTCTCATAGAGCTGCAGGGCATTGACCAGGTTGAATTCCAGAATGCCGTCATTGGTGGTCAGGTAGTGTTCGAGATCACCATGGGTGGCCTCATCGACGCTTGAGCCCCAGCCCCAGGGCTCACGCGCGTACTTTGCCATGGCAGGGGAATTGGTGCCGCCCCAGTACACAGCCCTGAAGGTGTGCTTCAAGTCCTCAAGGAAGCTCATGTCCCTGATTTGCAGGCCTATGCCCCAGGTGCCGGCATAGGAGAGATTGCGGTCGTACAACTCGGTGGAGCTTGCCCAGGCAAGGTTGCCGTCACCCAGGAAGGAGGTGAAATTGCCAGCAGCCGAGACTGTGGGCAGGCGTTCGGAGCCGTTGCCGGGATTGCCGTCATCACCTGAGGCATACCAGCCAAGGATGCCCGGGGTTCCCCAGTCCATCTGATATTCCACCAGCGCCTTGGCAAGCCAGCCCTCACGCCTGGTGTCATAGCGCTTCCAGTTTTCATTGCTGCTCATCCAGCCGCGTCCCATGCTCTGCACATATCCGTAGTTGATGTCGAATTCGATGTTCCACGGCTCCCAGAGGGTCAGTTTCACGGGCAGTCCGGCCCAGAAGGCGGATGTGGTGGCGCGTTCACGATCAAAGGTGGTGCTGTTCCAGCGCCCGCTGTCCGACTCATAGCCGCTCATGGTGAACCAGCGGCGGACCTTGTCGTTTTCCCGGCAGGTGTTCTGGCCTATGGTGCCGTACATGACCCAGGGCGTTGCCTCAATGCCCTCGAAGGTCAGGGGCACAGCCAGAGCAATGAGATCCATGTTGTCCAGATAGTTGCTTTTGTTGTTTGCAGACGGATCGCCTGTCACGGCGGTGTAGTTGTCATTGTAAGGCCGTGCCCAGGTCAGGGTCACACCGACATGCTCATGGAACTGCCAGTTGGCCACAACACCGGCTACGTCATCGTTGAGGATGGCAGAGCCGCCGGCAGCAAAGG
>CASEWR010000067.1 GCA_949291675.1 uncultured Desulfovibrio sp. | reverse complement strand
GACTGATTGAGCACCTGTCTGCGCTTGCCGAGCCAGAAGAGAAAGAGCAGATCAAGGCTTGTAAAGGCAATGGCCATGCAGGAGAGCAGCACGCTGAACTGCAGCATGAGGCCCAGGAAGAACAGGGCAGTGACGAATTTGACAATATTGTCTGCCACTGTGCTGAAGACAGCATTGGCCACAGAACTGTTCATGCCGATGCGGTTCTGGATATCTGCAGCAGTGCGCAGCATGAAGAAGGGCATGGGCAGGGCAAAGATATGCTGCAGCATGTGCAGGGTCTGGTTGACTGCTGTCTGCAATGTCCCTCGCCGCAGGGCCAGCTGTACAAGCCAGCCTAAGAGCATCTGCATGGCAATGGCCAGGGCAAAGAGCAGCAGCACCATGGTGAGCCAGCCTGACTTGTCATGCATGACTTCGTCCACAAAGACGCGCATGAGCGCCGGGATCATCACTCCTGGCAGCACCATGAGCAGGCCCCCGGTGATGAGGGCTGCAAGGACAGCGTGCAGGCCGCGCAGCATGGGCAGCATGGCTACAAAGGTATTGAAGGGTTTGCCAGCCTTTGCAAACTCCGGTCCCGGGGCAAAGGTCAGGGCAACACCGGTATAGGACTTTTCAAAGACCTCAGCCGGCACACTGCGGGGACCTGTGGCAGGGTCATTGAGGTAATACGTTTTTCTGTCTCTGCTGTGTCCCTCATAGACCACAAAGTGGTTGAAATTCCAGAAGAGGATCATGGGGGCAGCAAAGGCATCAAGGTCCTCGGTGAGCACGCGGTATCCGGCTGCCTCAAGGCCATAGCTGCGGGCAGCGCGCACAATGAGGGACGCCTTGCTGCCATTGCGCGAGACACCGCAGGCTGTGCGCAGATTTTCCAGGGATTCGTAGCGCCTGTAGTAGGCCAGGATCATGCCCAGACAGGCGGCACCGCACTCGGTGGCCTCCATCTGCAGCATGACAGGGGTGCGCGTACGCGGGGAAAAGAGGCTCACGGCTTACTCTCCGAACAGGGCCTGCCTGGCATAGGGCACCAGGAAGGAGGCCGGCCTGCGGTATTCGGTATTGACCATGAGCGTGCCTGTGGTGCCGCTGCTCAGCTGCACAGGGGCACCCTTGCTGCTGGTCCAGCGCAGGCCGCTGCGTGTCGTTTCGTCGGGCACCAGCTCCACCACCACCCTGATGGCTGCACCGCCGCCGGTGAGGCTCTGGGCAAGGCCTGCATTGTGCAGCTCTGCCAGCACAGCTTCAGGAGAGATGGGTGCTTCGGAAACTTCACGCACCACGCCGAGGATATAGCCGTATTCCTCGGGTCTTGCCGAAGCAGGGGCAAAGTAGGCACTCATGCCAGGCTTCATCTTCTTGCCATCCGCAGGCGTGAAAAAGCCTGTCAGCGTGAGGCCGTCGGACTCCCTGGCCGCAATGAGGGCTATGGTCTCGCCTGCCTGCACAAAATCACCGGGATTCTTGCGCAGTTCCTGAATTCTGCCGTCAAAGTCGCTGGTCAGACGGAAGGCGTCCACATAGAGCTTGCGGGCCATTTCCACTTCCAGGGTTTTGAGCAGCAGCGCGTTTTCCAGCTCAATGAGGTTCTTGCGCTGTTCCCAGTCCACTTCGTGCATCTGGGCTGTGGAGCGCATGACTTCCAGGCGATTGCTCAAAAGCTGCGCTTCGGTGTTGAGCATGGCATCCAGGGCAGCAAAGTAGTCGCCAAGAGAAATGGCCCGCTCCTTCCTCATGGCCTGGAAGTTCTGACTTCTGAGCTGACTGCGGGCAAGGCTGGCATGGTACTCCTGTGTCAGTGCTGCCAGGGCAGTCTCGCGCTCCTTTTCCATTTTCAGGCGCAGGG
>CASEWR010000066.1 GCA_949291675.1 uncultured Desulfovibrio sp. | reverse complement strand
CGCTGCGGGGCACGCAGGGCCCGTTCTGCAGCAAAGAGGGTTGTTGCCCTTGCCTGGCCTGCAACACCGTGCTCGCGCAGCCTGTGTACCAGGGCCAGCATGCAGCGCAGGCTTAAGGAGGGCGCAAGGGCTTTGACCTCCTTCTCAGGCAGGCTCAGACGCACAGAGGGCGCATCTGTCTCAGGCCCGACCAGCTCAACTTCAACTTTAGCCAGCACAGGGGCAAGCTGCGCCTCGAAAAATGCTGCATCCAGGCTGGCAAGCTGTGAGAGATGCTGCACTGCGTCTGTCAGGTTTGGGTTTTCTTGTTCCAGCAGGGGCACAATGGTATGGCGCAGCCTGTTACGCGTATAGATGAGTTCGGCATTGCTGGCATCCTCGCAGTGGGGGATGTTGAGCTCTGCCAGCAGGGCGCACAAGGCTTCCTTTGTCTCGCCCAGCAGGGGGCGCAGCACATGCCGGGCACTCTCCTTTGCCTGCATGCCGCCAAGGCCTGGCCAGCCAGTGCCGCGCACAAGGCGCATGACTATGTCCTCAGTGAGGTCCCCTGCATGGTGGGCAAGTACGATAGCGTCTGCTCCGCAGGCCACACGCTGAGCTTCCAGAGCCTGATAGCGGGCCTGCCTGGCCCGCTCCTCAAGGCCGGGGGCCTGAGCATCCAGAGACAGTGTCACTGTGCGGCACGCAATGCCCAAGAATCTGCCAAGGGCCTGCACATACTCAGCCTCAGCCCTGCTTTCAGGGCGCAGCCCGTGGTCACAGCACAGCATGCAGGCTGCAAGGCCCAGGCGCTCGCGCACCAGAGCTGTCAGGCAGGCCAGGGCCGTGGAGTCCGCACCACCGGATACAGCCAGCACAAGGCGCGTGCCAGGGTGCACACCAAGCTCCTGCAGGGCTCTGGCATACCTGAGCACACATCTGGCGGAGGCAGGGGAGAGGTCCTGCAGGCGCGGGAACACAGGGGGCAGGTTGTGGGCAGTGGGCGTTGCAGACACAAAGACGGAGCCTGAAGCTCCGTCCTGTGTGCATGGTGCTGACTTGTCAGCAGGCAATCTCAAGCTCCTGCAGGAGCGTGTGCAGATGCTCGATCAGGGCTGCACACTGTCTGGCATCAGCCATGGCAATGCAGTCGCAGTGCAGGGCATTGCGGGCGCGTACCAGCAATTCCATGCGCAGGCTGTCCTCTGCCACATCCAGAGCCACCACATAGGGGCCGCAGGCTGCGGCATGCGCTGACTGCAGGTCAGAAAGTACTGGCACAGGCAGCCAGTAGAGGTGCTCCAGGCCTGCCCCCATGCCCTGGGAGGTCAGGTAATCCTCCAGGGCCTTCACCTGCCCGGGGTCCAGTTCACTTACGACGTACTCACGCATGGCATGCCCTCCCGACAGGATGTCCTGGTGTCCTTTGCAGCGCCATCGGCATGGTTTGTGCCACAGGCAGGGCAGCGGTTTTTTGCACTGCCCCGGGCACTGACCTCTTCCATGGCGGCAGTGATATCCCGCTCGGCTTCTGCCTTGCGTGCTGCGGCCCTGGCCGCGCCGGGACAGGAGAAGTCCGGCACAGCGTTTTCGCTCCCTGCCGTGGCCACGGGCGTATGGTTCCTGGCAAAGCGGCTGTGGGTATGGCCGTCCAGGTTGAAGACCTGCTGAATGGTGAGGATGTTGCGGCTGGAAGCGCTGGTATCGCCCTCCTTGAGGTAGGAGATGGGCGCATGCAGAAACTTCTTGACCAGTGCCTGGCCCATGCTCGTCAAAGCCTCGCGCATGGCCTCGTCATCACTGCCCAGACGGCGCATGGTGCGGGCCACCTCAGTCTCGATGCTCTCCTGACCAAGGTGCACCAGCTGCTTGATGATGGGCTGGACATTCAGGCGCTCCACCCATTCGTGGAAGTTCTGCATTTCCTCTTCCACAATGCCCTGGGCCTTCACAGCCTCGCTGCGTCTGGCAGCCAGGTTCTCCTCCACGACTTCCTTCAGATCATCGATGTCATAGAGATAGATATTGTCCAGGCTGTTGACATCCGGGTCCACGTCCCTGGGCACGGCAATGTCAATGAAGAACATGGGCCTGTTGCGGCGGGCTTTCAGGACAGCCTTGATGTCCTTTGCATGGATGATGGCCTCTGGCGCGCCAGTGGAGGTGATGACAATGTCCACTTCCTCAAGGGCCCTGAAGAGCCCGTCAAAGGGCACAGCCCGGCCGTTGTAGAAGCGGGCCAGGTCTTCTGCGCGCGAGAAGGTGCGGTTGCTGACCAGGATCTCGGAGATGCCGTTCTGCACAAGATGGGTGGCAGCAAGCTCTGCCATTTCACCGGCACCTACCAGCATGGCCCTGTGGCCGTCCATGGTGCCGAAGATGCGCCTGGCAAGCTCCACTGCGGCATAGCTGATGGACACAGCCGAGGAGGCCACGGCAGTCTCTGTGCGCACGCGCTTGGCCACGCTGAAGGCCTTGTGCAGCAAATGGTTCAGGATGACGCCTGTGGCATGGCAGGCAGAGGCCTTGCGGTAGGCGTCTTTCAACTGGCCGAGGATCTGCGGCTCGCCTAAGACCATGGAGTCCAGGCTTGAGGCCACAGAGAAGAGATGGCGCACTGCGTCATCGTTATGATAGGTGTACACATAGGGCTCAAGCTCAGCCACAGATGTCTCACGGGCCTTTGCCCAGAGATCCAGCATGCGGGCTCTGACATCCCCTGTGCCCATGGCCAGGCACTCCACGCGGTTGCAGGTGGAGAGGATAAGGGCCTCCTGAATGGGGCCGCCCAGGGGGAGAGCCCAGTTCTCAGGGGCGGTGTGGTGCACCAGAGCAAAGCGTTCACGCACATTCACCTGAGCTGTGCGATGATTCAGACCAACAAGCACGATTTCACAATCCATGATATCCCCCTTGTCAGATGCGCACAAAGGCGTGGTGGCTGTTCATGAACAAATTGACGACAACAATGGAGAAGAGGCTCAGGGCAAAGATGGCCACCATGAGGCGGGCAGGCTTGCGACCGCGCCAGCCCTGGCCGACACGCTGGTAGAAGAGCCAGGCAAAGCAGACCCAGATGAGAATGCTGATGATTTCCTTGGGGTCACCGGTCATGGTGCTGCCGTAGACAGGGCCTGCGTAGAAGAGCCCGCTGACAATGCCGATGGTGAAGAGCGGAAAGCCCACCACTGTTGCCCAGCTGTTGATGGTATCGAGAATGTTCAAGGCCGGAATGTCCGAAAGCAGCCTTGGCAGGGGCTTTTTGTTCTTCAGGCGCTTGTCAAAATAGAGAAAGAAGATGCCTGCCACGCAGCTGATGGCAATGAGGGCCAGGGAGATGTAGAGGGCACCGACGTGCAGGGCATAGAAGGGGGCCTTGAGGCTCTGGGGCACAGAGACCACCATGGCCAGCTGACGCGAGGAGATGCCGAAGAGAATCACGGCGAGCAGGGACCCGAAGAGAAGGGGAATTTCCTGATGGACCAGTATCCACAGCCCGATGCCGCAGAGCATGAGAAACCAGGCAAGCATCTGCAGGTAGGCGCCCACAGAGAGACCGCCTGCTGCCTGGGTGTGAAAGCCCATGGCTAAGATCACAGTCTGCAGAATGAAGCCGCAGGTGGCCACAGAGGCAGCCAGGGCCCGCAGGGTCTTGTTTTTCAACCCCATGCCCACCAGGCCTGCCACGCCGGCAAAAGCGTAGAGCACCAGGGTCATGAGGGTGGAGATTTCCGGAGTAATGAGCATTGTTACCTCGTATGCGCATGGAACATGATGCCGTTTTGCCTGCGCGTCAGAGCGTCTTTTCTCAGAGCTTCCTTTCTCAAAGCTTCCTTTCTCAGAGCATTTTTTCTCAGAGATTCTTTTCTTTGATGAGTATTCTCAGAATGTCCAGGGCCTGTTCACAGATCTCATAGGGAAGCGAGGTCAGGATGATGGTGTCAATGCGATCCATGTCCTCTGCGGCTATTGCCCTGGCAAGCTTTTGGTCCGCGGCAAGGTCCCTGAAGATACTGGCATTGATTTCTGACGAATAGCCCAGGGAAAGGACAAGCGGGCGAATTTCCCCCATGAAGCGGGCGAGGACATCCTTGTTCGCCACAAAGTCCTCAAGGTCCGGCTTCCAGCTCCTGGCAAGGGCAGGGCTTGTGCGCTCCGTGGAAAGTGCCACGCTCACATCCCCCTTGCGTGCCACAACAGGCACATGAAAGGAACCAAGGGACGGGTTGTCCGTGCAGTTGCACAGGATGTGCTGCTGCCTGCAGGCATGTGCCAGACGGGCATTGAGCTCGTGGTCGCTTGTGCAGACAAAGACAAGGTCCATACCCGTAATATCTTCTTCACAGGGGATGCCCCTGGTCACAAGGCATGTTGTGCCCTGGGCGCGGGCCCTGGTGATGGCCGTATCCGCCTCGGGATTGGGCGGGTTCGTGTCAATGATATGGATCTTTTTGGGCCTGCAGGGCACGAGCTTGACAAGCTTGCGGGTACCGACGTTGCCGATACCTGCAATGAGAATGCTGGCATTCTCAAGGCTCAAAAAAATGGGATAACTGGGAGCGTGCATGCGTCATCGTCCTTGCAAGTCGTCAATGGCAGGTTGGGGCAGATTGGGGCAGGCTGGGGCAGGTCGGGGAAAGGCTGGCCCGGGACAGTACCGCCCGGCAGATTTGGGGCCGCAGTGCAGGGTCAGCTTGCGAACAATGCAGGATGCGGGCTGCAGGATGTCTGCAAACAGGCGGCAGAAGACAGGGCCTTTTGCCGCCGGCGCCGGTCGGCAGCCTGTCCGGCAGCGCCCGGCCTGAGCGGGCAGCGCCTTCCTGCAGGCTCTGGCAGGGCAGTTCAGGCCATGAAGTCCGGCCATGCAGGGCATATGCAGGGCCCCTCCGGGTCTGGGGAGTATGCCTCATTGGCGCAACTTTTGCAAAGCCGAAATCTGCCTGCCCACGCTCTGTACCGGCCCCAGACAGGGCAATGCGCAAAGGAACTTTTTTTGCAGGAATGTCGGCAGGCTGGCAGGCCTGTGACCTCGCAGGCAGTAACAGCGTCAGTCTGGGAGCGGGACCTTGCGGCAGGCTCTTGCGACAGGCCGGGCTTCTGGCCTTCTGGCAGGCGTGTGCGACAGAAAAATCCCGCTCTTGTTTCCTGTGCCTGTCCATGCTAAAAAATCAGATCTCTTTTCGTTTGGCCGTGCAAGGACGGCATGGGGACGTTCTTTCCCCCTGCCTGACTGGCCGCAGCGAGGAAGAGAGGACACAAAGCAGTGCCATGGGGAAGCATCTCCAGGGCATTGACATCGGGCACTGACACTTCGGGCATTGGCATTTGACTGGCATTTGCAGAGGCGGCATGAGCGAGCAGACGAGAGACAAGGAAACTTCTCCCATCATAGTCATTGAGAACCTGGGCAAGAAGTTCATGCAGGGCAAGACAGAGATCTACGCTCTGCGCAATATCAACCTGACCGTTGAGCGCGGGGAGATCTACGGCATCATAGGCCGCAGCGGTGCCGGCAAGAGCACCCTTGTGCGCTGCATCAACATGCTTGAGCCGCCCACGGAAGGGCGCGTGCTCTTTGAGGGGCGCGATGTGACAAAGCTCCCCAAGAGCGAGCTCAACATCGTGCGCAGGTCCATGGGCATGATCTTCCAGCAGTTCAACCTGCTCATGCAGCGCACTGCCCTGGACAACGTGACCTTCCCCCTGGAACTGTCCGGCATGAAGCGCGACGAGGCAAAAAAGCGCGGCCTGGAAATGCTTGACCTTGTCGGCCTCTCCAGCAGGGCAAAGGCCTATCCTTCCCAGCTTTCCGGCGGCCAGAAGCAGCGCGTGGCCATTGCCCGCGCCCTGGCACCCAACCCGAAGGCCCTGCTCTGCGACGAGGCGACCTCTGCCCTGGACCCGGAGACAACGGACTCCATCCTGGCTCTCATCCGCCAGATCAATCGCGAAATGGGCATCACAGCCGTGGTCATCACCCACGAAATGGATGTCATTGAAAAGATCTGCCACAAGGTCGCCATCATCAGCAAGGGCGTCATTGCCGAAACCGGGCGCGTCAACCAGGTCTTCTTCCACCCGCAGACGGACATTGCCCGCAGGCTGGTGGTGCCCGAGGCCCTGCACCCGGACAAAATGACCGAGGAGCGCCTCTACAGGCTCATCTTTGACGGCCAGTCCAGCTACGAGCCTGTGCTGGCCAACCTGGTCCTTGCCTGCGGCCAGCCTGTCAACGTCATGTATGCCAGCACCAGGGACATAGGCGGCAAGGCCTTTGGTCAGATGGTGCTCAAACTGCCCGAGGATCCCGCAGCCAGACAGAAGATCCTGGACTACGCAGCTGAAAACCTGATCTACATGGAGGAATTCACCCGTGTTTAACTCAGCGCTCGTGGATCTGTTGTGGGAAGGGACCCTGGACACGCTCTACATGACCCTGGTCTCCACCTTCTTTGCCTATGTCTTCGGCATGATTATGGCCATGATCCTGGTCATCACCAGGGGGGACGGCATCCGTCCCATGCCTGTGGTCTACCGCGTGCTCGATGTGGTGGTGAACCTGACCCGCTCCTTCCCCTTCCTCATTCTCATGATAGCCGTGATTCCCTTCACGCGCTTCCTTGTCGGCACCACCATCGGCAACAATGCCACCGTGGTGCCCCTGGTCATTGCCGCAGCACCCTTTGTGGCCAGACTCATTGAACAGTCCCTGCTCGAAGTGGACAGGGGCGTCATTGAGGCAGCCCAGTCCATGGGTGCCAGCACCTGGCAGATCATGTACAAGGTCTACATTCCCGAGGCCAGGCCCAGCCTTGTGAACGGCTCCGCCATTGCCGCCACCACCATTCTCGGCTACTCGGCCATGTCCGGTGCCGTGGGCGGCGGCGGTCTCGGCAAGCTGGCCATCATGTACGGCTACAACCGCTATCAGACTGACATCATGTTTGCCACTGTGGTCCTGCTCATCATCATTGTGCAGCTTTTGCAGAGCTTTGGTGACTGGGCCACCCGCAAGTCCGACAAGCGCAGCAGCTGATGGCCCGGCAAGCGCCGGGAAGCCCTGCCAGCGCCTCTGATGCGCGCTGCCGGCAAAAAGACCGGCCTGATGCCGGACAGAGATCCGGCACTGAAATTGTCACAACCGGGTGCAGGCTGTATGCGCCGCACCCATACCTATACTCTGGGGGATATCTTCATGCGTAAATCTTTTCTTGCTCTGGCAGCCCTGTGTCTCGGGCTGGCCGTGGCCTCTCCTGCACATGCTGCTGACAAAGTTGTCCGCGTCGGTGCCTCGCCCACGCCCCATGCCGAAATTCTGCGCGCCTGCGAGCCCATCATGAAGGACAAGGGGTATACCCTGGAAATCGTTGAGTACGCTGACTATGTGCAGCCCAACGTGGCCCTGGAAAGCGGCGAACTTGATGCCAACTATTTCCAGCACAAGCCCTATCTCGATGACTTCAATGCCCAGAAGGGCACCCATCTTGAAGCCATTGCCTTTGTGCACTACGAACCCTTCGGCATCTATGCCGGCCGCACCAAGTCCCTCAAGGACCTGAAGAAGGGCGCCATTGTCTCCGTGCCCAATGACACCACCAACGAAGCCCGCGGCCTGCTCCTGCTGGAAGCCAACGGTCTCATCAAGCTGAAGAACAGAAGCCTGTCCGCCACCCGCCTGGACATCACCGAGAACCCCCTCAATCTCAAGATTGAAGAGCTCGAAGCTGCCCAGCTGGTGCGCTCCCTGCCTGACGTGGACATTTCCACCATCAATGGCAACTATGCTCTGCTCGGCGGCCTGAACGCTGCTGACGCCCTGGCTGTGGAAGCCTCCGACTCCGAGGCCGCCAATGCCTACGCCAACGTGCTCGTGGTTCGCAAGGGCGACGAAAACCGTCCCGAACTCAAGGCTCTGGCTGAAGCGCTGAAGAGCAAGCCTGTGCAGGAATTCATGCTCAAGACCTACCGCGGTGCCGTGCTGCCCAAGTAGTTCCTGACAAATTCAGCCTTTTCGCCCGGTCTGAGCCCGCAAAGCCAGCCCGGGCTTTTTTCATGCCCGTGCATGGACCGTTCACGGGCTGCTCAGGGCCACAGGGAAGCTCGCGAGGCCTGGGGGAAGATGGCCGGACGATGTGGCGGACAAGGTCACACGGGCAAGACAGGGCCTGAGCGCCTTGCTGGGCGCAGCAAAGGCCTTCGGGCACACTCCCGCAGCCCTGAAGATCCAAGGCTCGCAGCAGGGCTGTGAGGGGCCTTTACAGAGGGCTGGTCTCTGGAGTTCTGTTCTCTGCCCCGGCAGCAGGAGCCAGCGCGCCCAGGCGGCCGAGCTCATCCTTGAGGAGGATGAGGCCGCGCTCCAGAGCCTCCATGGTCTCCACTGTGGAGAGCGCAATGCGCAGGTACTGGCGCTCGTCTGTGGCACCACTGGCAAAGCGGCAGGAGTGATAGACAAGGACACCGCGCTCCTGCAAACGCTGCTCAAGCTCTGCCCCGTACCAGGAGCCTGAGACTGGCAGCCAGCGGAAGAAGGCGCAGGGGTGCTGGTGCGGACCAGTCTTCGGGAAGTAGCGCTCATAGAGCTCAATGGCCTGGAAGGTGAGGGCCTTCTTGATGGTCATGATCTCCTGTGCCCTGCCGCTGCGCAAAAGCTCGGTGACGATTTCCGCATTGAAGGACGAGGTCTTCACATTGGTATTGTACACAGCTCTGTGCAGGGCACTGCGAAACTGCTCCGGACAGGCAATGTAGCCAATGCGCAGGCCTGAGGAGATGGCCTTGGAGGTGCTGCAGATATAGAGGGTCTGCTCAGGCACAAGGCGGGCTAAGGGGCCCTCGTAGGAAGAGACAACACCTGCTGTCTGAAAGGAGTGGGTGTCATCCTCAATGAGAATGAGCCTGTGCCTGCGGATACTGTCTGCCAGCCTGCGTTTGCGGTCTTCGGAGAGGACCGTGGTGGTCGGGTTGCAGCAGGAGGGCATGAGAAAGATGCCCTTGATTTCCTTTTGTCTGCAGCGCGCTTCCAGCACATCCGCCAGCATGCCTTCCTCATCAGCAGGGATGGGTTCCAGGTGCAGGCCGTGCAGTCTGGCAAGCTCCAGAAAATTGGGGAAGGACCAGCTTTCCACAGCAATGCGATCCCCAGCCTTGAACAGGGCAAGCAGAGCCATATCCACACCATTCAGTGCCCCTGAGACAATGACAATGCGATCGGCTGCGGTCTCAAGGCCGAAGCTCTGCATCCACTGTCTGGCAACTTCCTTCTGATGGGGCAGGCCCGAGGGCCGGGTATAGTCAAAGAGCTGAGTGAAGTACTTCTTGTGCAGCACTGCGCGCACGGCATCGCGCAGCATGTCGTTGCACTGCTCAAAGGAGGCCACAAAGGCGAGATCAATGCTTGGGCCTGATGTGGCTGCCGTGATGGCCACAGAGCCCGCAGCATGCTGGGAGACAAAGGTGCCGCTGCCAGTGACCCCGCAGACCAGGCCCTTCATCTCGCACACCTTGTAGCTGCGGGTCACAGTGGTGAAGTTGACGCCAAGAGAGTCGGCAAGCTCGCGCTGGGCAGGCAGGCGTGTGCCGGGACGCAGCAGGCCCGCCCGTATGTCCTGCTCAATGGCCTCTGCCAGGGAAAGATAGAGCGGACGTCTGAGGCGTGCAGGCTCGGGTTTCCAGGACAATGGGTAGGCAGGCGTGTACGCCATACAGTTCTCCTTGCGAAAAAATTGTAATCCATACAATTATATGCTTGAAGTATATGTATTTCAAGGGTAGAGCTGGAACATCATCCTGGTCACGTTGCTGCATGCCTGGTTTTTGACCGCCATGCACCTGCAGCCCGAAGGCTGCTCCCCGTGCAGTCCCTCGTGGTGCAGTCCCTCGGGCTGCAGTCCTCTTCCGAAGCCGCTGCATGGCTGGCAGTTCTTCGGGCAGTGACCATAGTGTTGACAGCAGATTTGACGCTGGCAGCGTGCAGATTCCATCTCATACAGGGAGTGTCCCATGCAGGACAAAGCCGTCATACGCAAGGCCATGGTTGCAGCCTTTCCCCATACCATTCCCATTCTGGCTGCCTTTCTCTTCCTGGGACTGACCTACGGCATCTACATGAATGCCTCGGGCTTCAGCTTCTGGTACCCCATGCTCATTTCCATGACTGTCTTTGCCGGCTCCATGGAATTCATTGTGGTCAATCTGCTGCTCGGTGCCTTCAATCCCCTGCAGGCGCTGTTTCTGACCCTCATGGTCAACTCGCGCCATCTCTTCTACGGCCTTTCCATGCTGGAGAAGTTCAGGGGCATGGGACGCAAGAAGCCCTATCTCATCTTCGGCTTGTGTGACGAGACCTTTTCCATCAACTATACATCCGAGATTCCCGAAGGCGTGGACAAGGGCTGGTTCATGTTCTTT
>CASEWR010000065.1 GCA_949291675.1 uncultured Desulfovibrio sp. | reverse complement strand
GCTGAGTACCTGCCCCTGCATGTCCCTGAGCTGTTGCAACTGCTTTGTTGCCCCTGATCCAGCGAACAGGATCCAGCGAACCTGAGCCATGCTCCTGACGTCGATGCCCCTGAACCGGTGCATCTGCTCGAATCTGAGCCGGTGCATCCGCTCCAATGCAGCTGATCGATTCTGCCCTCGAATCTGCCTCGATTCTGCCCCCGAATCTTCCTCGGTGCACCAGCTTCCATGAGCAGCAAGCAGGACGATGTGCCGTACAGCGCAAGCCTGCTCTCTTTCGCAAACTTTACCAGAGGAAGCTTGCAGCCTGCGCTCACTCGCAGCAGCGTGCCTGCAGGCGCAAGGTCAGCGCGCAAAACCAGCACGCTCCCTGACGCGCACAGCCGGGCACAGCAGGTCACGGCCGTTCATGAGCGATCATGAGCGATCACGGCCGATCAGGCCAGCTCTGCATCCCGGCCCCCCAGACTGGCCGGCAGGTTCAGGCATACGGCAAGGCCTGAGTGCTCCCCCAGCCTTCTGCTTCTTTCCGGACTCCCCCGGCTCCCCCACACGTTCCAGCACATTCCCCAGGCCAGCACGGAGGCACACCATGTCCTCAATGACCCAGATCAAGGCCTCAGCCGGTTCAGGCAAGACCTGGACCCTGACCCAGCAGTTTCTTGCCCATCTGGCTGCCTGCAGCCCGCAGGGACACAGGGAGCGGGCCTGCACGCTTTCCGGACCTGAGGAAGACTGGCGCTCCATCCTGGCCATCACCTTCACCAATGCTGCTGCCTCGGAGATGCAGGAGCGTGTGCTCAAGGTGCTTAAGGAGCGCGCCCTGGGGCTGGAAACATCCCGGGACATGTCTGCCCGCGAGGCACGCATCTGGCTTGAGCGCATCATGCATGAGCGCTCCAGTCTCAATATCTCCACTATTGACAGTCTGCTCAATCTCATTGTGCGCATGTCTGCCCTCGCGGAGAAACTGCCTCCGGACTTCACGCCTGTCTTCACGACCAGGGAGATTCTTGACCCGTACTGGCAGAATGTCAGCAATGAAGCCTGGCAGGGAAACGAGCCTTTGCGTGCCCTCATTGCCCGCATCTGCGAGATGAGCGTTGCCTGGAGTGATCGCGATGACTTCAAGGCCGGTGAACTCATCATTGAGCGCCTGACCCGCATCTTTGATCTTATCTTCAGGGACAAACTGGGGAATCTCACTCCCGCCCATGTCTTTCAACAAAGTGATGGCTCAGGCATTTTGCCGGCCCTGAAGCATCGCCTCTTCACCAGTCTGGAAAGCATTGTGCGTGCTGATGGCGTCAATGGCCTTGTCATGGACAAGACCTTCAAAAAGGGCCTGCAAAAGACGCTGGACCTTGCTGTGCGCGCCCTTGGCAAGCCGCTGCAGGACGCTGATGTGCGTGACTATGCCCGCATGCGCCTGGATGATGCCATGATGAGCAGCTTTGGCAGTGCCTCCTATACCAAGGAAACACCCAAGACCACCAAAGCCAGTGCCCCGGTGTCAGACAGTGTGCAGGACCTGTGGCAGAACATGCGCACCTGCTTACAGGAGCTTGTGCCCATCTCGCACCTCTACACCCAGTGCCGCATCCATGAGCCCCTGCTGGAAATGGCAGACATTGTCTACAAGCGCTATACAGACAGCCTGCAGCATGAAGGTATGGTGCACAATGATCGCATTCCGGTCATGGTGCACAGGATTTTGAGCAGCGACTTTGGTGTGGCAGATGCCTTGTGCCGCATGGGCACCCGCATCTCCCACTTCCTGGTGGACGAGTTTCAGGATACCAGCCGCGAGCACTGGCAGGCCTTAAAGCCCCTGGTGGAAGAAGCTCTGGCCAGTGGCGGCTCCTTCTCCTGGGTTGGTGACGTCAAACAGGCCATCTACGGCTTTCGAGGCGGCGACAGCGAGCTCTTTGACGACATTGCCGCAGACCAGGACCTTGTGCGCATGCTGGAAAGCGATGTCTGTCTGAAAACCCTTGGCTTCAACTGGCGCTCGCGTGCGGAAATCATTACCTTCAACAATGCCCTCTTTGCTCCCCTGGACGGGAATCCTGAGCTCTGCGCCAGGGTCCTTGTTCCTGACCAGGACAAGCTTGACTCCTATGTGGGCTGTGTCGCTGATGTGCCAGCCCTCTGCCCGGATGCAGAAGACCCTGCGCAGAGCATTGTGGACTATGTGGCGCAGAAGATGGCCAGAGCCTACAGGGACGGGAGACAGGAGTTCTCCCCGAAAACAAAGGATGGCGGCAGTGTCACCCTGCTGCGCTTTGGCGCAGCACCTGATGCCGGGCAGACAGAGACTGCAGAGGCAGACGCTGTTGCTGCACGCGTTGCGGACGAACAGCTGGAAGCAGTGGAGCGCATTGCCTGGCAGGAACATGCCTCAGGTACCCCCTGGGCAGATCTGCTGGTGCTGGTGCGCACCAACAAAAAGGCCATGGAGCTTGCCAGGCATCTGAGCAGCTGCGGCATCCCTGTCATCACCGAGAACAGTCTGCTCGTCAATGAGCATCCCCTCATTGTGCAGACTGTGGCCCTGCTCTCCTTCTTGCGTGCTCCTGAAGACGACATTGCCTTCTGGACCCTGGTCTCGGGCAGCATTCTTGCCCGCGACATTGAGCGTCATCTGGAACGTGACGGTGCCCGCAACGCTCGTGATGCCAGACTGGCCCTGCTCTCCTTCCTGCGCAAGAGCCGCTCTGTTCCCGGCAGGACAGAAGAGGATGCTTCTGCCGGCAGTTCTGAACATGACCTCTGGTCTGAAGAGGATGAGGCAGAGCGCTGGTTTGTGGATGAAGCGAAGGAAGAAGCAGGGGAACACACATGTGCAGCACGTCTGCAGGAGGCAGCACAGCACCTTTTGGACAGTCTGCATCTGCCTGTCTCTGCCAAGCTCCATGGCACAAAGGCTGACCGCCTTCCCCTGGCAGAGCTCTGGCAGCGTCTGTGCCCTGCTGCCTGGAAGACCATCTTTGTGCCCCTGCGCGATGCCTGCGGCAGCATCACCCCCTATGACCTGGTCAGCGAATGGTATGCCAGAGAAGATGTCTTTGCCCGCTTCCCGGAAGCCAGACCCTTTCTGCAGCGTTTTCTGGAGATCCTGCACACCTCGCAGGCACGCAATATCCGCTCCCTGGGCGACTTTCTTGACTACTGGGAACAGCACGGCCATGAGGAGAAGGTGCCCATGCCGGAAGGCATGGATGCCGTACGCATCATGACCACCCATAAGGCCAAGGGCCTGCAGGCCCCTGTGGTCATCACGCCCTGGACGTCGCTCAGACCTTCCAGCACTCCGCCCACAAAGGTGGTGGAATACCAC
>CASEWR010000064.1 GCA_949291675.1 uncultured Desulfovibrio sp. | reverse complement strand
GCAGGCTTGACGTACCAGCCATTGTTCATGGTGATGTCCTTTGCGAAGGTGATACCAATGGGGAAGGTCCAGATGTTCTGCTGGAAGCCGTCGCCTTCGAGCACTGTGCCTGCGTTGTTGTCCACGTCATAGCCCCAGGTGTTGATGCTCATGTAGCGAGCGCCCACATGAGGGATGAAGTCGAGATACTCGGTCTCAAGCTTGTACTCGAAGCGCAGGCCGGCAGAGATGGCAGAGGCCTGGATGTCAGCTTCAAGGTCGCTCATGCCCATGCGATGGTCCACATCCTGGTCAATGGAGTTCCAGGTGCTGGTGTAGGACACATCAGCCATGACTGCGAAGTTGTTGTATTCCCAGCCGCCATAGGCGCCGATGCCCCAGAAGGTCATGCTGTTGGTGGTCTCATTCAGATCTCCACCGCTGCTCCGGGCATAGCCGCCGCCGATGTTGAACATGAGGCCGGCACGGATGGCATTCTCGAAGGTGTAGTCAGCACCCAGGGAGACACCACCGAGGTTGGCAGTGTAGCCGTAGTCCAGGTTGCCTGCCTCCATGCCGAAGCCGGACTGGTTCTGCCACAGCGGGGCAATCCACAGGGCAAAGCCCTGCACTGTGTCGTCCACGAGCCTGCCTTCAGCGTCCATGGCCTTGGCGCCAGAGCCCGGGTTGGCAAGACCGAGGCGGTTGACCACGGCGTTGGTGGCAGCATCAGAAGCCATCTTTGTCATCTGCGGCACAGCACCTGCAAAGGCGATGCGGGCAGCGCTTTCGATGGTTGCGGCTGCGGCTTCCTTGTCATTGCTGCCAAGGAAGCGGTTATCCGTGGCACGGGAGAGGAACTTGATGCCTTCGTACTCGGAATCAACGGCTGCGAGGTTGGACTTGTCCTGTGCATGCTCACGTGTGGCATACAGGTCATTGACAGCAGCAGCCATCTCATCACTCAGATCCGGTAAGACAGTCTGTGCATTCTCCTGCTCTGCCTCAATGACAAAACCGCCGTCTTGCACACTGCCAGTCAGCTTGATCATGTCTGAGCTGCTCAGCAGGTTGTCACCATACCAGCCGCCTTTTTCCTGACCGTAGGTTGTCTCGTCTCCATTACCGAAAGTCACAGTTGTTGCATCTACGATCTTGTACTCAACCCCTTCCACGGCATCGGCAATGAACAGTTTGGCACCATCTGCCACTGTGACTGTACCGCCACCTTCTGCATCGAAGGAGAGCGCAGCTGTGCCAGCAAGAATCTGTTCATTCAAGCCGTTGACCACCAGCAGGGTATTGGCTGCAAAGCTGGCAGTATTGGCAGCACTGCTACTGACTGCATTATACAGGGCGCCCTCATCGCCATTGACAACAAGGGCTTCGCCAGAGGCAATGGTAATGGGCTTGTAGAGACCCAGGGCAGCCTGAGTGCCTGTCTCGGACAGGGGGCCTGCCTTTTCAACAAGCCAGTTTGTATCCTTTGTTCCGATGGCCAGGTAGGAATTCTGTCCCAGGCCGACCTTGTCATTGACGGTGATGACATCGTCAGTACCGGCAAGCTCCCCAAGGCTTTCCACAGCCACATTGCTGGATGCCAGTCCCCATGCGGAGTCAATGAGCAGCATACCTCCGTTGAGGTTGACGCTTTGGGCAACCAGGGTGGTTCCGCCCTGCTGATCTGTCATTGCACCAACGGCAAGGATACTTGAGCTGCCGTCCAGCTTCAGTTCTCCCTCGATATTTGCCTGGGTTCTGTTGGTCAGAGTCAGCCCGGCGATTGTGCCTGCTGTTCCGGTCTCGGCACCAGACAGAGTCAGACTGCCACCGTCCACAGACACGTTTTGGGCCTTCAGAGTCTTTGCCTCAATGCTGGTTGCGCTGATATCCCCGGCTGTGATGGTGCCGCCAGCCTGCAGTGCCAGAGCAGCACCTTCGGCCTTGCTGATGTTCGATGTTGTGGCACTGACTGTGATATTTCCACCAGCAGCAATGGTGCCGGACGCCCCCTCAACTACCGTGGTCACTGTAATATCGGAATCTGCTGAGACAGTGCCCCCATTGGTCACGGACAAGTTGCTGACGCTGATGTTGCCGGTTGCAGCATCACCGGTTGTGGTATTATTGACTGGGTCGTCAAAAATCAGTGTGGACGGAAGAGTGCCTCTGTATGCGATGCCGTCCTCTGGCATGGCAGTCAGATCCGTGATTGTCAGCGTAATGGATGTACTGGGGGTCGTGCTTGTCTGAGTACTGCCATCCACAGAAGTTCCCGTGTCAGCAGCCAGCACCATCCCTGAGTTGCCCATTCCTGAGCCCAGGACCAGCATGCCCGCCAGGGCCAGAGAGCCGAACGTGTTCAGCAGATGACATTTCTTCAGGACCGCGCGATAGCGGTTCACCAGGTTTCCGATGGCACCCTTTGTTTGCAGCATTGTCTGTTTCCTCTGAGTTGTCCGGTCACGCACCGTGATGTCCGGCGTGATGTCCGGAATGATGACTGGTATGATGGCCAGACAGCTTCCTTTCCGGTTAAAAAATAAGGTAAATACAGTATATTAACAGCTTTGCTGCCTGCACGCGACAGCTAAAAGTACTTCTCTTGATGCGGAATTGAGACAGCTGAAAAATCACATGCAGTTTCATCATATTGAGTACAACGGGCTGGCATCAGAAAGCGCTGCAGACCCCTGCTCAGGATTGACTTACAGGGGCACGTAAGGCTATGTATTTCCGCAAGTATATTGACAGAAGTGCTGTTCTGCTCTTTGCATCGTCAAGGACACCTGGATGTGCTGGCCGCAGTTTTGCATCACGGAAAGACGCGCTTTGTTGCAGCCATTGAGGCCGAGAGGGGCATGGCGCCGGCTGCACATTGCCGACCTGCTTCTGGAAGTCACAGTGCTGTCATGCTCCTGCAACATGGGCTGAGAAAAGAGTATTCGTGTCAGAGGCAGCATGGTCCTGCTGTCTGCCTTGTGGCTGTGGCACACAGGCGTCTGCCTGCACAGTCTTTCACAAAGCTGCCTTCCCGCCACGAAGCGTCAGGGCGCATTCTTGCCAAGATGCCCCTTGCATCCTACACTTCAACAAAGGTTCCAGCCTGCAACAGAGCATATTTCTCCATGGAGGATCCTATGGCCATCCATCCCGAAGCGGGAAAGCTTCCCGATCCGGCAACACTTGAAAACATTCCGGCTCTTGTTTCTGCCTATTATACACTGCAGCCGGACCCCGCACAGTCTGCACAGCGTGTGAGCTTCGGCACATCCGGTCACAGAGGCTCATCCTTGAAACAGAGCTTCAATGAGGCCCACATTCTGGCAGTGACCCAGGCCGTGTGCGAGCTGCGTGCAGCAGACGGCATTGCCGGTCCCCTTTATCTCGGCTTTGACACCCATGCCCTGTCAGAGCCTGCCATGCGCACTGCCCTGGAAGTGCTTGCAGCCAACAAGGTACAGGTGCGTATCTCAAAGGATCACGCCTATACCGCCACGCCTGCAGTTTCCCATGCCATTCTGCTCTGGAACCGTACCCACGAGGGTGCAGAGCGCGCTGACGGCATCATCATCACCCCTTCGCACAATCCGCCCTGCGATGGCGGCTTCAAGTACAATCCCCCGCACGGCGGCCCTGCTGACACCAGTGAGACAGGCAGGGTGGAGAAGCGCGCCAATGAGCTTTTACAAAACGGCAATCGCGATGTGAAGCGCATTCCCTATGCCGAGGCCCTGGCCTCAGCATATGTTGAGGAATACGATTACACGGCTGCCTATGTGAACATGCTCGGGGACATCGTGGACATGGAGGCCATTGCCAAATCCGGCCTCAAAATTGGCGTGGATCCCTTAGGTGGTGCCAGCCTTGAGCTGTGGCAGCCCATTGCCGACACATACGGCCTCAACCTCACGGTGGTGAACCGCTGTGTGGACCCCACGTTCCGCTTTGTCCCCAGGGACAAGGACGGCAAGATCCGCATGGACTGTTCCTCTCCCTGGGCCATGTCTGTGCTGCTCAACATGCGCGACAGCTTTGATCTGTGCTTTGCCTGTGACCCTGACTCCGACAGGCACGGCATTGTGACCAGAGACGGCCTCATGAATCCCAATCACTACCTCTCGGTCTGCGCCTGGTATCTTCTGCGCACACGGACGCAGTGGCCTGCAGACTGCGGCATCGGCAAGACCGTGGTGACGACGGATTTGCTCAACCGTGTGGCTGAGGACCTTGGCCGCAAGGTGGTGGAGACCCCTGTGGGCTTCAAGTGGTTTGTGCCGCTGCTCTCCGCAAAGAAATGCGGCTTCTGCTGCGAGGAGAGCGCAGGCGGCTCCTTCCTCTGCTTTGACGGCAGCACCTGGAGCACGGACAAGGATGGTCCGCTGCTCTGCCTGCTGGCAGCTGAAATGATGGCAAAGGAAAAGGCCAGCCCCAGCGAGCTCTATCAGCGCCTCACCGCAAAACTCGGCTGCCCTGTCTATGAGCGCATTGACAGCCCTGCAGACGAAAAAACCCGTGCAAAGGTCAAGTCCCTGACCAGTGCCGACGTCACCATGGACAACCTTGGCGGCTCCCCGGTCACCAGCGCCCTCACAAAGGCCCCTGGCAATGATGCAGCCATTGGCGGTCTCAAGGTGGTCTCGCAGGACGGCTGGTTTGCCGTGCGCCCCTCCGGCACTGAGGACATCTGCAAGCTCTATGCAGAAAGCTTTAAGGACAAGGAGCATCTCAAGGCCATTCAGGACGCTGCCCAGGCCTTCCTGCAGGACCTGCTGAAGTAAGGCCCTCTGCTGCAAGGCATTGAAAAAGACCACAGGGAAGGGGTACGGCAAGACACTGTACCCCTTCCTGCTCTGTACTCTCCCTCGCCGGGCTTTCTCCCCGGGCGTCATTTTTGAACGTCATCTCAGGCATTATCCCGGACGCCATCGGACGTCTGAGGACGCTTGCCTGAGTCAGGTCTCGCAGGTTCTCGAAACCAGCTGTTCTGCTGCAGACATCTCAAGGTGTGACACAGCAGTCCTGCAATGGCAAGGGTGCGTTTGGGGCAGCGTGGCAAAGCCGTCTCTTCCTGCGGCGCGGCAGCTGTCGTATGCTTGCCGTGACCCTGAACAAGACGTGATACAAACCTCGCACGGCATTGACATGTGCTCAGCCTCAATGTAGTCAGCTTTTGTCTGCGTTGTCCGTCAGGGTGACATCAAGTCCTTGAGGTTCGTCCCCAAGGCCACCACACAGTGGAGATCGCAATCCGGTGTGGTGCCAGTTTTCAGGCCCTCCGCAGAGGGCCTTTTTTACTCCCCCTGCCAGGATGTTCCAGGCGTTGTCACAGCTCTTGCTGCAACCCTGCACAGCACTGCGCCGTGGGTAACGCCATAGCGTACAGGCCGGACGGGCCTTTTTGCCAGGCTACCCGGGCAGGGAAGGGCGAACGTGCAGCTTTGCCATATCTCTGCACACTGTTTCTGTCTTTCTGTGTAAGAATGTCAGTTTTTTGAAATTGTCACTCTGCTCGGCAACCCCTCTCTGCCTGGCCATCTGAAGTGCTGTTCAAAGCCCTGAAATGGCTGTCTTCGCTCGGAAGCAGCATACGCCCTCTTCAGCAAAGACAGCCGGACATTGTGTGCACAGTATGTGTACCCCTGTCTTCCCGGGATGACCATCTGGTCAGAAGATGTTTGCTTGCAAAGACAGGCCTGTTTGTGTCAGATCACTGGCACGCAGTGCGTAAGGAAGGACAGAACATGCAGACCACACTGAACATCGTCATAGACATCGAGACTCTCGGCAATTTCTACGGAGGTGCAGTCATTGAGATTGGTGCCGCTGCCTTTCCTGTTCAACACATGCCTGTGGCTGGCTGCCCTGATGTCTGTCATGAGGACACAATGTGGACCTTCTCAAGGGCGATCAACCTGGACGCTTCCCTGGCATTGGGTTTCCAGTCTGCACAGGAAAACAGACTCTGGTGGCGCAGCCATAAGGAAGTCCTGGACAGCATTCTGCAGGAAGGCAGGGATCTGGAACGCTGTGCGCCCAAAGCTGCCATCACAGCCTTCAGAACCTGGCTGTCAGAGCTTGGAGACTGTCCGCACAGGATATACTGGGGAAACGGTCCTGAATTCGACATGAGCATCCTGCAGGCCTACTTTGATGTGCTGTCCATTCCTCTGCCCTGGACCTACAGACAGCTGGCCTCCTTCCGCTCCCTGCGCGCCCTCTGTCCGGACTTTGCTGCACCGGACATCGTCAACAAAGCCCCGCACAGGGCCCTCAGCGATGCCATCTATGAGGCAAGACTGCTTCGAAGGTTCATGCAGACCCGTCTGGTACACAATGTGAAGCAGCCGGCTGATGAGACAGCAGACCTGGCAGAGCAGGATGCAGCGCCGTATCCTGACCAGCCCGGGCAGCCCGCACGGATTGGCAAAATGCACAGGTGCACGCTTCCCCTGCCAGAGCGCAGAAAAGACTGAGAATCGTGCTGGAGCACCATGAAGCACCACGAAGCTCTACGCAGATTTTCTCTTGACGTGCTCCCTTCATCTGATCCATCTGTTTCCTCTGACTGAGCCATTGACAGAGCCTTTGGCAGATCCATTGGCAAATCCATTGACGGATCCATGTCTGGATCCAGAGAACAAAACCGACCAACGCAGAACGGAAGGAAGACGCACATGGAAACGCTGAATATCGTGCTTGATATTGAAACTCTTGGCAATTTCCCCGGCGCAGTCGTCATTGAAATCGGAGCTGCGGCCTTTGTCAGCAAACATGGCAGCACCTGCCTCTGGCCGGAGGAACAAATGTGGACCTTTTCCAGAGCTGTGAATCGCAAAGCATCACAAAAACTGGGTTTTCGGACTGCTGATGACAACTGGATCTGGTGGAAACGCAACTTTCGCCGCACATTACAGGCAATCCTCAGCGACGGGGAAAGCAAACCGCAGACTTGTCACCCGCGCCACGTTCTCAATGACTTCAACGCCTGGATCAAACAGCTTCCCCGCTGCAACAGAACGATCTTCTGGGGCAATGGCCCGGAATACGACATGAGCATCCTGCAGCCGTACTTTGACGTCCTGTCTGTTCCCCTGCCATGGACGTACACACAGCTGGCCTCCCTGCGCTCCCTGCAGGCGCTCTGTCCGGACTTTGCGGCACCAGACATTGTCAACGAAATGCCGCACAGAGCCGTCAGCGACGCCATTCGCGAGGCAAAGCTCATCAGACGTTTCATGCAGACCCGTCTGGTGTGTAATCAGACGCAGCCGGCTGCGCAGACAGAATCGAAAGCATCTTTTCATCCTGACCTGCCTGAACAGCCTGAACAGGCAGGCAGCATGCATGGGGACACGCTGTAGCACTCCTGCAGCACTTGAACGCTGTGACGTGTGTTTTGGCTGCTCAGAAACTGCGTCAGACGTATGCGTGGTTTACGCCCTGTGTGCGGAGCATCCATATGTTCCGCATTGAAGAGCTGAGCGATCTGATGCCTGCCCTGCAGCAGCCTGAATCCTGACGCTGATGCCGTTTTGGTGGCACAGGACATTGTCAGCGCACCTTGGAAGGACATCCGGACTCCGCGTGGCAGCAGCCGCTGACCGGGCCGGCGGCAGAACAATGCCCCTGACAGACAGAGGACGTCCGTGATCATCCCCTGTCTGTCATTGCCTCTGTCCGCTGGTCGTATACCGTGCAGCGCCTGTTCTCACCAGGAGCTGTCTTTTTGAGCGCCTTGCATCTCCTGACTTGCTGGCGCATCAGGCGTTTTGTCCTCGAACTTTCTGTCGTAGAGCAGGGCAGCAAGCAGCACCACGAAGCAGGAGCCTGCATTGTGGACCAGTGCGCCTGTTGTCGGGGTCAGCACTTCCATGAGTGAGAGCAGGATGGCAACAGCGTTGATGCACATGGACAGAGCTATACTTGCCTTGATGGTCGCCACTGTGGCATTGGCGAGTCGCTTCAGATAGGGCAGCTTTGCAAGATCGTCAGTCATCAGGGCAACGTCAGCTGCTTCCACAGCAATGTCGCTGCCCATGCTTCCCATGGCCACACCCACATCAGCCATCTTCAGTGCAGGTGCATCGTTGACGCCGTCACCTGTCATGCAGACCACGTGTCCTTCAGCCTGCAGTGCTGCAAGGCTCTGCACCTTTTCTTCAGGCAAAAGATTCGCCCTGACTTCGCTGATACCTGCTCTGTCTGCAAAGGTGCGGGCTGTCTGTTCATGGTCTCCGGTGAGCAGCACTGTGCGGGTGTTCATGCCGGCAAGACGGGCAACCATGTCCTTTGCCTGCGGACGCAGCACATCAGACAGGGCGATGAGACCAAGGCATGTCCTGCCTTCCGCAACAAGCACTGAGGCCTTGCCCCGGGCACGCAGCCCGTCCAGGGAAGCAAGGACATTTTCACCGAGGCTGACACCATGTTCTTTCAGGAAGTCCTCACTGCCGCACACAAGTCTGTGTCCGTCCACCTGGGCAACAATGCCCCTGCCAGCGCTCATCTGAAAGGAAGCCGGTTCATGAAGCCGGACACCCTGTGCCTGCGCATGTGCCACAATGGCCCTGCCCAGGGGATGCTCGCTCCTTGCTTCCGCGGATGCGGCAAGCAAAAGCAGTTCCTGAGCGCTGAGCGTGTCCGAGAAGGAGAGCACATCGCTGACATCCAGGCATCCGAAGGTCAGGGTGCCTGTCTTGTCAAAGGCAATGATGTCCACCTTGCCCATCTTTTCCAGGGCTTCACCGGACTTGATAATCACACCATGCTTTGTGGCCTGGCCAATTGCGGCCATAATGGCAGTAGGTGTCGCAAGGACAAGGGCGCAGGGGCAGAACACCACCAGCACCGTGACAGCAGTCACAATATTTCCGGTGAAGACATACGCCAGCACAGCAATGAGCAGGGCCACAGGCACAAGCCAGCTTGCCACTCTGTCAGCAATTCTCTGCATGGGCGCCTGCCTGTTCTCAGCGTCCTGCACCATGCGGATCAGCTTCTGCAGGGAACTGTCCCTGCCAACCTTTGTTGCTGTAATGTCAATTGACCCGAAACGATTGATGGTGCCGCAGTACACCGCATCTCCCGCTGCCTTGTCCACCGGCAGGGACTCGCCTGTCATGACAGACTGATCAATGGAGGTTTCACCACTGAGAATGATGCCGTCAACAGGGATGGTCTCACCTGGCAGGAGACGCAGGGTATCTCCCTCACAGATGTCTTCTGCCGCTATCAGCTCCTCCTTTCCGTCCCTGATCCTGCGTCCCCTGACAGGCGCAAGGCTGATCAGCTTCTTGAGCCCCTTTCTGGCCCGGTTCACTGTGGCGTCTTCCAAAAGTGCACCAAGTGCCATGATAAAAACAACTTCCCCTGCTGCAAAGAGGTCGCCGATGGCTATGGCAGCACACATGGCAATGCAGATTAACAGGGCAGAGGAGATTTTGCTGATACCGGGGTTATGGATCAGGCGCCATACTGCAAGCGAGAGCAGGGGAAGGCCGCAGATGATGATTGTGCCCCAGGCAGGATCAATGGGCAGAGAAACAAGCTCCACCGCTGTGCCGCCAAACTCTTCTGTCAGATGCGGGACAAGATCCACCAGCAGAAAGATACCGGCAACCAGTGTCATGGGAAGTCCTGCCAGGAAGTCATTGAGTTTTCTGACCATACGCAATGCCATTTCAGTTCCTCCGGTACAGAAGTGCAGCCGTGGCATCAGGCCTGTCTCTGACTGCCTTGCCGCACAATGAATTTGATAGCAAACAATATGTTTGCTAAACTGTATAGGCAGGAGGCAGGAGACACACAAGAGATATCCTTCCCCTGACGTTCAGTAGGGAACAAATTTGTGAAATTGTCCGGTACGGGAGGTCACAGGTCATATGGACAGACGACAGAAGAAATCACGGGCTGCCATTCTCACGGCGTTCAGATCCCTTCTGACAAAAAAGCGCTACAGCCAGATTACAGTCCGGGAAATCATTGATGCCGCTGATGTCGGCCGGACGACCTTCTATGCCCACTTTGAAACCAGGGACCAGCTGCTGCAGACACTGTGTGAGGAGCTCTTCGACCACATTGTCACAAGTGCCCTGGACACCAGCCACACCCACGGCCTGTATTCTGACAGGAATGCGCCGCTCTCTGTGTTGTGCCACCTGCTCCAGCATCTGAAAGAGGACCAGAGCAACATTCCTGCACTACTTTCCAGCGAGAGCAGCGAACTCTTCCTGCGCTATTTCAAAAACAGCCTGAGCTCCTTCATGCTGACCCAGTTTGTCAGCCAGAACCGCAGACACAATACTGGCATCCCCCGGGATTTTCTGGTCAACCATATTTCCGGCAGCTTTGTGGAAATGGTCTTGTGGTGGATCAAGGGCGGGATGCAGGAAACACCTGAGGAACTGGACCGCTATTTCAGGGCAGTCATTGAGCCAATACTGTAAATGCAGGCCCCTTTCATGCGCTGTTCTGCCGGCCAGGGTGCCGGGGCCTGAGAGCACTCCGGGGCCGGCTTTTTTGCGCTCTTGCGCTCCAGAGCTCACCCGGCAACGTCAGTCTTTTGCAGTGCCGGCCGCAGTGCCGGCAATACGGGTGCGCAAAAACTCACGCAGGGACTTTGCCTCATGCACGGCATCTGTCATGCCCCTGTGCGGGGTCTCATTGACAAAGCCAGGGGCAAAGTCATGGCACAGGGCCTTCAGGGAGCGCATGGAGGCAAGCTCCATGAAGTTCCAGGGCGGCTGAATGTGCAGCAACCGGTAATAGGCAGACATCAGCACCATGTCGTACTCAGGCCCGTTGCCCCAGAAGAACTTTCTGCTGCAGCGGGGCAGCTGCTTCACCCAGGCATTGAAGGCATTGAGCACAGAGGCAGGAGAACTGTACTTTGCATCCCTGTTGCCTTCTTCAAGAATGGCTGCCAGGGTGTCCGGAAAATGGCATTGCCACCACCTGGTATTGAACTCTGCAGCCTCAAAGCCCAGCCTTTGTGACTGCTCCAGGTTCACAGCCCGGGAGAAGGTCCAGAGCCTGTCATCAGGAAACTTGTCTGCCTTGTCATCATGGCAGACAAAGGCCGCAGCGCCGACGTCAATGATGGCAGCCCCGTAGAAGTTCCCCAGTGTCTCAATGTCCAGTACGATATGCAGGTTTGCATGATTGCCTTCTGTAGTTCTGTAGTCTTCTGTTGTCTTCCTGCCGTATCGTTTTGCCAGTTCTTTGCCAGTCCCGGTTCTTTCCCGCTCCCTGTGGCTTTTGCTGTGCCATGCAGGGGCTTGCGCACAGACAGGACGCCGTGTCCCATCTCTGTTCCTGCCAGCCTGCACCTGCCAGCCTGCAGGGATACACGGCCAGGAGCGGGACCAGGACATGTCCGCCGGAGCTGTCGTACGACCTTCAGGCCCCGGACATGTTATGCGCCCTTGCCGGCTCGCCGTTTCTCCAGCACCGTGGCCAGGGCCTCGCCCTGGTCGCCACCGCCGCCCATGCGCACCAGCTCCTGGTGCAGGGCCGGGCCATGCAGGGGGGAGCAGAGGGTATAGGTCCTGCCCTCACGCACCACCTTGCGAATCTGGAAGTGTGTGCCGGCTCTGGCAGCAATCTGCGGCCAGTGCGTGATGAGCAGCATCTGTCGTCTGCCTGCCAGGTGGTCCAGGCGCTCGGCAAGATGGTTTAAGGTGACACCGCCCACGCCGCTGTCCACCTCATCGAAAATGAAGGTCGCATTGCGGGGCGAGGGCACCACACCTGCCAGGGCCAGCAGAAAGCGCGAAAGCTCGCCGCCTGAGGCAATGTGATCCAGGGGCTGGGCAGGCTGACCCGGGTTCGGGGCCCAGAGGATGCGCACAGTTTCATCCTCCACGCCCTCCCAGAGCTTTCTGGGACGAAAGTCGGGAATGACCTGCACGTTCTCATTGAAGCCAAGGCCGCGCAGCTCGCTCTCCAGAGCTCTGGCAAAGGTCTGGCAGGAGGCGTGCCGCAAGGGGCGTATGGTCTCCACAAGCTCCTTCAGCTCTGCGGCAAGCTCTGACTCCTGGCGCTTGAGATTTTTGATGTCCAGCTCGCAGATATCCAGAAAGGAGATCTTCTCGGCAATCTCGTTCTTGAGATTGAGAATTTCGGGCAGGGTTCTGCGCAGCTTGCGCTTGAGCTTTGAGATCTCATACAGCCTGGCCTCCACCTGCTCGATGTCCTCGGGCAGGTCGTCGGGCCTTGGCGGATGGCGCAATGTCGAGGCCAGCTGCTGCAGCTCCTGGTTCAGGGAGGCCAGGGCCTCGGCACTGGGGGCCAGGTTGGCATCAAGGCCTGCCATATGCTCCACCAGCCGGAAAAGCTCGGCAAAGCCGTCCAGCAGACCGTCATTGGAACGCGAGCCATAGAGCATGCCCAGGGCAGTGTCATAGTCCCTGGTGGCCTCCTCCAGCCTGCGCGCCTTCTGGCGGATCTCCTCAAGCTCCTCTTCCTCGCCTGGCTTCGGGTCCACCTTGTCGATTTCTGTCTGCTGCATCTCCAGAAGATCACGCACTTCCAGAAGGCGGGCCCGTTTCTCCTCAATGGCACGCCGCTCGGCATACAGGGCCGTGAGCCTGTGCATGAGTTCATTACGCCGGGTGAGCAAGTCCTGGCGCTCCATGGTCTGCTCCATGAGCGCATCCTGAAAGGCTGGCTGCAAAAGACGCTGCTGTCCGTGCTGGCTGGTATAGGAAATGAGCTGTTCGCGCAGCACCTTTGCAAAGCCCTGGGGCTTCAGAGCACCATTGACAGTGAGTCTGCTGCGCCCTGAGGCAAGCAGGTCCCTGCGCAATATGAGCTCACCGTCAGGGCCGGGAGGAAGCTCGTCTTCAGCTGTGCCGCCTGTGCTGCCCGCAGCTGCAGCACCATGCTCAACATGCAGGGGCTCTTCCAGGCGGAACATGGCCTCCACATGGGCTCTGTCAGCTCCCGAGCGCACCATGTCGCTCTTGAGCTTATCGCCGAGCAGAAACCCCAGGGCCTTGAGGATGAAACTCTTGCCTGCGCCTGTCTCGCCAGTGAGCACATTCATGCCCTGGCCGAACTCAAGCTCCATGTCCTCGATGAGGGCCAGGTTGCTGATGCGCAAATACTCAAGCATAGTTCACCGTCCAATAGATCACCGTGCAATCACCATCCAGTCAGGGCCGATCAGCGACCAAGTCGCGGATCCAGCATGTCCCGCAGACTCTCGCCAAGCAGATTGTAGCCCAGCACTGTGAGCAGAATGGCAAGTCCGGGGAAGAGCGAAAGCCAGGGGGCATCCTCGATGACTGCCTTGCCTTCCATGAGCATATTGCCCCAGCTTGCCTGGGGAGGCTGCACGCCAAGGCCAAGGAAGCTCAGGCCCGATTCCGTGAGAATGGCACCACCAACGCCCAGGATGGCCGTGATGGTCACAGGGGCCAGGGCATTGGGCAGAATGTGGCGCAGGAGGATTCTGCGTGTGGCCACACCGGACAAACGTGCCGCACTCACAAAGTCGCGCTCGCGCAGACTCAGGGTCTCGGCACGCACCAGGCGGGCAATGCCCATCCAGGAGGTAAGGCCTATGACCACCATGATATTGGTCAGGCTCGGCTCCAGAAAGGCAACCACTGCCAGGATGAGGAAGAAGGAAGGAAAGCAGAGCATGACGTCAACGCCACGCATGATGATCTCATCGGTAATGCCGCGAAAGTACCCGCTCACAAGGCCTAAGGCAGCTCCTATGGAGATGGAGATGCCCACGGCCACAAAGCCTACCCATAAGGAGACCTGGCCTCCGTAGAGCAGGCGGGAGAGCACATCGCGCCCCAGCCTGTCCGTACCCATGGGATAGGCTGCACAGGGTGCCAGCAGAATGTCATCCAGATGCAGCTCATTGGGATCATAGGGAGCCAGCACAGGGGCCAGCAGGGCTGCCAGGGACATGCCCAGCACCAGCACAAGGCCGAGAATGAGCATGACGTTGCGGCCAAGAATGCGTCGCATGCGCACAAAGGTCATGGCTACCCCCTTGTTCCTGCAGCAGAGGACGTACGGATGCGCGGGTCTGCAAGGCCGTAGCACACGTCTGCCAGCACATTGCCTGCCAGGGTCAGCACGGCACCAAGCACCAGGTTGCCCATGATGAGGGTATAGTCGCGGGCCATGACTGCGGCATAGAAGAGCTGCCCCAGGCCAGGCAGGGCAAAGATGGACTCAATGATGACCGAGCCGCCGATGAGGCCTGGCACGGAGAGACCGAGCAGGGTGATGAGGGGCAGCAGGGCATTGCGCAGACCATGACGCCAGAGCACCACTGAGGCAGGCAGTCCCTTGGCACGGGCTGTGAGCATGTAGTCCTGCTCCATGACCTCCAGCATGCAGGCGCGCATGTAGCGGGACATGCCTGCCAGACTGCCCAGGGTATAGACAGCCACGGGCATGGCCAGGTGGGCAGCAACATCAAGCACCTTCTGCACAGGGCTCAGGGCCTCAAAGCCGAAGGAGGTGATGCCGGACATGGGCAGCCAGCCAAGCTCAATGCCGAAGAGCATCATCAGAATCAGAGCCAGCCAGAAGGAGGGCATGGCAAAGCCGATGAAGACCAGCACTGTCAACAGCCTGTCTGCCAGGGAATTGCGGCGCACTGCGGAAAAGACACCTACAGGCACGGCAATGAGCAGGGTCAGGACAAGAGAGGCCACGTTCATACCCACAGTGAGGGGCAGACGCTCTAAAATCTTGTCCATGACCGGGCGTGCGTCTGCTGACATGGAGATGCCGAAGTCCAGACGCACAATGCGCGAGAGCCAGTCCAGATACTGCACATAAAGCGGTCTGTTCAGGCCGTAGAGCTCTTCCAGACGCTGCCTGGCAGCCTCACCTGCCAGCGGGTTCAGCGTGGTCTCCATGTCCGTGGGGGAACCGGGAGCCAGGTGTATGACCAGAAAGCTGATGATGGTGATGCCCCAGAGAACCAGGAGCATCCAGACAAGTTTCCTGACAAAGCGCCCGAGAAGCCGGTTGCGCCCGCCGTGCCCTGCTGAAGCTGCCATTGGCGCCGCCTACTCGGACCTGGATGTCCAGGAGTGAATTTCCTGCACTTCCCTGGCCCAGGCACTCTCGTCCAGTCTGATGGCAAGGAAGCTCTTGTACAGACAGTCAAGCAGACGGACTGCCGTCTCCATCAGAAAGACCTTTTCCAGAAAGACTGCATCAGGATCGTCGCCTTCCTCGGGCTTTTCCACCTTGGGCGTCTTCATGGAGCCCAGGGCAAAGGTCTCGGCATTGACATTCACAGAGAAGGCCAGCTCGTCCTTTGTGAGCATCAGCATGGCCTTGGTCACCTTCTTGCCAGTGGCAAGACCGACCTTTGCCTCGCGCAGGGGGGAGAGGGCGCCTGAGACTGCAGCAGTCTCACGCTCGTCACCCTGGCCGCCTTCCACGGTGATGCGCCGCTCCAGGGACACGGCAAAGGAAGAGCCGTCCGTGTCCGTGAAGGCAGGGCTGGAATCCGAGCGGTACCACAGCCAGGTCAGAAACTCCTGGCCGAGAATGTTGTCCGGTGTATTTTCGTCAAAACTCATAAGCGTATTCCTGCTGTATTTCCGGGTATGTCCCTGTCCTGCTATGCAAAGTCAGTTGCTTCAATGCGGTCAATGACCTCCACCTTGTCCTCGCCCATGAGCTGCACTGCAAGGCTGGAGGGGGTGAGCTGCTGGAGGTGGAGCTGGAAGGTGTCCAGAAAGAGCTGCATGAACAGCTCGATGATCTTGGTCTGCACAGAGGCCAGCCAGATCTCGTTGCTGCGTGTGTTCCAGATGACATTGATTTCTGCAGGTACAGGCAGAAAACGCTGGCGCAGACGCAGAACAACCTGCTCCTTGATCTCCTTCTTGCGCTCCCTGGAGATATAGGTCTTGCCCTGCTGGGTAATGGCCAGCTTCTCCTTGCGCAGGGCTATGTCCACATGCTTGCGGATGACGCCGGCAGGAATGCGACGGGTGTCAATACGCAGGGTGAAGGCCAAGTACTCGCCCTTGTGCGGCGGAGCAGACACCCACTGCGTGTCCAGATAGTCGTCAAAGCAGGTCCAGCCCTTTGCCATCATTTCAGGCAGCTCATCAATGTCCAGGATGGCGCCCCTCTTCAGAAGATCCGGGATGTCGGCCCAGAGCTCCTCAGGAACAGGGTCAATGATGGAAAAGCGGGTAAAGCTGCTGGATGCGTTCAAAAAACCCATGATTACTCCCATGAATGGATGTTGTTCAGGCTTGCGTTTGTACCTTGTCGGGAGTGACTCTGGCAAGCCCTGCTTGAAGTGACAAATGAGAAGTGCCGGGACAGAAGAAATGTGTGCCCTGGCAAATGCGTACGTTTGCAGGCTGTTGAAAAAGTCTCTTCAGGCTTTGCGGCTTTTGTGTCAGATGCAGGTCACAAGGCCATGCACCCGTGTTCTGACTGCAACATGTCTTCGGGAAAGAAGCAGGGAAGGGCCAATGGCTTTGCTGGAGCTGTGCCGGCCCGGTTCCTGTATGCGCTGGTCCATGATCGGTCCATGCGTGGTCCGTGCACAGGCTGCTTTCGGAAACAGTTTCCTGCGGCAGCAAAATAATGCCCCGGAGAACTGTTTTTCCCCAGGGCTTCGTTTCAGAAAAGGCGAGGCGGCTCTGATTGCAGGGACAAATTGCTACCAGAGCCGCCTCTTTACGACAATTGCTGTCAGTGTCAAGCTGAGCATAGTCGGTTTGATTATCCTCATTATGTGGATTATCAATAATGGCTAAGGCGGGCGGCTCTGATCGGCACTAGAAATTGCTACCAGAGCCGCCTCCTTACGACAATTGCTGTCAGTGTCAAGCTGAGGTTAGACAGTAGCCCCTCCTCTGTCCGCAGTCAAGGTCTTTTGCCTAATCTCTGTGCACCGCATAGCGTATACCATGAGAATCACTACTTTTTTCTGGTTTAAGCCTTTTGAGCAGGGCAGCCTTAATGTTTTTGCTGATACTGCGCACGACTGATGTCTGGCGTGGATTCTGCGCCATCCAGGGCTTACGCTTTTACAAAAGCGCTGACCATCCACAGAGAATTCGCCCTTGGTCTGGAGCATGGGGAAGGGGGCTGTACTTAACCTTCTCCGGGGCCAGAGACGCTTCAGGCTCATGCCAGTGTCTGGCACTGGCCGCTGTCAATGTCTCTGTCTCGTTGCAGACAAGCTGAGATATCCCATGGGCCATTGCCATTGACGTGGGCCATGGACTCAGTCATTCAGAGAGCCATGGAGCCAGCATAGATATCCAGGTGCGTTGCGGGACAGCCTGTCCGGGATAACGTTTTATATGTCCCATAATGGTAATTATGTTAAGTTAAATCTGTGTGCCCCGGGAAAGGGTTCTCCCCCATGCTTCCCTGTCAGCATCCATGAGACATGGTCTCCATGGCACCCGATGCCTCTCATGTCCATGGGCATCAGCTGGACAAACAAATTTCAGCATCTCAAGGAAACTCCTTACAACGCTCTGTGATGCACACGCTTTTTGCTGTTCACTCCGTATGACAACAGCACACATCATGAGAAAACATCCATGAACAGCATCCCGAACATCCCTATCCTGGACATCCTTCATGAGGCTCAACAGAACAGTGACGTCCCCCCTTCCCCATGCCTTGTCTGTGGCCTCTTTTTCCTTCGCACTGTCCAGGCTGTTTCTGCCCGCTCCTGTGCCTGTGTTGCGCCTGCACGTGTCTGCTCGTGTGTCCAGGAATATTTTTTTCATGATACTGACAGGTTATGTGCAGATAGGCAGTTTTTTGACATGTCAGAAGAAAATAACTGGACGATCACAGGTGTTTGGCATTGTTCTTGCTAGCACGTACAGGCAGGATCTGAGGCTCCCCGTGTCCGGAAAGCATCATGAAGGGGTGTGCAATGGGGTGTTGCGATGGAGTGTTGCGCAATGCTCTGGCAGGGCGAGTCTCTCTCAGTTCTTCAGGCGGCCTCCATCAGGCCCCTTCTCTTCCCTGCAGACTCCCCCAGGCCAGTCTGCCACCCACAATGGTTGCCAGCACGGCAATGTCTCTGATGTGCATGGGCTCCACTGTGCAGGGATTTTCTGCCAGCACCACAAAGTCTGCCAGCTTGCCGGCCTCAATGCTGCCCTTGCGTTCTTCCTCAAAGCCCTGGCGAGCGGCATGGATGGTGACTGCCTTCAGAGCTTCCAGCACAGGTATGCCCTGCTCTGCGCGCCCAAGGTCGCGTCCTTCGGGTGTGACTCTGTTCACGGCAGCCCAGACCAGGAGCAGCGGGTCAATGGGCGTTACATAGGTGTCATTGTGAAAGGTGAAGGGAATGTGCCATCTGAAGGCATCCCCTGCAGGGCTCATGCGCACAGCCCGCTCTGGTCCCATGAAGGTTGTGTAGTGGCGATCGCCCCAGTACCAGACATGGGCCACAAAGAAGGACGGCACCACACCAAGTCGCGCCATGCGCTCAATCTGATCCTCTCTGGCCATCTGGGCATGTATGGCAATGTGCCTGGCATCAGCCCTGGGGAAGCGATGCTGTGCTTCTTCAATGGCATTCAGCATCATGTCTATGGCTGCATCACCATTACAGTGTATGGCCACCTGCAGCCCCAGGGCATGCAGGGCACAGACTCGCTCTGTGAGCCAGGCGGGATCATTGGAGGGATAGCCGCACCAGCCTGGCTTGTCCCCGGGACAGATGTGATATGGCCTTGAGAGATAGCCTGTCAGTGCCTGGATACTGCCATCTGCAGAGAGCTTGGAAGCTCCCAGTACGAGATAGCCTTTGTCATCCAGGGCTGTGCCTGCAGGCTGCACAGGGAAGCGGGCGCAGTACTCCTCCATGCTCAGGCCCTGGGCCAGGGGATAGAGTACAAGGCGCAAGGGGAGATTCCCGTCGGCAAGGGCCTGTTGCGCCGATGCTATCCAGGCAGGGTCCGGGATCCAGCCTTCCTGGGCTGTGGTGCAGCCCCTGGCAAGGTAGACACTTGCCGTTTGCGTGATGCCTGTCTGTATCTGAGCTTGCGTGGCAGGTGGAACGCTGCCAAGCACAGGACATAAGGAGGCCTCAATGACACCGTCAGGCTCACCCTGCGCGTCCTTGTGCAGCACAGTATTGTCCGGAATATGCGTGGGGCTGTCCATGCCGGCCCTGGCAAGGGCCAGGGAATTGGAGGCAGTCACCCAGCCTGAGAGGTGCTGGATGACAATGGGGTGCTCACGGCTTGCCCTGTCAAGGTCCTGGCGCACAGGATGGCGCTTTTCCGCCAGCATGGTGTCATCATAGCCCCAGCCCACAATCCATTCTCCCTTCGGGGTTTGAGCAGCCCGCTGGCCAAGCAGGGAGATGATGTCTGCTATCTCATGCACAGGGCCCAGGGGAGCGCTGCGCAAATCCACCCAGGCCGCACGCATGGCTGTGTCCAGAAAGTGGCTGTGGGCATCAATGAAGCCCGGCAGCATGGTTTTGCCTGCAAGGTTCACCCTGGTGGTGGAGGCAGTGCAATAGCGTTCCGCCTCGGCAAGGCTTGCAGCACAGAGGATAGTGTCCCCTGCCACGGTGACAGCCTCCACCTGACCCGGTTCTGCCATGGTGAGGATTGTGCCCCCGAAGTACAGCGTGTCTGCCACAGGGGCTGCCCCCGCATAGTTCCTGCTCATTGCCTGCTTGTCCATAGGTCCTCCACAAGTGTCCTGTCCTCTGGGGAAGAGAGAACATGTGCTGCCCCTGTACAGCCAATGGCCTGCACTGGCAAGTGTGCGACACATCCGAAACTAACGCCCGCAACAAACGCCCGGGACAAAATCCTGAGACAGGAAGGCCTGATTCCGGTCAAAACACGCTGCCATACACCTCTCCATGCTCTTGTCTCTGTCGAAGGGCATGGAGAGCTTTTTTGCTGATGGGATGTGCTGTGGACACATTGCCTTGGCAAACAGGGCTTTTTGCTCTTTGCTGAAAGCGCAGGGAGGTGTCCATGAACGCAGCTACTGAAGTCATCACTGTGCGTCTTTCGCCAGCATCTTTCGCCAGCACAAAAGGCTCTCATTGAGGAAGCTGCCCGGGGATCGGGCCAGTCAGGCTCGGCCTTCCTTCTGGCCCAGGCTCTCCAGCATGCTGAGGAAATTCTGGCTGAGAAGAGACGGTTCCTGCTCTCCCAGGAACAGTGGGAAGCCTTCACCCGGATGCTGGACGCGCCTGCACAACCAAAGCCTGCACTTCTTCGCTTGCTGAGCACGCCTGC
>CASEWR010000063.1 GCA_949291675.1 uncultured Desulfovibrio sp. | reverse complement strand
ACAGCAAGCCCCTTGAACAGCTCGGAACTGTCCTTTGTGATATCAAAGAACTCGGCCATCATGCTCAGCATCAGCGTCTTGCCAAAACGGCGCGGGCGAGTGAAAAGGTGTACCCCTTTGGAGGCAGAAGGCAGGAATTCTGCTAAAAATCCAGTTTTATCAACATAGTAGTAGTTGTTTTCCCGGTATCCCGCAAAAAACTCCACTCCCGGGCTGACGATACCTCGCATAGCGTCCTCCTTTGCCGTCTTGTTCGCTTTGTCGTGTTCGCTTTGTATGGCAGAGTATCGCACGGCTCCGACTTCAGGGCAAGGCTTCAGGGCCAGTCATGCCAGAGCATGTTCCAGCGGCCATGGCCAGCCACGGTCACTCATGGCCAGTCACAGACTGATCCTGCCTGAAAACCGGCCCTCAAAACGCAAAACTCCCCGGACAAAGCCGGGGAGCTTCAAAAAAACAAAGGAAGAGACAGGGCCTTACGCCTTGCTGTCTTCCTCAAAGATGTCCTTCATGGTGTAGAGGCGGCCGGGCTCTCTGCTGCCCAGCCACTGGGCTGCACGCAGAGCACCTCTGGCAAAGTTTGCTCTGGACTCTGCCCTGTGTGTCACTTCAATGCACTCGCCATCGCCCAGGAAGTACACAGTATGCACGCCCACCACGGATCCGCCGCGCAGGGCCATGATGCCGATTTCGTCTTTGGAACGGGCGCCGATGATGCCGTCTCTGGCAGACACGCGCACGTCTTCCAGCTTCTGGCCGCGGGCCTCTGCCAGGCACTCGCCAAGGCGCAGGGCTGTGCCGCTGGGGGCGTCCTTCTTGTTGTGATGATGAATTTCAGCAATTTCGATGTCGTAGTCAGCGCCAAGGTCCTTCGCAAGCTGGGGCAGGACCTTCTGCAACACGCTCACGCCCACGCTCATATTGGGCGACCAGAACAAACGTGTCTTTTTGGCATAATTTGCCAGGGTGGCCTGCTCTTCTACAGAAAAGCCCGTGGTGCCGATGACCAGGGAGATGCCTTCCCTGGCGCAGACCTGGGCTGTGTGCAGGCTGTTGTCCGGGTTGGAGAAGTCAATGACCACCAGATTTTCCGGGCAGGCGCTGGCAACGGACTCAAAGTCATCGGACACCACGCAGTCCACAGGAGCCACGCGGGGCTGATACTCCGGGCGCTCCACCATGCCGACCAGGTCCAGGTCGGGATTGTCCAGCACCAGATCGCAGATAGCCTTGCCCATACGGCCGCCTGCACCAACGACGATAATCGGTAAACCCATAGTATCTCCTTGCATAATATATAGTCCGGCTTGCTTTGCCAGAACAGAGTGGCACTGTGTCAGAGGCAGTAGCCGTCAGATTCCGATGCAGGCCCGGTCAGGACTCTTCCTGTGCCCCTGAAGCTGTCCCGGGGGCTGTCCCGGCGGCCGCATCAGGGGCTGTCCCGGCTGTGCCTTCCACAAGGCGGACGAACTCCTCTTCTGTGAGGACACTCACGCCCAGAGCCCTTGCTCGTTCCAGCTTTGAGCCAGGCTTGTCGCCCACCACCAGGTAGTCGAGCTTGCGGGACACAGAGCCTGCCAGCACGGCCCCTGCCCCCTCGGCAAGGCGCTGAGCCTTGTTGCGGGGCATGGAGAGGCTGCCTGTGAACAACACGCGCCTGCCCTGCAGAGGCCCTGCTGCCTCCTCTGAGACTGCAGTCTCCCTGGGCCAGAGCCCCAGTTCCTTAAAGTGCGCCAGCATGGCCTGATTGGCAGCAGAGTCCAGGAAATTGCGCACGGAATGCGCAATCTTGGGCCCTATGCCAGGCAGAGCCGTGAGCTCCTCAATGCCTGCCTTTTCGAGGCTTTCCATATCAGTAAATGTGCCGGCTAGCAAACGGGCTGCCTGCTCGCCCACATGGTGTATGCCAAGGGCAGCCAGAAAGCGCGTTAAAGTTGCGCTATGCCTGGCACTGTCCAGGGCCTCTAAAAAGTTGCCGGCAAGGGTCTCGCCCATGCGCTCGTACTGGAGCAGCTCCTCCTTTGTGAGGGTAAAGAGGTCACTGGGATTGCGCACGCGCCCTGATGTCACCAGCTGTTCAATCCACTGGCTGCCAATGCCCTCGATGTCCAGGCCCTGGGGCGAGACAAAGTGTATGATGGAGCGCAGACGCACGGCAGGGCAGCTGGCATTGTCGCACACCCAGGCTGCCTGGCCCTCTTCCCTGTGCACGGCCTCGCCGCAGGCAGGGCAAACCCTGGGGAAGGTCCAGGGGGTGGCAGAGGCCGGCCGCCTGGCAGGGATGGCGCGCACCACTTCCGGGATCACATCCCCTGCCCGCTGCACAATGACTGTGTCGCCAATGCGCAAATCCTTGGCCCTGACTTCGTCCTCATTGTGCAACGTCGCACTGGAGACAATGACACCGCCAACCTGCACGGGCTCAAGTTTGGCCACAGGGGTGAGCACGCCTGTCCTGCCCACCTGCACCTCGATGTCCAAAAGCACGGTCTCGGCCTGCTCTGCCGGGAACTTGAAGGCCACGGCAAAGCGCGGTGCCCTGGCAGTAAAGCCCAGGGCCTGCTGGGCTTCGAGCTCGTCCACCTTGGCCACAGCACCATCTATCTGCATGGCGTACTCAGGACGATTGGCACGCACGCTCTCCACATAGGCCTCCACTTCCTCAAGGCCGTGGCAGAGTTTGCCGCCTGGCGGCGTGGCAAAGCCAAAGCCTGTAAAGGCCTGCATCAATGCATGGTGATACCTGGGTGCCGGCAAAGGCCCCCAGTCCGCACTGCCCACACTGTAGGCCAGAAAGGTTAAGGGCATGGCCCTGGTCTGGGCCACATCCAGCTGTCTCAGGCTGCCTGCTGCAGCATTGCGGGGATTGGCAAAGACCTTCTGGTTCAAAGACGCTCTGCGCTCATTGACCCTGGCAAAGTCGTCCTTGTAAATCACCACTTCGCCGCGCACTTCCAGTCTGGGCGGGAAGGGCCCCTTCCCTTCCAGGTGCAGGGGGATGGTGCGGATGGTTCTGGCCTGCTCCAGCACCACTTCGCCTTCCTCGCCATTGCCGCGGGTAATGGCGTCCTGCAGGACGCCATCAACATAGACCAGCTCCAGGGCCAGACCGTCCAGCTTGGGATCGCACCAGAAATCCATGGGGGTCTCTGGCAGGGCACGCACCATGCGCTGCACAAAGCCACGCCACTCGTCCACGCTGAACACGTCTTCCAGGCCGTACATGCGGCTGGAATGCCTGCGCGTGGCAAGGCCTGTCAACAGCCCGCCGCCTACCCGCAAGGTGGGCGAGTGCGCGGACTTGTACGCAGGATACTGCTCTTCCAGGCGCACCAGCTCGGCAAAGAGGGCATCATACTCCTCGTCACTGATTTCAGGGGCATCCAGGGTGTGATAGAGATGATTGTGATACTCCAGAAAGCGCACCAGGGCGTCCATGCGCTCACGCACGGGGTCGGTCTCAGGCTCGCTCGCAGGGGCTGCAGAGGCTGCAGAGGCTGCTGCGGACTCTACTGGCGCAGCTGTCACGGTCTCGGGCTCGCCCGCAGGGGCGGCAGAGGCTTCAGTGGCTGCTGCTGGCTCCACTGGCCCGGCTGTCACGGTCTCAGACTCGCTCACAGGGGCGGCAGGGGCTGCGGGCTCCACTGGCGCAGCAGCGATGGCCTCATCCCGGGCTGCAGGAACAGCGGCCGGGGCCTCCTCCTGAGCGGCAGGCTCAGGGGCGCTGGCCTGTTCCGGGGCTGGCTGAGCGTGCTGGCCTGCCTGCCCGGCAGCTGCTTCCTGTCCTGCTGCGGACACTGCGCTGTCTTCCAGAAGGCCCAGAAGGGATGGTGCGGGGGCTTGATGACGGGCGGGACGACGTTTGGGCGGCATGCAGGGCACTCCTGGGAAAAAGTCCATCTTGTAAAAACGCTGGCCGGACACGGCAGGGCGGCAGGGTGTTTCCTGCACGCCTTGTACAGACCCCGGGCAGTATAGAAAAGCCGGCTGCAAAAATGAAGTAGCAAGGCTCGGCACAAGGCAGGCATTTGCGGCACAGCAGGCGGCCTTGCGTCCCCATATCCAGCCCTGCAGCTCGCTGGCTAAAAATTTCCCTGCCCTGCAGGCCCCGTGTTGCGCGGGTCCAGGTGCACTGCGTGACATTGCGGCATTGCCTGCCCAGTGTCCTCTTGTGTATCGTGCCACCCATGGCAACATCATCTTCCAAATCGTCTGCCAAAGTGCAGGAACTCTATGTCTGCTCCAGCTGCGGGGCGCGCTCCGTGCAGTGGCTTGGCAACTGCCCCAAGTGCGGGCAGTGGAATACCTATGCTCCGGCCTCACTTCCCGCGCCCTCAGCCTCTGCCGCTGCTGCCTCCCCTGCTGCTGCCCGGGCTGTACGCCTGGCTGAAGCGCAGGAAGAGACAGCCGCCCCCTTTTCCTGCGGCCATCCTGCCCTGGACCATCTGCTCGGTGCCGGCCTTGTGCCCGGCTCCGTACTCCTGCTTGGTGGCGAGCCTGGCATTGGCAAGTCTACCCTGCTTCTCCAGGTCACAGGCCAGGTGGCGCGCTCAGGGCGCACAGTACTCTATGCCTCAGGCGAGGAGACCCTGGCCCAGATTCGCGCCAGGGCCGAGCGCCTGGGTGTCTTACATGACACAGTCCTTGCTGTGGCCACCTCCAGCTGTGATGATGTGCTGGCCATCCTGGCAAAGGAGCGGCCGGCCCTTCTGGTGCTGGACTCTGTGCAGACTGTGGCCTGCCCGGACATTGAGGGGCTGCCCGGCAATGTGAACCAGGTGCGTGCCGTGGCCACCCGCCTGATTGAGGCCTGCAGACAGCTTGGCGTCTGTGCCCTCTTAGTCGGCCATGTCACCAAGGATGGCGCCCTGGCAGGACCACGACTTTTGGAGCACATGGTCGATACCGTGCTCTCCTTAGAGGGCGACCGCAAGCAGGCCCACAGGCTCATGCGCGTCTTCAAAAACCGCTTTGGGTCCAGTGAGGAAATGCTGGTCTTTCGCATGGAGCGCACGGGGCTCAACATTGTGGAGGACCCCACCTCCTTCTTTCTGGAAGACCGCAACCCTGACCTCTCCGGCACTGCCGTGGTCATGGCCTGCGAGAGCAGGCGGCCATTAGCTGTGGAAGTGCAGGCCTTATGCTCGCGCTCCTTTCTCTCCATCCCCAGGCGCGTGGCCCTGGGCTTTGACGGCAACAGGCTCAATCTCCTTCTGGCAGTCCTTGAAAAGCGCCTGAAGCTCAATCTCTCGCAGACAGACATCTATGCCAAGGTGGGCGGCGGCATACGCATTACAGACCCTGGCCTTGATGCGGGCCTGGTCACTGCCGTGCTCTCCTCCTTTTACGACATTGCCCTGCCGCCAAAGGCCATCTTCTTTGGCGAGATGGACTTGAACGGCCAGATTCGCCCTGTAGCCTGCCAGGACCTGCGCATGCGCCAGGCCATGCGCCTTGGCTTTGACCCCATTGTGGGCCCTGGCACTGTGCACACCATTGTGGAGCTTGCTGCACGGCTCTTTGCCGGGGACATGCAGGCCAGACCCGGAGGCCGCACTGCCCGAAGCAGAGCTTCGGACAGTGGCCCGGACAGAGGCCAGCCTGCCACCCAGAACAGTGCCCGGCCTGCCACTCAGAACAGTGCCCGGCACAATGCCCCGAACGGCTCCCCGGGCCCTGCGCAGCCCGCTGTCAGAGACGCTCCTGTGAGGCAGGCAGGCCCAGGCAGGCAGGGCGCTGACGTTCCTGCTGACGCCCCTGTCCGGATGAGTAACGCGCCCGGGACGCGGTGAGCCACGCAGACAGCGGCAGAAAAAGAAGAAGGATACAGACACTCAGAGGAAACGGGAGATGTCATGAGTCTGGAAGTTGAGAGAAAATATCTTGGAGCCAGTGAGGGGGAGCTTGTGCCGCGTCTGCAAAAGCTTCAGGCCCGGCAGGTTCTTGCCCCGCATTTCGAGTCCAATACTGTCTATGACACTGCGCAGGGGACCTTGTTTGCAGACCACAGGCTCTTGCGCCTGCGCAGCCGCGAGTGGGCAGATCATGCCGACGGCGTGCTCACCTGCAAGCTTCCCATGGCAGACCTCATCCTTGCCACAGGGCCTGTCAAGCGCAGGGAGGAGCTGGAAATCCCCCTTGCCTCGCGCGAACACATCAGCAACATGGCCCGCATTTTGCGAGAGCTTGGCTATGCGCCGACAGGCTGCTACGAAAAGGTGCGCTCGTCCTGGACTGTGACCCTGGACGGGGCCACAGCCCATCTTGACATGGATACCCTGCCCTTTGTGCAGGCTGTGGAAATCGAGGCTGCACCGGACGTTCTCGAGCATCTTGAGGGGCTCCTGGGACTTGACAAATTCCCACTGAGTGCAAAGAGTTATCATGTTCTCTACCTGGAGTGGCTGGCAGCGCACAACCGCCCTGCCGACACACGCATGGTCTTTGCGCCAGACAGGCGAACCCTGCTGCGCAGTACGCTGCACCTTGCTGACTGAACAGCCCGGTTCGCACCCCTGAACCCGGCATGCACGGTCCCATATGCTCCAGGCACCCTGCCCGGCACCGGAACAGCCGGCTTCCTGCCCGCAAGGCAGCTGCCGCTACCAGGTGTTCAGGCGGACTCCGGGGACAACCATGGACGCACACGGTGCACACGGTGCACTCGCAGACAACCATGGACGTACAAGACGCACGAGGACTCGCATGGACACTACAGTCTCTGACGCAACATCCTGTTGTCCTGGTGTTGTTCTGACGTTGTCCTGATGTTGTCCTGCCAGCATCCTGACGTTCTTCAGACGTTCTTCAGACGATTGATCCTTCTTCTCTGCACGATCATTCCTCGCTGCCGGCCTGCAGGAGCTCTGCAGCTTTCCTGTGCGCTGCATGAGGCTGTTGTACTTTAAGGATATTGAAACGAGGTAATCATGCCCATCTCCTGTCCGGATACTGAAGTCGGCGTTCTCAGCAGGCCCGCAGTCAAGGAACCTCCGCGCTTTGCTGTCTATCTGCACAATGACAATTACACGACCAAGGATTTTGTGGTCCACATCCTGCGCGCTGTCTTCTACAAGACAGAGAGCGAGGCCATTGCCATCATGGAAGAGGTGCACACAACAGGTATTGCCAAGTGCGGGTCCTATATCAAGGAAGTTGCAGCCACCAAGGTGCATCTGGTTCATGACCATGCAGAGAAGGCAGGCTTTCCCCTGCTCTGCACCATGCAGCAGGAGTAGAGGAGTACTCCTGGCAGCTGTGGCCGGACGCAGGGCTGCTTCCCCCACGTTCCCATTTGACGTTCCCATTTGACGTTCCTACCCCTTTTGCTCCCACGGAGGCGACGCCTCATCCCTTCCGGTACGCACACGCCCCCTTCTCTTCCCCCGTCCTGCAGCCTGACCGGACATGCAGCAGGGAGGAGAGAACGTGCTGTCCCTGACTGGGAGAGTGGCTCGAAATACAGATGAACTTCAGCAAGACAACCCGCATTGTGATTCGGGAAGCCATGCTCGAGGCCCAGAAACGCAGGCACGGCATCCTGACCGTCGAGCATCTGCTCTTTGCCTACACACGGCTCATGCGCGGCCGTGTGCTGCTTGAGGGCTGCGGCGTTTCCGTTGCCATGCTGCGCGAGCAGCTCGAGGGCTTCTTCCGTACCTTCCTTGAGAGGGTGCCTGACAACGCCCCTCTGGAAATTGTCCAGACCGTTTCCTTAACCCGTCTGTTTGAGCGGGCCATCACCGGCATGGAAAGCGCAGGCCGCGACATTGTGGACCTGGGTGCCCTGCTGGTGGCCATGATGCAGGACGAGGACAACTATGCAGTCTACTACCTGAACCGTCAGGGCGTCACCCTGCTGGAAGTCGAGCGCTATGTCTCCCACAAGTACCAGGCAGGGGACGGCGAGGACGACAGGGGCCGCGGCGAGCGTGCCTCCCGCAGTGACAGCCGCAATGATGACGAGCGCGGCACAAAGGGCGCAGACGCAAAGGAAGAGAGCGCTCTGGAAAAGTACACCACAGACCTCACGGCCCAGGCCATGGCCGGCAGACTGGATCCCCTGGTGGGCAGAACTGCCGAGCTCGACCGCACCATTGAGGTGCTCTGCCGCAGGCGCAAGAACAACCCCCTCTTTGTGGGCGACCCGGGTGTGGGCAAGACTGCCATGGCCGAGGGCCTTGCCCTGCGCATTGCCAGCGGCCAGGTGCCTGAAATGTTTGCCAACACAAAGGTCTTTGCCCTGGACCTCGGGCTGGTGCTTGCCGGCAGCCGCTATCGCGGTGACTTCGAGGCCAGATTCAAGGCCATTGTCAAGGAGCTTGAAGCGCACAAGGGCGCCATTCTCTTCATTGACGAGATCCACACCATTGTGGGTGCAGGCTCCACCTCCGGGGGCGCCATGGATGCGTCCAATCTTCTGAAGCCCCTGCTTGCCAGTGGCGATCTGCGCTGCATGGGCTCTACCACCTACGAGGAGTTCCGCAATCACTTTGAAAAGGACCGCGCCCTTGCCAGGCGCTTCCAGCGCATAGACATACGCGAGCCCTCCAGGGACGAGTGCTTTGACATTTTGCGCGGTCTGCAGCAGCGCTATGCTGACCATCACAAGGTCACCTACCCTGAAGACGTGCTGAAGGCCATGGTGGAGCTCTCTGCCCGCCATGTGCGCGACAGGCTTTTACCGGACAAGGCCATTGACGTCATGGACGAGACTGGTGCTGCCGTGCATCTGCACACCAGGGGCCTTGTCTGCGACATGCAGCAACAGGCAGATGCTGCTGCGTCCGGGGCTGCCGGGACCGATGCAGGCGACGCGGCAACGGCGCAGAAGGCTGCTGCAGGAAAGGACAGGCCCTCTGTCTCCTTCCTGGACATCCTTGCCCAGGACCTGGACAGCGAGCTCGAGCCTGTGCGCCGCAGCCCAGGCGGGGTCTCACAGGGCACCCGCAAGGATGGCAGCTATGATGGCAGCAGGGATGCTGGCAGCGACGCTGCCCTGCTCACCAGGGATGCTGAGGAGACAGACGGCTACAGCCCCGAACAGGCTGAGTATGAGGCCCATCTCGCCAGCTGCGACGGCCTGTATGGGGAAGGCCAGGCTGACGAAGGGCTGTCTGCAAAAGACCGCACTGCTGCACAGCACACAGCCCCTGCCGGGACTGATGCTGCCGGAGCTGATGCTGCCGGCCCCGCAGGTCAGGAAGCTGCTGAGGAACCGCGTCCTGTCGTGAGCATTGAGGATGTGGAGCGCATTGTGGCCCGCATGGCAGGCATTCCCGTGCGCACAGTCTCAGGCTCTGAGCGTGATCGCCTGGCCCGCCTCAAGGATGACCTGAAACAGCGCGTCTTTGGCCAGGACGAGGCCATTGAGCTCACGGTGCGCGCCATTTTGCGCTCCAGGGCCGGCCTTGGTCAGTCCAGCCGTCCTGCAGGCTCCTTCCTCTTCTACGGGCCTACCGGTGTGGGCAAGACCGAAGTGGCCAAATGCCTGGCAGATGTGCTGGGTGTGGAGTTTTTGCGCTACGACATGAGCGAGTACATGGAAAAGCACTCGGTCTCCCGCCTCATTGGTGCCCCGCCAGGCTACGTGGGCTACGACCAGGGAGGCCTCCTCACCGAGGCTGTGCGCAAGTCTCCCTACTCTGTTGTTCTGCTCGATGAAATTGAAAAGGCCCACCCCGACATCTTCAATATCCTGCTCCAGGTCATGGATGATGCCACTCTGACGGACAATACCGGCCGCAAGACCGATTTCTCCAACGTCATTCTCATCATGACCTCCAATGCAGGCACCTTTGAGATGAACAAGGCATCCGTAGGATTTGGCCAGAACAAGCCTGATGATGCCGCCAGAAAGGCGCTCAAGGCAGTGGAAAATCTCTTCACGCCCGAGTTCCGCAACAGGCTGGATGCCATGATCCCCTTCCGCAGTCTCACCAGCGACATGATGCTGCACATTGTGGACAAGTTCCTGGCAGAGATCAAAGCATCCCTGGCAGAACGCCATGTGGAACTGCAGCTCAGCGACAAGGCCAGAGACTGGCTTGCCACACATGGCTTTGATCCCGGCATGGGCGCCCGCCCCCTGCGCAGGTTGTTGCGCAACGAGGTGGAGGACAAGCTGGCTGCAGAGCTGCTCTTCGGCTTTTTGCAACACGGCGGCACTGCCTGCCTTGAGCTGGAAGACGGCAGGGACGGCCTGGTGCTGGTCGATGCCTGATGCTGCCTGACACTGCCTGACGCTGTCTGAAAACGCAGCAGGCTCTGCCCTGAGCCTGCATGTGTTCCTGCCGGTTGCACGCAGCTGTGCAACCGGCAGCCTGAACGATGCAGCGCCTGACAGGCGTATGACAAGCGCACGACAGGCCATGACAGGCACCTGACAAACCGATGCGGGCTGATCACTATCTGAATATTCCGGGCCTTGCGGACTATCTCCGCCAGCTCGCCAGGCGTTTTCCCGACACCAGCGAGGCTGTGGAACCCGGCATTGTCTGCCAGGGCGGGGCGCTCACCCTGCCCTGGTTTCTTGCTGCCTACTCAAGGGGCATCTTCCCCTGGTTCAACGAAGGAGAGCCCATCCTCTGGTGGAGTCCCGACCCGCGCTGCGTCATTTTCCCTGAGAACTATCACTGCCCGAAGCGCTCCGAGCGGGCCATACGCAAGGCGAACTTCACCATCACCTGTGACCGGGCCTTTCCCCAGGTCATACAGGCCTGCGGCATGCGCAGGCGCACCTGGCTCACCTCCGCCATGAAGCAGGCTGTGTGGACCCTGTTTGAGGCAGGCTTTGCCCACTCCATTGAAGCCTGGGCCCCGGATGGCCATCTTGCCGGCGGGCTCTATGGCCTTTCCCTGGGGCGCGCCTTCTACGGCGAGTCCATGTTTCACAACGAGTCCGAGGCCTCCCGCGCCTGTCTGCGGGCCCTTGTTGCCCTCATGCGCCTGCGCGGCATGACCCTGCTTGACTGTCAGCAGGAAACAGCGCACATCATGGCTCAGGGCGCACAACTCCTTCCCAGGGAGGACTTTGAAGCGCGCCTGGCAGATGCTCTGGCTCCCCGCCCTGACTCCGACGATGCCCTGAC
>CASEWR010000062.1 GCA_949291675.1 uncultured Desulfovibrio sp. | reverse complement strand
ACGTAAAAAATTTTCCTGAACGTGCAGGATATTGGCAAAATCTGAGTTCCTCAAGATACCGAATTGACTTCTCCTGTCAAGATGCGGATCTTGTGCTCCGGCTGTCGCATGCGGTTGTCAAAGCCTGCAAAAGCAGGCTATTGTAACACACCAGAACAAGGCCACTGCCGGCCCCAGAGCCCCCTGCATCCGTCAGGGAAACACATGTGTACGAGCCATGTCTGACATGAAATCAGACATGGCCTCTGACTGGAGGACAAATGCCCACGCCCAGACTTGAGCTGGAAACCACAGCCTATACCTTTGATCAGCTGATGCACCAGGACAGCCCCCAGCTGGCCCTGGCTGGACGCTCCAATGTGGGCAAGTCATCCCTTGTCAATGCCCTGGCTCAGCGTCGCAAGCTGGCCAAGGTGAGCTCCACCCCGGGCAAGACACGCTCCATTAACTATTACAAGGTTTCCCCCTGGGGCTTCTACCTGGTGGACCTGCCAGGCTATGGCTATGCCAGGGCCAATCATGCAGAGCGGGAAAAGTGGGGCAAGCTGCTTGAGCGCTATCTCAGGGACTGTCCTTCCCTGAAAGGTCTTGTACTGTTGCTTGACTCGCGTCTGCCTCCCCAGACCCTGGACATCAATCTGGTTGAGTATGCACAGGGCATAGGCCTTGCAATCATTCCCGTGCTTACCAAGGCTGACAAGTGCCGCCAGCGTGAACTCAATGCCAGAATTGCCGAATGGACAAAGCTCACCCGCAAAAAGCCTGTGGTGACCTCCTCCTCGCAGCGCAGAGGCATGGTGGCCTTGTGGAACACCATGCTGGAGCACATGGGCATCACGGATAAGGTAGGCCTTGCTGACGGCGAAGTGGCGGACAAGAACAACAGAAAGCTCCCCGAAGCAGCCCCTGCGGGTGAGAAGACAGTTGCAGAGAGTACCCCTGCCCAGGCTGACACAGCCGGCACTGACGGAATTTCCAGCCAGCATCAGTCGGAAAGCGACACGCGCCCTGCCCGTCCGCGTCCGGCACGCCGTCCCCTCTCCCATCCTGTGCAGATTGCCATGCCTGAGACTGATCCTGACGTTGACGACGACGATGCCCCTGGAGACTGCAGGGCATAAGGGCGTTTTTGTCCGGGTACTGTCCCGAGCATGTACCGACCTGTCCTGTCACCCGGCCTCCCTGTTCTGACGCGATTGTCACTCATCCACTTTTTTGCAGCGCCAAGGAGAATCTCATGCTGCTCTGGATCATTGCCGCAATCGTCCTTCTCCTCGTCATTGGCTATTTCGCCCTGGCTCGCTACGCCATGCGCCTGGACAGCCAGCGCGAGGTCACACACCTCTACGAAAACGTGGAATGGAATACTGAAGCTGCCGAGTACGTGCAGCGCAAGATCCGTGAACTCAAGTGGAGCATCATCGGCTGGATGGCTGCCCTGCTCATCCTGCAGAGCTTTGTGCTCTTCCTTGCCATCATCTATCTTCTGGAGAACATCGGCAACTGAAAAGGACTGAGAACTGACTGACAAAAGCCCACAGGCATCCATGTACATGGCCGGCTGAAACGTTTCAGCCGGCCATGCGCGCCATTGAGTCAGGGCATCACCCCCGCGGACATTGGTTTGATACTCTCTACTCTGCGAGCCAGGCTGTCATTTCCGCAAGTTCGGGCACTCTGCCAGAGCACTTGAGCACGCCATCCACGGTAACTGCAGGGGTGGTGAGCACACCTGCACACAGCATCTCCTTAAAGTCCGTGACATGTGAGATGGCAATGTCTGTTCTTCCTGTGGCAGCAGCAGCCTTACGCACCAGTTTCTCTGTTTCCTGGCAGTTGGCACAGCCTGGACCATAGACAATGACGTTCATGATGAGCTCCTTATGGGGATGCGGGCAATCTCATGCCCTTTGCGGTTGAAGTGTGCGTGCAGTGCTGCCTGTCAGAAAAGGAAGGGCCCCAGGGCATTGAAGAGCCAGCCAACGAGGGTGAACATCAGCAGGAGATAGCCCACAAAGGCTGCCTGCAATTTGATGGTCATGATCTGGCGCAGCATCATGACTTCAGGAATGCTGGCCACCACAGCTGCCATGCAAAAGGCCATGGTGGTGCCCACAGGCAGCCCCTTGAGCAGCAGACTTTCCATGATGGGGATGATGCCGGTGACATTGGAATAGAGTGGCAGCGCCAGCAGCACGGCACAGGGGACAGACCACCACTCTCCTGCGCCAAGATATGTTGCAAACCAGTTGTCGGGAATGCAGCCATGCAGACCTGCGCCCAGGGCAACACCAAGGACCACCCACTTCCAGACACGTTTGAAGATGGTGCGTGTCTCATTCCTGGCAAAGACATGGCGATCACGCAAGGTGAGCTTCACAGCCTGACCAGACGTGCCAGCCTGGGAGTTTTTGGCACTCTGCGCCTGAGTGATGGTCTCCAGGATAAAGGGCTGCAGCCAGCGGCCTGCTTTCAGGCTGTCCATGCTTAAGCCCCCCAGGATGCCTGCCGTAAGCCCCACCAGGACATAGAGCAGTGTAAACTTCCAGCCCAGAAGACCCCAGAGCAGGATCACAGCCAGCTCGTTGATGAGCGGTGAGGTGATGAGAAAGGCCATGGTCACACCAATGGGAATGCGGGCCATGGTAAAGCCGAGAAAGAGGGGAATGCTTGAACAGGAGCAGAAGGGTGTCACTGCCCCGAAGACAGCTCCTGCCACATAGCCAAAGCCCCGTCCCCTGCCGGCAAGATAGTTGCGCACCCGCTCCACATTGAGGGAGGCCCGAAGCAAGGCAAGGCCATAGATCAGGGCTGCCAGCAGGAGCAGAATCTTGCCAGTATCATAGAGGAAGAACTCTACAGCCCCTGTCAGGCGTGTTCCTGCGGCAAGCCCCAGAAGGTCATGGACAATCCAGGCAGCAGCTGGCTGAATGCCACGGTAGAGAGCCCACCACAGGCCTGCCAGAAGGACAACGGTCATACAGTAGCGCCTGTTCCAGGCAGCTGCCGTGCGTGCAGAATCTGATGTTGCATCGTGCTGTGCAGAGTGAGCAGACATGGGCCTCCAATAATTTGATTGTTGTTGAACTCTTCAACTGTTAGTACTGGAAAGAAGACTGCAGCGTGACGCTGCAGCATGAGAAAGTTGTGCTGTTTGCCGTGAGACAGGCTATTCCCGCTTCGGCAGAAGGCCCGGGGTGAGGCCGCTGGCCTCGCGATACTTCTGGCACTGGGCAGGGTTGTTTGCGCAGCACTCAGAAGTCATGAAGGCGATGATCTCCAGCATGAGGGGGACATTGGCCTTGTAGCGCATATAGCGCCCTTCCCGCTCCACACTGGCCAGACCGCACTGCACAATGGCCTTCAGGTGAAAGGAGAGATTGGCAGCAGGAATGTTCAGTTGCCTGGCTATCTCCCCTGCCACAAGGCCATCAGGAGCGTTTTTGACAAGCAGGCGGAAGAGGTCAAGGCGTATCTCCGAGGAGAGTGCTTCAAAGATGGAGCTGGCAGTGCGACTGTTCATGCTTTGACTCTTCAACTATAGTTTGAATTTTGTCAAGCAGCAGATCGTGGAAGACCCGCAGGCCTGAGCCTGCGGGTCTTCCCTTGTCTCATCGCGTATCTCGCCAGAACAGTATGTCTGACACGTCCTGCACGTTGCTGTCAGTCAGACTGCGCTACTTGTGCGCTCGCTGTTCCAGGCAGAGGACATTGTCCACTGCCGGTTCCATGTGCACAAGCACGCCCTCCAGAGCGCCGATATGGGCGTGCAGGAACTTCTCCATGCGGACACTGATGTCATGCATCTGCTGCACGCTGAGACTGTCTGCCACAGAGCAGTGAAAGACCACTTCCAGACCTTCCATGGTCTGATAGCAGGCAAAGGCATGTACATTGGAGACAAGAGGCTCCCTGTCCGCACAGGCCTGCACCTGACCAAGCACAAAGTCAGCCTCGGCATCCGTGCCTGGCACAAGTTCCCTGGAGTGCTGCTCGCAGGTATCAGGCTCAATATGGGTAGAAAAGAGGACGTCCGGGAAGGCGTCCATCACCTGTGCCTCAAGCTGCTTGCAGCGCGCAAAGGCTGTGCCGAAGGGACAGGCACCGGTAAATTCCACATGGGCCATGACCACGGTCTTCTCGCCGTACTTAAGGGTGCGGACATTGTGCAGGTCAAGCTCCATGCTGCGGGCTGTAAGCTGCACAAAGCCCAGCAGACTGTCCCTGCCACTCTCGCGCCAGGGCTCCACATGCACAAGCACATCAGCCCCTGGCAAAAGCTCAAGCACCTTCGCTTCCACCGCTGAGGTCACTCTGTGGCCTTCTGCAACGTTGAGGCGGGGATCCACTGCCACAGTGAGGTCCACAAAATACTCGGAGCCTGAAGAGCGCATGCGCAGTCTGGTCAGGGAGCGCACAGCATCGAGCCCGGAGACTGCCTTTTCAATCTCGGCCTCAGTGTCTTCAGGCGCAGCATCCATGAGGAAGTCCAGCGCCGAGCGGGCCATGGTGAAGCTCACCTTGAAGATGATAATGGCCACCACAAGGGCTGCCACGGTATCAGCCTGATGGACAATCTCGGCAATGTGGGGCGGCAGAGCAAGCTTGTCAGCCAGCCAGACAGCAAGGACGCCCACAAAGACCACGGCACTGGAGAGAATGTCCGTGGAGAAGTGCAGGGCATCAGCTTCCAGCGCCTGACTGTTGGTCTCCTTTGCGACCTTGCGCAGATTGCGCACGCGGCCGATGTCTATGACCATGGAGAGCACCATGACGCCAACGCCCCACAGGGAGGGCACCACGGGAGAGCCGCCCTCAAGCAGGCGATGCACACCTTCATAGCCCACATAGGCACAGACCAGGAAGAGCAGCATGGTCTCGGCCAG
>CASEWR010000061.1 GCA_949291675.1 uncultured Desulfovibrio sp. | reverse complement strand
GCTGGTCCTGTCACCGGGCATGGCAGCAGGCAAGACAGGGAGCATGACAGCGGGCTTTCTGCGCCTGCGCCCGCCATGTCTGCCACCATGCCCGACATCATCTCTGACACCATTCCTGCCACCAATCCTGTCAGATCCGCCTGCGCTGCAGGGCTGCTGCAGGCTGTGCAGCTGTGTCTGCAGCACGGCAAGGGGTTCTCCATGTGCAGCAAGGAAGTGGAGGATACCGGCAAGCTGCTGCTGACCATATCCGCTACCATGCCCTGCACCCTGCAAGAGGCTGTACAGGGCAAGGCAGCGCTCATCGCGCAGGGCAATGCCCTTGCAGGCCCACACAAGGCTTCTGGCAGCGTCCGGCTTGTTGCCGAACAGGCCGAAGAAGAAGGTTGCGCACAGCATGGCGCAGGCCCTAGCATATCCCTCATCTGCAAGCTGCTCAAGTGCGTGTATGGCTGCCAGGCGATCTTCTGTGCTGCTGTCTGCAGCCCGCAGCTTGCGCAGTGTGGCGAAGAAGCGTGTGACAGGCTTGTCCTGCACAAGGGGGGCTTTGGTGTATGCACGCAGTGTCCGGATCAGGTCCTGTTCCTTTGCAGCTGAGTCTGTGGCAGTCTCTTCCCTGCCCCCGGCATCCTTTACCCCGGCGTCCATGTCCCCGGTTTCAATGAGGTCCAGACAGTGAAAGAGGGTGCTGACATACGCATCAGGCGCACCGAGTTCGGCGGCTGTGCGGGCAGAGGGCAGGAAGTGCTGCACAAGTTTCTGCACCCGTGCACAGCAGTCAGGAACGATGTCCGAATACCTGTCAGAGCAAGGCTTCATGCCACCGTCAGGGCAGCTGCCAGTCTTCTCATCCGTCTTTCCATCCGTCTCTCCATCCTTCTTCCCATCCGTGCAGTGCGTCAGAGCGCTGCAGGCAGTCAGCATGCGCAGTTTTCCCATGGTCGTGAAGGATGCGGCATGATCTGCGTCACATCCTTGTGCAAGGAGCTTTGCGGCGCGTGCCAGGATGGCCTTTTTTCTGCATTCAGGGCACCTGGGCATGCGCTCAAGCAGGATGTCAGCAAGGCGGCAGCAGGCATCAGGGTTGCCGGCACGAGCTGCACTGCGCAGCCAGCGTTCTCCTTCCTTTTTGTCTGCAGGCAGCAGGCGTCCTTCCAGGAGCAGTCTGCCAAGCAGTGCCTTTGCCTCGGCAAGACCCTGTTCTGCGGCACGATGCAGCATGGTGAGGGCAGCAGCAACATGGTCCCGGTCGGCAAGGCTCCAGGCCCCTGGTACATCAGTGGCAAGCAGTTCGAGGAGCAGGCGCAGGGGCTCCCACAGGCCCTGGCAGGCTGCCGCAAAGAGGAGTCCGGCCAGGGCGCTGCGGCGCTCTTCACTGGCAAAGAGGAGAGGGTTGCTGCAGCCGGCCCTTGCCAGGGTGACAGTGCACAGGGCATGCCCCTGGCAGGCGTGCTCACAGAGGGCCTGCAAAATTCTGGCAGTACTTCTGGTAGCACTGACAAGTTCATCCACAGGCAGTACTGTGCACACATGGACAAGGGCCGGCACAAAGCCCTGCTCGACCAGGGCAAAGAGCTGTTCACGCCCCTGCAAGCGCGTCTGCGGCTCCTCTGCCTCCAGGTCCTGTTGTGCCAGGTAGAAGGCTGCAACGTGTGATCCCTGCTGCGCAAGGACCTTCATAAGGGCACGGGTCTCTGTGTCTGCACGCCTGCTCTCAGGCTGGCTGGCAAGGGCATGGGCTGCCACGTCTGCTGGCCTGGCTTTGTCGGAGGCAAGGAAGGTCTTGAGAGACGCCTGCGTGCCGGGGAGGCGGGTGGAGAAGACCCAGGGCAGGGAAACAGTACTCGTATCCCGGGCATCTGCGCTGTCAGACTTTGCTGCACCTGCAGGGAAGGCCAGCAGTGCCTCCCAGGGCACAAAGCCCTGTGCGGCAGGGCTGATGCTGTCCGCCTGTTCCACCAGCGGGACACTGCCTGTCAGGGGCGCCAGCAGGGCTGAGGCTGTGAGCACGCCGGACAGTGCCGGAGCATGGCCGGACGACTGCATGCCACACAGCACAGGTGCCTGCACAGTGCCGGCAAAGACCCCGTGCAGTGTCTGGTCGTGCAGTGCCTGGTTCGCTGCCTGTGGTGCGGCAGAGGGGGCTGCATGGGGGACTGCATGGCGTGCTGCCAGCAGGACAAGGAGCTGTCTGCCCACTGTCCCCGGACACAGCTGTGAGGAAGCATCTGAGGCCTGTACGGCTGCGTCTGCTGCATGCACGACTGCGCCACTGGCTTCAGCGCCGTCCTCATGCCTGGCCTGATGTCTGGCCTGATATCTGGCCAGGCCCCTTTCCAGCACAGGGGCAAGGGCCTGTGCCAGTTCCTGTGTTGTGGCTGACCAAGGTGCATACAGGCACACTGTGGCAAGCCAGGCCAGGGCGCCGTCGTCCTGAGTTGCGAGGAAGTGCTCCGCAAGTCCGGCAGCTGCACGCATGAGCCGGGTGCGTCTGTGCGCAGGCTGTGCCTGTGTGGCTGTTGGCGCATGTGCAGACTGGCCAGGGGACTCGGGGTGAAAGACCTGCAGGGCTCTGACAAGCTGCTGCATGCGGGCCAGGGGCTCATTTCTGGCAGCCAGCACCCTGATGGTCCGGGCACTATGGGTACAGAACGCGGCATTCTCCTGCCTGGCAGCCTCAGTCAGGCAGACCAGGGTGAGGCAGCGGGGATTGAGCACCCTGGCACCCCTGCGCATCCAGGCACGGCTTGCTGCCAGGTCCCTGGCGCAGCCGTACAGGCCAAAGAGACGGATTTCGGCAAGGTGTGCGCAGGCAGGACCAAAGCCCTGCAGGGCCAGATGCTCAAGTTCTGCAAGGGCCTGGTCACGCTCAGATGCGCCGGTCAGGTCAGGGGCGTCACCCAGGGCGTCCTTCCCGATGTCCTCCCTGACGTCCTCTCCGACTTCATGCAGGGCTGCATTGCTGACCGCAGTGTGGCGCAGCTGCCAGAGGGCCAGCCGGGTGCGTGTGGCCGGATCCTCGCTCAGGCAGGGTTCTGCAAACTGCTGGAGAATCTCTGCCCTGGTGGCAGGTGCAGTCTCGCTTTCCAGGTAGTCAAAGAGCAGGGTGCGCAGCTGTGCAGGCTCGCCCAGTCTGGCTGCTTCCCTGGCGTGCCAGAAGATGGCTTCAGCATTCTCAGGCTCTGTCAGCTGCAGGTAGTCCATCATGGCTGCATGAGATGGTGCGTGCCTCACTGCGCAGCCCTGTTCCAGGATGTCGCAAATGTCTGCCAGACGTGCTGCCCGGGCACCTGCCTGCGCATCTGGCTGAGAGCCTGCCTGGACGTCTGTCTGGGCGTCTGCCCCGGTGTCTGTCCGGGCCTCCTTGCTGGACGCCTGAGAGGCCTTTCGGGCCAGCTGCAGCTGGAAGCCTGCCCAGGCGCAGGCGCCGTCCACATCGCAGACGCGGGCCCTGGCAAGCCAGTACTCTGCCTGCTGCAGATCCTGCGGCACCTGCGGCGTCAGGCTGCCGTCCTGGTACGCCTTGCCCAGCCTGCACAGCGCCCGGGGCAGCCCCTGGGCAGCTGCTGCGTGCAAGAGCTGTACAGCGTCTGCGGACTGCGTCTGGGGCAGGCTGGAGATACCGGGAATGTGCTGTTCCTGCAAAGTCAGGAGCAGTTCCAGAGCATCCCAGCTTCCCTGCTGTGCAGCAGTCAGCAGCCAGTCTGCCAGTGCCTCGACATCCCTGTCGCTGAACAGGGTCGGGTACTGCTGCTGTGTTCTGGCAAGGAGCAGGACGCAGGCAAGGGATCCTGCACGGGCATGGGCACGAACCAGGGCAAGCAGGGGCTGTGTCCAGGTCTGTGCCTGAGCGCCCTGTGCATCCTGCGCATCCTGAGTGCCCAGAGTACCCTGACCGTCCTGCGTGTCCTGAGGATGCTGAGAGAACTGGCTGCCCGGGAGCTCCGTGCCCTGTGTCTCCTGATTACCCGGGGCGTTCGGGTCATCATGGGCTCCCTGGTCCGCGGGATGCGCTGCCTGCACTTCCTGTGCCAGCACATCCGGACTCAGGCGGCTGCACAGTGCGGCCAGGGCAGGGGCAAAGCCCTGGGCTGCCAGAGTCTGCAGGCGCACGTTGCTGGCCAGCATGCTGTCACGTGCGTCAGAGCAGCCATCCCAGGTGTCATCTGCGTTTGCACTGCCATCTGTGCCACTGCCAGGGGCAGCTGCAGGGGCGTCCGCCCTATCCAGGCTTTCCCATGTGGCCGGATCGTCGAGAGCAGCCATGTCGCCCATACCGTCCATGTCGTCGGGGTCGCTGAGGTCGCCAGGGATGTCCGGCCCGTCCAGAGCATCCAGAGAAGCCTGGGCAGCAGGGATAGCTAGGGCATCCAGTTCGGCAAAGGCTCTTTCCCAGTCATCAGGCGTGTCCAGGCCAGTGCGGGTCTTGCCAGCATCAGCTGTGCCTGCCATATCCTGGCTCCTGTTCCGGCTGACGCCTTCAGTTACGTTGTGGAGCGCGCTGAAGGCAGTCTCCCCGGCATCCTCAGCATTCCCGCAGGTCAGGCCGTGCGCAAGGCAGAGCCAGGCTGCCAGCTGTGAGCCCCGGGCAGCAAGTGTGGTCAGTCTCTCAGTGGCAGCATAGACAGCATAGGAGCTGACAGAGGGGACAGCAGCGCAGGCTGTGGCCCTGATGCGGTTGGTGCGGTTGATGATGCGGGGCATGAGTACTGCAGCTTCGGCGTCAAGGTCTGTGGCTTTGTCTGAGGCGAGGTAGTCAGCAAGGAGCTGGTCTGCAGAAGGCTCTCCGCAGAAGAAGACCGGTGCCGCACACGGCTCTGCCTCAAGCTGCCTGCACAGGGCGACAGCCTCGGCAGGGCCATGGTCTGCAGCCTCGCGCAGCAGGGCAAAGGTTTCCCTGCCATGTGCACGCTCAAAGGGCCCGGCAGGCCCTGCAGTCTGCTGCAGTCTGACCAGCAGGCGCACAGCCTCCCAGCTCTTCCTGCGGGCTGCGTAGTGGAGCTGTCTGCACACGGTTTCCCTCACCGCTGCGGAGGCAAAGCCCTTGTCCAGTTCACGTGCTGCACGCAGGACAATGGCCTGGATGCAGCCATGAGCCGCACCCTGAGCAAGCATGTGGTCGAGCGCAAAATTGAGCTCCCTGCTCCTGATGGCTGCGCCAGCATCGCGGCACTGCCAGGCAATGGCCAGGTGGAAACCGCGTGCGGCAAGGCAGCTGAGGATCTGTCTGGCCGTGACCTGCACAGCTGTGCTGTCCGCAGCATTCGAGGTCCCGCTTGTGGCCCTGGTGTCAGAAGCACTGTCGCGCATGGCCACAAGGCAGGTGGCAAGCATGGAAGGCAGTCGTGAGGGCAGTTCAGTGCCCGGCTGCGCTTTTCTGGCTGCAGCTGTGTCTGCAACGCCGCTGGCAAGCACAAGCAGGGTATCGTCGGCACTGAGGCCGGCAAGCTGCTCCAGCTCTGCGTACAGTGCTGCACGGGCAGCCGCATCTGCATCCTGCATGCCAAGGAAGATGTCTGCTGCGGCCCAGTCGCCAGCTGTGGCCCTGCCAGAGCGCAAATAGTCCGCAACAAGCTGCTGGTCAGAAGGGAAAGCACAGTACCAGCCGTCATGCTGTCCGCTGCCTTGTGCTGTCAGCGCTGTGATGAGCTTTGCATGAGGCCCAGGGGCAGGATGAGAGGCATGGGCCCGGGCAGGTTCAGGGGCAGGGGAAAACTCATGGGACAATGCAGGAGCAGACGCTGCTGCCATGGTCTCGGCTGTGTCCGGGACACGTGTGGCTGCGGTGATTTCTGCAACTGGTGTGGCTGCCCCGGCTGCCTCAGCGGCACCAGAGGTATCTGCGCCATCTGTGGTCTGTGGGGCCTCTGGGGCAAGTTCCATTGCATCACGCTCTTCTGTCTGGTCTGTCTGGACATGCTGTTCTGACTGTTCTGTCTGCAGGCTGGTCTCTTCTGCCTGACTGCGGGCCGTCTGACTGAGGACCGCATCCTGGGGCTTGAAGAAGGGCTCGAAGAAGAAGGGCCCGAAGAAGAAGGTTTTGAAAAATGAGAGCATAGAAACTCCTCACGTGACTCAGGGGCATTGGGCGTATCTTTTGAGAGCGCATTTTGAAAGCGCAGGCGGGAAGGGCTGGTGTTGCCTGTCTGCCCTGACTTTGCGCCAGTCACTCTGTCCTGTGGTGTTTGTCCCTGAGCTTGTACTGCTGTCTGGTGGTTTTTGCATGCAGGTCTGCCGCAGTCAGGCGCCAGTGCTCCTGCTGCAGCCTTGTGCTCCCTCTGTCGGGGCTTTTGTTCATGGGGAAGGTTTGAACGTTTTCTCCAGAGGCTGTTGTCTTGTGTGGTACGACATTTTCTTCAGGAACAGGACGCCTGAGTGTGGCATCCCGTTCGCGTTCCTGTTCTACACAAATGAAAACAGCATGTCAACAATTTTTTGAAAAATTGGCATTCTGGTTTTTCAAAACATTGCGTTGTGAAAAGACGTGGGTCCGTCTCCCGGTCTGAGACAGGCCTGCCAGTGCAGCCTGCGAGCAATGGTTTGAAGACCGGCTTTTGCATTGTGTGGCGAGCAAAGCCAGCGTTTCCAGACAGCCAAGGCAGCCAATTTCCCGAAGATTGCCTGTCGTATGCTGTGTGTTTGTACCGAGCCAGCAGACGAGCAGGCGGAGCGGGGTATATGCTGGGAGGGGCATATGCGGAGCATCCGGAACCAGTCCTCCGCAGCAGAAGGATTCCAGATTGCGATGCGTTTCCAAGTGGCATGGAGCACAGAAGCTCTTTTAGTTGTCCCAGGGTGCAGGCGTGCTCAGCAAGCGAAGAAGTGCAGGCTTTGGTTGTGCAGGCGCGTCCAGCATCCGGGTGAAGGCTTCCCACTGTTCCTGGGAGAGCAGGAACTGTCTCTTCTCAGCCAGAATTTCCTCAGCATGCTGGAGAGCCTGGTCCAGGAGAAAGGCCGAGCCTGACTGGCCCGATATCCGGGCAGCTTCCTCAATGAGAGTCTTTTGTTCTGGCGAAAGATGCTGGCGAAAGATGCTGGCGAAAGATGCACAGTGATGACTTCAGTAGCTGCGTTCATGAACACCTCCCTGTGCTTCCAGCAAAGAGCAAAAAGCCCTCTTTGCCAAGGCAATGTGTCCACAGCACATCCCATCCCATCTCATCAACAAAAAGCTCTCCATGCCCTTCGACAGGGACAAAAGCATGGAGAGGTGTATGGCAGCGTGTTTTGACCGGAATCAGGCCTTCCTGTCGCAGGACTTTGTCCCGGGCGTCTGTTGCGGGCCTTTGTTTCGGAGGTGTCGCACACTTGCTAGTATTTTGTTCTTGAAATAACATATATACTTTTGTATAATCAGACATGCTTCTCACTGAAGCCCAGTAATCCATGCTAGGGAGTGAACATGTCTGGTTATAGCCTTAAGTATCCTGTGAACCTAACCCCTGAAGAGGTCAACCACCTGGAAAGCCTTGTAAGTTCGCGAACAGCACAGGTAAGGCACCAGCAACGTGCCAAAGTTCTCCTCATGCGTGCAAAAGGTTCTACCTACAATGCAATCAAAGCGTCTGTAGGTATCTCGACACTGGCGATAGGCAATATTATCAAGAAGTTTAATTCGTTTGGAGTTCAAGGGGCTCTCGATGATCTTAATCGTTCTGGACGCCCACCAATAATTCCTCGAGAAGCAAAAGCATGGATTATTTCACTTGCTTGTCAGTTACCGGAGACAATTAAGGGTGCTCCCCAAACACAATTGTGGACGATAAGAGCCTTGGTCAAGTATGTGAGGGAGAATTGCCATGCACATGGCTTCCCTGAACTCGCAAACATCCAGAAGTCCACACTCTGGAATATTCTGAACGATCGAGAAATCAAACCTCATCGAGTAAAGTACTATTTAGAGCGTAAGGACCCTGAATTCGAGGAAAATGCTAAGAATGTCCTCCTTGTTTACAAACGCATAGAGTGGATAGTGCAATGGACTCGTGATCAAGTCGGTGAAGGATATCGTATTGACGAACTGTGCGGTGAGGTGTTCTTGTCTTATGACGAAAAGCCTGGAATTCAAGCCATTGGAAATATTGCACCAGATTTACCACCAACAGAGAAGCATAGCAGCATTGCACGCGACTACGAATACAAGAGGTATGGAACGCTCTCTGTTCTGGCCGGCATTGATTTGTTTACCGGTGAAGTAATTGGCATAGTTCGCGAACAGCACAAAAGCAAGGAATTTATAGAATTTTTAAAGAAGGTTGATGAAAAATACAACAAAGATTTAACAATTAATATAGTTTTAGACAACCATTCAATTCATCGTTCAAAGGAAACTAAAGAATTTTTATCTACAATAAGAAATGGTCGTTTCAATTTTATATTCACTCCAAAGCATGCATCATGGTTAAACTTAATCGAGTCTTTTTTTAGCAAGATGGCCCGCCAGGCTCTTCGCCATTTACGCGTTAAGTCCAAGCAAGATCTGGTTAAACGCATTTGCGATTGGTTGGATGAGACAAACCGTGAAAGGGTTGTTTTCCGCTGGAAGTGGAATCTTGAGGACATCGAAAACGCCTTCCTTCCCAAGAAGGAAGGCACATCAACCAAATGTTAGCGATTGGCAAAACT
>CASEWR010000060.1 GCA_949291675.1 uncultured Desulfovibrio sp. | reverse complement strand
TCAGTACTCATTAACCTTTTCACTCCCTCTTTCCTGGAGGCTCTATGCCTGTACCAATTGTCGAAAAGCAACCCCTGATCCCCGGCAAAACGAGCAAGATGGTGCTGGAGGCACCTGAAATTGCCCGTCATGCACAGCCTGGCCACTTTGTCATGCTGCGCATGAGCGAACATGGGGAACGCATCCCTCTTACCATTGCCGACACGGACAAGGAAAAGGGACTGATCACCATTGTCTATCTTGTTCTTGGCAAGTCTACTGCGCTGCTGGAGTCTCTCAATCCCGGCGACAGCATTCTTGATGTATGCGGCCCCCTTGGTCGCGCCACCCATATTGAAAAGGGCGGCACGGTCATCTGTGTGGGCGGCGGCACAGGCATTGCCGCCATGCATCACATTGCCAAGGGTCATCACCTGGCAGGCAACAGGGTGATTGCAGTCATTGGCGCCCGCAGCAAGGACCTGCTGCTCTTTGAGAAGGAACTCTCCCTCTTTGCGGACGAGCTGCTCATCTCCACGGATGACGGCAGCTACGGCCACAAGGGCATGGTCACCGAGCTTCTGAAGAACAAGCTCGATGGCGATGAGCCCATCCTCGAAGTGGTGGCCGTGGGTCCTGTGCCCATGATGGCCGCTGTGTCCGATCTGACCAGAGGGTATGGTGTGAAGACCACCGTAAGCCTCAACCCCATCATGGTGGACGGCATCGGCATGTGTGGTGCCTGTCGCGTGACTGTGGACGGCAAGACCCGCTTCGCCTGTGTGGACGGTCCCGAATTCGACGGCCACAAGGTGGACTTTGCCGAACTGAAGCTGCGCCTTGCCGCCTTCAGAACTCAGGAACAAATTTCAATGGATGCCTACAGGAGTACTTCGGTCAATGGATAAGACAACGCCCAAGAAGAGAAAGGACAGGACTGCCATGCCCTGTCAGCCGGCAGACGTCCGCAGCCATAACTTTGACGAGGTTGCTCTCGGCTATACCCTTGAAAATGCACTTGATGAGGCCAGCCGCTGCCTGCACTGCAAAAAGCCACTCTGTGTGGAAGGCTGTCCTGTGTGCGTGCCCATTCCCGACTTTATTCAGGCTGTGAAGGAGCAGAACTTCCCCGAAGCCTATCGCCTGCTCAAGACTGCCAACGCCCTGCCCGCAGTGTGCGGCCGCGTCTGTCCCCAGGAAAATCAGTGCGAAGGCCGCTGCATCCTTGGCCGCAAGGGCCAGCCTGTGGCCATCGGCCGTCTGGAACGCTTTGTGGCTGATACCCACATTGCTGCCTCTGCCTGCGAACAGCAGACCGGCGCCAATGCCTGTGCCACCATGGTGCAGGGCAAGAGCGTGGCCTGTCTTGGTTCCGGCCCCTCCTCCCTGTCCTGTGCCGGCTACTGCGCCTCCCGCGGCCTCAAGGTACATATCTACGAAGCCCTGCATGAGCCCGGCGGCGTGCTTGTCTACGGCATTCCCTCCTTCCGTCTGCCCAAGGATGTGGTGCACAGCGAAGTGAGCGCCCTGCAGGAACTCGGCGTTGAGCTGCACACAAACTGCGTGGGCGGCAGAACCGTGCAGATTGCCGAGCTGCTCGAAAAGCACGACGCAGTCTTTGTGGGCGTTGGCGCAGGCCTGCCCAAGTTCCTCGGCGTGCCCGGCGAAAACCTGGTAGGCGTCTTCTCTGCCAATGAGTACCTGACCCGCATCAACCTCGGCCGTGCCTACAAGTTCCCGGAATACGACACCCCTGCCTTCCACGGCAAGGTGGTGACAGTCTTCGGTGCAGGCAACGTGGCCATGGACGCAGCCAGGACAGCCCTGCGCATGGGCGCAGACGAAGTGCATGTCTGCTACCGCCGCACCCGCGCCGAAATGCCTGCCCGCCACGAGGAAGTGGAGCATGCCGAGGAGGAAGGCGTCATTTTCGATATGCTGGTCAATCCTGTCTGCTTCAAGGGCGATGAGCACCAGCGTCTTGAAAGCGTGATTTTGCAGCGCATGGAGCTCGGCGAGCCTGACAGCAGCGGCCGCCGCCGTCCCGTGCCTGTGGAAGGCTCCGAATTCGAGATGAAGACGGACCTTGCCATTGTGGCCCTGGGCACCCGCTCCAACCCCATTCTTCTCGACGCCACCGAAGATCTCGAGAAGAACAAGTGGGGCTACATTGTGGTCAACGAAGAAACCGGCGAGACCTCCATTCCCAATGTCTATGCAGGCGGTGACATCGTGACCGGCGCAGCTACAGTCATTCTCGCTGCCGGTGCCGGCCGCAGGGCAGGCATCTCCATCTGCGAACGCCTTCTCGGCGAAAAGTAAGCTTCTGACACAGACAGGGCAGTCGTTTGTGCTGCCCTGATATTTTTCATCTGACTGGCAGGGAGGGCATGCTCTTCCTGCCATGTCAGTCTTGCGCAGGCTGCACAAGCCTGGCTGGGGGACGCATGATACGCTTCGATCTGCACAATCACACCTGGTATTCCCATGGGGCCAGCAGTGTGGAAGACATGTACAAGGCTGCAGTGGCCAAGAACCTTGCCGTCTTCGGCTTCACGGAACACAGTCCGCGCCCGGAGAAATACAATTATCCTTCCGAGTACCGTGATCGCCTCAATGCCCATCTTGCAGACTATGTCCGCGAAGTGACGGAGCTGCAGCAGGCAGGCGGCCCCTGCCGCGTGCTCTTTGGCATGGAAATAGACTGGTTTGAGGAGGACGAGGCCTTTGTGCGCAATGCTGCCAGCCAGTTCCCCTTTGACTACCTGCTGGGCAGCACGCACTTCCTCGGCACCTGGGGCTTTGACGGCGGTCCCGAGCCCTGGGAGGCCATGGACGAGGCAGCCCGCTTTGCAGCCTATACAGCCTATTTCACCACCTGGAAGAAGATGCTGGCCACAGGCCTGTTCAACATTGCCTCACACCCTGACCTCATCAAGATCTTCACCCGCGACACCTTCCATCTGTGGATGGTGAAGGAAGAGAGCCAGCGCCTGGTCAAAGACGCTCTGGAAGTGCTCAGGGCTCAGAACATGGCCATGGAAATCTCCTCTGCAGGCCTGCGCAAGCCCTGCCGGGAAATCTATCCCTGCCCCATGATCATGCGCCTGGCCAGCGAAGTAGGTGTGACCATCAGCTTTGCCTCTGACGCCCATACAGACGGCGACGTGGCCTTTGGCTTCCCTGTGCTGGCAAGCTATGCAAAGGCCTTTGGCTTTGAAAAATGCGGCTACTATGCAGACAAGCGCTGGCATCTTGAAGATTTTTAGGCGTATGACCGAGACCACACAGACACCCACACCCAAGGCCAGCCCCATGGCCACACCCGAGGCCAGTCCGACGGCCACACAGACGGCCACACAGACGGGCGCACAGACTGGCGCACAGACACTGTGCCGCCTTGCAAAGGCAGGCCTCTTTCTGCCTGGCGACATGCAGCGCAGGCTTATCCTCAGGGACATAGACCTTGAGATCCACAAGGGCGAGCACATGGTGCTCATTGGCAAGAACGGTGCAGGCAAGACCACGCTCCTGCGTCTTCTGCACGGCGAAGCCTGGACCACCCAGGGCAGCATTGCCTGGTATGACGGCAGGGAGTTTTCCAGCTCACGCATCACCGGCCTGGCTGTCACCTCTCTGATTTCCCCTGCCATGCAGGAAAACTTCCAGCGCCATGCCTGGGACATCACCGGCCGCGAGCTCATGCTCACAGGCTTTGACGGCACGGACCTGCTCTACAGCGAGCCCCTGCCCCAGCGCGTCAGCAGGGTGGAAGAGATGGCAGAAGCCCTTGGGGCAACGCCCCTGCTCTCCCGCAGCATCCTTGAGCTCTCCCAGGGCCAGCTGCGCCTGCTCCTGCTCGGCCGCGCCATGGTGCGCAAGCCCTCCCTGCTGCTGCTGGACGAGTGCACGGACGGCCTGGATGCCCGCCACCGCGAACTCTTTGCAACGGCTCTGGAAAAGCTGGCTGACGAGAGCACCATTGTGCTGACCACACACAGGGAAAGCATGCTGCCCTCCTGGATCAGCAGAAAGATCTATATAGATGACGGCAGACTCTATGCCACGCCCCATGGTCTGGAAGACGAGATGGAAGGTCTCTCGGTCACCCTCGCCCGTGAGGAGCGGGAAGTAAGCCTGGAGCCTCTCATCAGCGTGGAGAATGCCGATGTCTATGTATGCGGCAAAAAGGTCCTGCACACTATCAACTGGCAGCTCCATGCCGGGGAAAACTGGCTTTTGCAGGGTGCCAACGGCTCCGGCAAGTCCACCTTCCTGCGCATGCTCGCAGGCGACGAGCAGGTGGCCTGGCCCGGCAAAATCACCTTCACCCTGCCACAGGAAGACAACATCCCCTTTGCCATCCTGCGCAGGCGGGTGCGTCTGGTCTCGGACTACGCCCAGGCCCTCTATGAGTATGATGTGAACTGCCTTGAGCTTGTGCTCTCAGGCCTTGAGAACACTGTGGGGATCTACAGGGAGTTCAGCGGAGAAGAGAAGGAATATGCGCGCGCCCAGCTTGCCAGGGTGGGGCTTGCCGGCAGGGAACAGGCCTCCATACGCGCCATCTCCACAGGACAGCTGCGCAGAGCCTTCCTTGCCCGTGCCCTCATGGGCTGTCCCCTGGTGCTGCTCCTGGACGAAGCCTGTACAGGCCTTGATGTGCGCGGACGGCTGGAATACCTGGACGTGCTGGACAAGCTGGTGGACGAAGGCCTCTCCTATGTCTTTGTGAGCCACTACCAGGAAGACATCCCCACCTCTGTGAACAGAAGTGCCATCATGCGTGACGGCACCATGGAAATCACCAGCTGAGGCCGGTTGCAGCCAAAGTCCGTCTGTCCTGGCGTCAGGCAGACCCAGGCCGCCCCCCTGCTGCAGCTGCAAAGCTGTCAGGGCATCAGGCGTACCAGACGCCCTCGCAGACCAGGCGCACCTCGCCGGACACAACGGCCCTGCCCGCTTCTGCCAGCCCCACTGTAAGCGTGCCGCCACTGGGCTGCACAAGCTCGAAGTGTGTGCAGGTCTCGCCCCTTCTCTGCAGGGCAAGGGCCAGCGCCAGAGCTCCCGAGCCGCAGGCGCCCTCGGCATAGAGGGTATCCAGGGCGCGCACGTAGACAAAGGGGGTCATGGCCCAGCAGGCCCTGCCTTTCTCATGCCAGCGTTCTTCATACCAGACCACGCCGCAGGCGTCCCTGTTCTCAAGCCCGCAGTGCTCCATGAGCCTGCGGGCTTCTTGTGTGTGCGGCGCACAGTCCCTGCCGGCAGCACACAGAAGGTGGCTTATGCCAGGCAGATGCACGATGGGCCCTGCCGCACAATCCTCGAAGGCGCAGCCTGTCAGCTCGAGTCCTGCCTGCACCTGCCACACCCCCTCTTCCTGTTTGTCCACATGCAGCTGCACAGGGCCGGGCCAGCCTGAGACTGTCACCTCATAGTCCGCCCTGCAAGCGCCGCTTTTGCCGGCAAGCCAGGCCCCGAAGGTGCGGGTGGCATTGACGCAGAACTCACCCCCTGCCATGCACATACGCAGCGAATCAGGATAGACATAGCCTGCCTGCTCGCAGTTGAGGGCATCTGGCTGCAGCGCTCTGCAGACAGTTGCTGCAGGAAGCTCTTCTTCCAGAAAGAGCGTGGTGTTGCCACTGGCATTCCACTTGCTGAATGCGTGCTTTTGCATGGGGAGTCCTCCCATGGTGTCTTGAGGGGGATGTGTCTGTGGGGTGCGCGAGGAGCCGTCAGGCCGGGAGGTCCAGGCAGCTGGTGCGCTCTGACGTGCTCTGGCGCGCTGCAGCTCCTGTGCCGAACGGCAGCGGGCCCTTTGTACACTTCTCCCCGGCAAGTGCACAAGCAGGCCATCTGAGACTGCCCTGGCCCCTGCGGGCAGGACTCCAGCCTCCAGGGGCTGTCACAGGCCTGCGCTGCATGTTCCTGTTCCAGTCTGCAAATCACTGCCTTCCCCTGGCCGGACGGGAGACATGTTTCTTCCCGGGCTCTCCTCATTTGTCAGGCAGGGAAGTGTCGGCAGAAGGCCTTGACTGCGAGCAGAGGAATGGATAGCGTTTCCGTACGTCAGGAAACGGATCTGTATGCAACTACAAAGGCAGCCTGATCCTGCGAAATCAGACTGCCGGTTGTGTGCAAGCTCCGAGCCTCCTGATTCAGGGAATCAACGAGGCGGCTCCGATAGCGAAAAAGGATTTTACGATCAGAGCCGCCTCACTTTAGCCAATATTGAAGTACCTGCTCAGCTGTACCTGCTCACTCTGAAGTTCAAAGTGGAGAGTGGTTGCGGGTATGCGCTTTGCTGCGGGTACAAGAAAGGGCAACCATGGCTTAAGGTCAGCGTCCGGCTGCGGGATGGAGCATTCTCTGTCCGGTATGCAGACATGCAGGCTGTACGGCTGGTCGTTCTGCGCCCTGTTGAGCTCCTGCGGCAGCCTGCACTTTCAGGCAAGAGCAGCAGGACCCCGGCCCATATGATGTTCTGAAGGCTGCGTGTCTGGAAACGCAGAAGGCTTCAGGTCTCGCCGCATCTCCCTCCTGAGCGGATGCGTGTGCGGGATCAGGAGGTCGTCTGCACTGTGAGAGAATGCTCTGGGGACCAGTGACGTTGCCCATGGGCAGAGAGGCGGAACACCCTGGCTCCTGCCTGATGTACCCCCCCCTTCTTCGCTGCACCCCGCAGGGAAAGTCGTGCTTGCGATTTGCAGCAAAAACCTGTACTTTGCAGGCTGAAAGGTGCCATATGCCCCGTAGTCTCCTGAGATAACGTGCTCTGCGGAAGACCAGGACCAGGGGCCAGGCATACCTTTCATGTGCACCACGGCCTTTTCTCCTGGGGGAAAAGAACCTGGAGCCTGTCTGACCCGGCTTTTGCCTTTTTCCTCCGGGATATGTGCCCGGACGGAAAAACAGGAGGCTGTGTCGGCCTGTGGCGGGATCAGTTCTGCAGCCCTGCCTGGAGAGACGATCCCAGTGGACCTGCACCCGGACACCAGTCCGGCGGGCAGGAGAGGTTGTCAAAAGGTCTCAATTGCGTGATCCCAACGCATTACTTTGGATGGAGGCTTCTCTCTTATGAAAACTCTGCGTTTCCTGCTTCTTGCAGCCGTGCTGGTGCTCAGCTACACAGTGAATGCTGCCGCTGCTCCCGTGGACTGCACAAAGAAAATCGAAAGCTTTGACTTCGTTGTGGACTACTCCGGCTCCATGATGATGAAGAATGCCACTGCCAAGAAGGCCAAAGTTCTTCTTGCCAAGGACATCATGCATCGCATCAATGACGCCATCCCGAACCAGTCCCTCAACGGTGGTCTGCACACCATTACCCCCAATGGCACCATGTATGCCCACGGTCCCTGGGATCGTGCCAGGATGCACACCGCCATTGACAAGCTGAAGGGCTCCTTCCCCATCTACGGCCGTCTGACCTACATGGGCGACAGCCTCAATCAGTACGAGTCCTTCATGAGCAGCATGCAGCGTGACGCTGCCATCATTCTGTTCTCCGATGGTGGCAACAACATGGGTGCTGACTTCGTGGAGACCGCTCGTCAGATCTACGCCTCCCAGCGTGACCTCGTCATCCATGTCGTGTCCTTTGCTGACACCGAGGAAGGCGAAGCCAATCTGAAGGCCGTGGCTGCCATGCATCCCGCTGCTCAGTACGTGCGTGCTGAAGACCTGGCCAGCGACGACGCTGCTCTGGAAAACTTTGTCATCGCCGTGTTCTGCGGCAAGACCGAGTCCGTCATCGTTCTGCGTGGCGTGAACTTTGCCTTTGACTCCTATGCTCTTGACGACAAGGCCCAGGGCATCCTCTCCGAAGCTGCTGAGTTCATCAAGAGCCAGCCCGGCAAGAACGTTGTGCTGACCGGCTGGACCGACTCCCGCGGCACTGACAGCTACAACGCCAGACTGTCCAGGAACCGCGCCAATGCTGTGAAGACCTTCCTCACCGAACAGGGTGTGCCTGCCAGCCGCATGAGCACCGTGGGTAAGGGCAAGTCCTTCAAGTACGACAACAGCAGCGAAGAAGGCCGCTACATGAACCGTCGTACCGAGATCGCATTCGACTAGTCTTCTGACATAGTTTCTTCCCATATTTGACAAATCCCCGACAGGAGAATCTTCTGCTGTCGGGGCTTTGTTCCTTCAGGCTCCTGCCGGATTGCTGCAGGTTCCAGAACCTGGACGGAATCTGTCCTGAATCTGTCCTGGATCTGTCCTGACTTCAGACAGATTCCATGCAAATGCCATGCAGATTCCAGCGCCCGGAAGCTTCCCCCGTCTTTCGGGCTCCGCAGGTCCTCACCCATACAAATGCAGCAGCCATGCAGCAACACATGCAACAGACCTTCTGCTGCAGTGCTTGTGCCGCACAATTGCCCTCGCTCATCGTCCTTTTTCAGGAGGCGGCGCCACCTTCAGCGTCAATCATGCACCGAATGCACAGGACGCACCGGCTGCGCGCCATTTTTCCTGTGAAACAAAGCCTGCCTGAGCGCTCTCACTGTTTCATGTACTGGAGTGGCGCTTCAGGAGGTATGGGGAGTTTGTTATGAAAACCATCAAAGCATGCGCACTGCTGTGCTCCTGCCTGCTCGCCTTCAGCGGCTGCGCAGCATCCGACAACGGCAGTGCAGCATCTTCCGCCAGAGGCGGAGCAGAAACAGCAGCCACTTCCGAAGCCCAGAGCGATGTCAAGGTCAAACTTGACCAGACCGCTCAAAAGCTTGCAGCCATGGCCGCACGAACTGTGGTACCCAGCAAGAGCAAGCCAAAGGTCAGCAGACACGGCAAGCAGTACGTGGCCACCTACACGGATGTTGACATGCAGTCCGTGCGTACTTCCATGCGTCCCGGCCAGTCCGCCAGAGTTCCCTATGTGGGTATTATCGAGTACCTGGAAAACACCTATGAGTGCACCGGTGCCACCAGGGCCGAAGCCCGCTCCCTGAAGAACTGCACAGCCACAAAGGGCCGTCAGGTCAAGGAACTCATCAGCTACGACGGCAAAAAGTGGCAGTACTAAGCCGCTGACCAACAGGCGGACGCAGGGACGATGCAGGGACGATGCAGGTACGATGCGGGTACGACGCGCTTCAGCACACTCCAGGCCCTGCAGCTGATATGACCGGGTCATGCTGCAACTTCCGGAAACCGACGAGGCCACAAGCCCTGCCGGCACAAGGCTTCTGAAGCTGTTCCTGCACGACTGCCTCTTTCAGGACAGTCGCTCTCAAGACAGTCGCTCTCAAGACTGCTTCGTTCAAGACTGCTTCTTTCAGGCTGTCTCTTTCACTCCCGAACGGGCACAACAATGCATACGGCGGCGAAATCTCCCTGATACAGAGGTTTCGCCGCCCGTTTTGTCACAGTGTTTCAGCCTGCTGCAGGCCCTGAGAGGTCTTTTTCAGGCTGTGATCGCATATTTTTCCAGTTCCTGCACAAGGAAGGCAATGCATCTGGCAAGAGGTTGCGTGGTATCGCAATGGATGTCTGCGTACTTGTTGTAGAGCGCGCAGCGTTCATTGTAGAGGTCGGCAATGGTCTGCCCTTTTGCAATGACAAGACCGCGGTCGGGTTTGACGGAAATGCGCTCTTCTATCACGGACAAGGGAGCATCCAGGGTTACAATGGGGCCTAAGGTGCGCAGATGCTGCATGGCAGCATCCCTGTAGACCACAGAGCCGCCTGTGGAGATCACTGCCCGTCCCATGCGCAGAGAGCCGACAACGCGGCCTTCAAGGTCCAGAAATTCCTCACGACTCAGGGCATCAGCAATGGTCTGCAGGGGAACGCCGTAGGCTGACTCCATGAGATGGTCCGTGTCCACAAAGGCGAAGTTCAGGCGCTGTGCCAGGGCATGGCCCAGAGTGGACTTGCCGGAGCCCGCCATGCCGATGATGGTGATACAGGGTTCCGGCTGTTCCGGGCGACTGATACTGGTCTGTTCTGCCATGTCATTTCCTCCTCTCTTGGCGCAATGTGCCTGTATGGCTGCATTTTTGTCAAGGTGCACCTTGCAGCACCCCCTGCTGCGCCCCTGATGCAGACCTGGCTGCCGACCTGGCTTCGGACCGGGCCTGCCCTCACGTGCAGATCCTGTGCTCTCCTGGGCCTGACAAAAGGCCCCGGAAAAACTGGCAGGCGAGGCCGGGATATAAGCGGGATATGAGCGGAATCAGGGCAGGCACATGGGCAGGTGCATAGGCAGGATCAGGGGCAGGATCAGGGCCTGGGCAGCGCATCCCAAAGACATGCTGAAAGCCCCCTGACAGCCCGGGGCTGTCAGCGGAAGAATTGCAGGGAAGCCTTGACGAACGCTTTTTTGGCGTGTAAGGGAATAGCTCTTTAATCGGGGGGCTGCATACAGGCCTCTCACGTGGAGCAAATTTCTAGAGGGCATCTGCCGGTTCCGGCACACGTATTTCACTGCCCGCAGGAGAATTTCAGATGAAAAGAACATATCAGCCCAGCAAAGTGCGCCGCGCCCGCACCCATGGCTTCCGTGCCCGCATGGCTACCAAGAACGGCCGTGCCGTGCTTGCCCGCCGTCGCGCCAAGGGCCGTAAAACTCTGAGTGCCTAAGCTCGAAAACAGCAGTGCGGAATCTCTCCGCGCCCGCAACGAGTGCGGCTTCTCGCTGCCGAAGGAAAGTCTGATACGTACAACAGCCGAATACTCCCGATGCTATACGACGGGAGTCCGGGTGCATACCAGACATTTCCTTCTTTTTGTTGCACCTCCAGCCGACGGCGACGAGGGGGTCCGCTTGGGGACCGCCGTATCCCGGAAGGTCGGGCATGCGGTGGTCCGCAATCGTCTTAAGAGACTTTTGCGGGAGTGTTTCAGACTCAGCCTGAAGCATCTCCCTGTCAGTGCACGCATTGTCATTGTGGCAAAGGCGTCTGCAGGCTCTGCCGGACTCGGACTTGGCGAGGTCACGGAGGAACTTCTCCGCGCTCTGTCCAGGCATTTTCAGCTCCGGCGCACCGGGGAGTGAGTCATGCCTGGTCCCATACCCGGCAGCACTGTTCTGCGCAGGATAGCCATCATTCCCATCCGTCTCTACCAGCATTTTCTCTCGCCGATCCTCCCCAATTCCTGCCGCTACCTTCCCACATGTTCTGCCTATGCCGCTGAAGCCATCATGACCCACGGCATAGTGCGCGGCACCTGGCTTGCCCTGCGACGCATCTGTCGCTGTCATCCCTGGGGCGGATCCGGCTACGACCCCGTTCCCCCGCCACGCAACAAAAAATCCCGCTAGTCCTAATCAAGGTATCTGCCATGCAAGAGGGTAAAAATCTCATACTCGCCATAGTGCTCTGCCTGCTCGTCGTTGTGGGCTGGTCCTACCTTGGCGAAAAGATGGGCTGGGCGCCCAAGCCAGTCCCTGTTGAACAACAGGCTCAGACCGGGGAGAATGCAGCACAGCCTGCACCCCAGGCCCCTGCTGCTCCTGCAGCACCCCTGCCTGTCTTCACCGAGTCCGAAGGGCGTGACATGACCATCTCCACGCCTTTGTACACTGCCAGGCTCTATACCGGCGGCGCCATCCTGCGCTCCTTTGAGCTGTCCCAGTACCGCACTGCAGTGGAAGCGGACTCCCCCAGGGTCAACCTCATCAACGAGACCACTGCTGCCATGGCTCCCATGGGCCTTCTGCTCAACGGCCAGCCGACCTGGAGCGTTGGTCTGTGGCAGTGTGAGGAACAGGGTGACATCGTTATTCCCGAAGGTGGCAGAAAGACCGTGCGCTTCATCGGCATGGTGGGCGACCTGCGCGTGGTGCGCGAGCTGACCTTTGATGCAGCAAGCTACGCCATTCAGGAAAAGGTCCGTGTGGCCCCCACCGGCACCCAGGCCCTCTCCGTGCGCCTTGGCTACACTGTCGGCGCTGATGCCAGCAATGCCCATGGCGACCGCTATGACGCCATGCGCGTGGGCTGGGACGAAGCCGGCGCCCTTGAGGAAGAAAGCAGCGCCGAAAAGCTGGCCACGGGTGTGTCCAGAATCGGCACCATCTACTGGGCCGGTGCCATGAGCACCTACTTCTTCAACGGTCTGGTGCCCGCAGCTCCCGAGAATGTGACCTTCAAGGGTGTGCTGCAGAACCAGGTCTATCGCGTGGCCCTGGAACTTGAGCCCTTCAATGCCATTCCCGGTCAGGAAGTGGAGCGTTCGACCACCTACTGGATGGGCCCCAAGGATCGCCATCTCATGGCTCCTGTGAGCGAAGAGCTCACCAAGAGCATCGACCTTGGCATGTTCAGCCTTATCGCCAAGGGCCTGCTGTGGATCCTCAATTTCTTCCACGGCTATGTGAATAACTGGGGCGTGGCCATCATCATGCTGACCATCGTCATCAAGATTCTCTTCTGGCCGCTCACTGCCAAGAGCTACTCTTCCATGGAGAAGATGAAGCGCCTGGCCCCCATGATGCAGCAGATCAGAGAGAAGCATAAGGGCGACAAGGAAGCCACCAACAAGGAAGTGATGGCGCTGTACAAGACCTATGGCGTCAACCCCGCCAGCGGCTGCCTGCCCATTCTCATCCAGATGCCTGTCTTCCTCGGCCTCTACCAGGCCCTGCTGACAGCCATTGAGCTGCGTCATGCCCCGCTGCTGGCCACCCTGCCCGGTACGGACATTGCCTGGCTGGCTGACCTGTCCTCCAAGGACCCGCTCTACATCACGCCCATTGTCATGGGCCTGTCCATGTTCATCCAGCAGCGCCTGTCGCCGCCGGCCACGGATCCGCGCCAGCAGAAGATCATGATGGCGCTGCCCATCGTCTTCACCTTCCTCTTCCTGGCCTTCCCCTCCGGCCTTGTGGTGTACTGGCTTGTGAACAACATCATCTCCATCGGCCAGCAGCGCTGGATGATGCACAAGATGGGGACGGACAAGAAGATGCCTCCCAAGGGCAAGGGCGGTTCCCAGCCCGGTGGCAGAAAGGGCGGCAAAGACCAGGCAAAGGCAACCCAGCCCGCAAAGGAGAAGGAGACTTCCGCAAAGCCCGCAGCACAAGGCTCCAGGGCCTAGCTCATGGAGACCATACGCGAAGACGGCTACAAGGAGTTTCAGGGAAAGGATCTTGACGCAGCTATCGAGGATGCCTGCCAGTATTTCAATGCCGGCCGCGAGCGGCTGGAGATTGAAATCCTGCAGGACGCCAGAAGCGGTATTTTCGGCATAGTCGGCGCCCGCAAGGCAAGAATACGTGCCAGGCGGGCCCGACTGAACGATGCCGTGCGCAGTGTGCTCGGTTCCCTTGCAACACCGCACCGGAAATCCGAGCGCACTGCCCATACGGCGAAAAGCCGGGCAGCTGCGCGGGATGGCAGCAGGGGCGACGAGCCCCACCCTGCACGAAGGCGCGCTGCAAAGGCAGGCGCAGTCACGCGCGATGTACAGGCCAGGTCTGTGACATCAGGCTCCGTGCCAGGAGCAGACAAGGAGAATCTTTCCGGCAGGCACCATCCTGACGAGGACATCCCCCATGTCCTTGCGCTTGCCAGGGAGATTCTCACGCGTCTTCTCACCCCCCTCATGCCCCGCACGCCCGGGGACGCTGCGGCCAGGGCAGCTGCCCTGCCGGCCCTTGAGCTGAGCTGGCAGGACGGCGGTGTTCTGGCAAAATGTGGCGACAGGGCAGACAGCGGGAGCGTCCCGGACTGGGACGGGTCCCTGCTTTCTGCCATTCAGCATCTGGCCAGCCGTCTGCTCTCCCACAGGCTGAAGACTGCCGTGAGCATACGCCTGGACATGCGAGGCTGCTCTGCCAGGCAGGAAGAAGAGCTGACCAGGCTCGCCACAAGCCTTGCCGACAAGGTCTGCCAGACCGGCAGGGCCCTTTCCACCAGACCTCTGAATGCAGACCAGCGCCGCATTGTCCATACGGTGCTGAAATCCCGGGATGACGTCCAGGCACGCAGCACAGGACAGGGGACACTGAAGCGCGTGCTCATCCAGAAAAAGGTCACGGAACAGGTCAGCACAAAGGCCACCCGGCCCTGACTGTCAGACGTCGCCAGGAATCGCACCGGTTTGCAGGAGTTTTGCCTCTATGAACGAGTCCAGCCCGGCGATGCCCAGGCAGTCCGGTCAGAAGACCGCAGACCAGTACAGCCAGACCACAGGCACCATTGTCGCCCAGGCCACTGCCCGGGGCAGCGGTGCCATTGCCATTGTCAGAATTTCCGGGCCCATGGCCAGACAGCTGCTGGGCCGGCATGTCACGCCGTGTTCCTCTTCCTTTGCAGGCTTCGAGCCCTGGAAGGTGTATCACGGCATTTTTCATGATCAGCAGGGCACACGCATTGACGATGTGCTCTGTTTTTTCATGCCTGCACCGCGCACCTATACAGGCGAGGACAGCGCGGAGATACACTGCCATGGCGGCCAGGTCATTGTTTCCCTCATCCTGGAAGCCCTGCTTGCAGCAGGGGCAGAGCCAGCCAGACGCGGTGAGTTCACCCGCAGGGCCTTTGTCAACGGCCGCATGGACCTGAGCCAGGCAGAGGCTGTGGCAGAGATGATTGCTGCACCTGGCAGGGTCGCCCTGCAGCAGTCCCTGCGCAGACTGGACGGTGAGCTTGGCCGCAGAGTGCGCAGGGTGCGCGCAGAGCTGGACAAAGTGCGCATGAGCATGAGTCTGGCTGTGGATTTCCCTGAAGACGAAGTGGAAATTTTAAGCCGTGAGGACTTCCTTGCTGCTGTCACTGCTGCACGCACAGCCCTTGCGGACCTGCTGCGCGGCTTTGAGCGCGCACGCGTGCATGCAGGCGGTGCCAGGGTGGTGCTGGCAGGCGCGGTCAATGCCGGCAAGTCCAGCCTCATGAACGCCATCCTGGGTAAAAACCGCGCCCTGGTCACCAGTGTGCCAGGCACAACCAGGGACTTTCTGGAAGAGGGCCTGCTTCTCAGGGACGTGCCTGTGCGCCTGGTGGATACGGCAGGTGTGCGCGAGAGTGCTGACGTGGTGGAAGCCCTGGGCATAGAGCGCTCGCGCGAACAGATTGAGGAAGCGGAGCTTGTCGTCCTGGTGGTGGACGGCGAAGCCCTTGGGGCAGCGGGTGCTGCTGCCTCCTCCTGCCCTGACGAGACTGCAGCTGAGCTGCTGCGCACTGCAAAAACACCTGTCCTTGTGGTCTGGAACAAGGCAGATGTGTGCATGCCCTCTCTTCCCCCGGGCATGGATCGCCCTGCCTGGTGCACAACTGCAGCCGGGCCTGCAGACTTTCTCTGTATCTCCGCGCGCACAGGCTTCAACCTGGATGCTGCCTGCGATGCCATGGTGCAGCTTGTGCTGAAGAGCCTTCCTGAAGATGAGGACGGCCTTGCGCCCAATGACAGGCAGGCCCATGCCCTGACCAGTGCCTGCCGGGAACTTGCTGTGCTGGCTCGTGACATTGAAGCCGGACAGCTGTATGATCTTTTGTCGGTGCATTTGGATATGTGCTGCTCTTTTCTGGATGACGTCATTGGTGTGGGAACGGCCCAGGATGTGCTCAATCACGTCTTTGAAAGCTTCTGTATAGGCAAGTAACCGCCCCTGCTGTCCGGAACAGTTCAACAGCAGCAGGCGAGAAGAGCCTGCATGTGGGGGCCCTTTCATGGAACTTGACGAAAACATTCGCAGAAAGCTGACAAGTGATGAGATCAACGAACTCCCTCTTGTACACTACGGAGGGCCTGTCTCCATCATACGTAACAGGATGCTGCTGGACCTGGCACTGCCTGCCCTGAAAAAGGAGCCTGTCCTCGGCTTTGACACAGAGTCACGTCCTTCCTTTCGCAAGGGTGTCGCCCACTATCCCTCCCTCATCCAGCTGGCTACTGCAGACTGTGTCTATATCATTCAGCTCACCCACCTGCCCCTGAACGAGGAGATCACAGCGCTGCTCTCCAATCCCAACCAGATCAAGGCAGGGGTAAGCATAGGTGAGGACATGCGCGAGCTCGGCCATCTTCTGCCCTTCACACCCCAGGGGCATGTGGATCTGGCCACCATTGCCGAGCACAATGGCATCAGCAGCCGCGGCCTGCGCTCCCTGGCAGCCTGCATGTTCGGAGAGCGCATTTCCAAGGGCCCGCGCTGCTCCAACTGGGGCCTGCCTACCTTAAGTGTGCGCCAGGTCATCTATGCAGCCACAGACGCCTGGATAGGACGCCGTATCTACATGCACATGCGCGAGCTCGGACTGAAGGGACTGCCGGAGTAAGAGACCATCCAACTTCTGCAAGACCAGGGGGACTGCCACCTTGACAGCAACCAAGCCTCCCCAGGCGGATATTGAGCGCCCCATTGTCTTTTTCAGCGGCGGCACGGCGCTGCGGGCGCTGAGCGCTGTCTTTGCCGCTTTGGGCCGGCACACGGTGCACCTGGTCACCACCTTTGACTCCGGCGGCTCCACGGCAAGGCTGCGGGCAGCCTTTGCCATGCCTGCTCTGGGAGATTTGCGCAACCGTCTGGTGGCCCTGGCAGACCCTGCCCTGTGCTGCCCTGCCCTCATCCAGTGCATGAACACCCGCCTGCCCAAAGAAGGAGACCAGGAGGCCTTGCGTGCCATGCTTCTGGACATGGGCAACCCTGCCCATCCTGTCTGGAAGGGCTTGAAAGCCACGGAGGCACTTACCCTGCAGCAGTGCCTGCAGGCCTTTTTGCAGGCCATGCCTGCCAGGTTTGATGCCAGAAAGGCCAGCCTGGGCAATCTTTTCATGGCAGGCAGATATCTGCAGGAGCACCGCTCCCTCAATGCGGTCATGGCCCTGTTCTCGCGCCTGCTCCATGTGCATGGCGAGGTCCTGCCCATTGTGGAGGAGAGCCTGCACCTGGCAGCTGTGCTTGATGACGGCAGCATCTGTGTGGGGCAGCATCACTTCAAGGACTTCACGCAGCCCATACGCTCCTGCTTCCTCACTGTGCACGAGCCTGACAGGGACAGAAACGGCATCAGTGTCTGCTCTCCCAGAGCGTCTTCAGCTGCCCTGGCACGTCTGCGCCAGGCAGGTCTTGTCTGCTACCCCATGGGCAGCTTCTTCTCCAGCGTGATGGCCAACCTGCTGGCAGGTGGCGTGGCTGACGCCATTGCCAGCCTGAGCTGTCCGAAGATCTTCATCCCCAATACAGGCGCGGATCACGAGCTCTGCGGCTGCAGCCTGACCGACGAGCTGCGCATTCTTGTGCAGACCCTGTGCGAGACGCACAGTCCGGGCCAGACAGCCGGTGCGGAAAGCCAGGCCCGGGCTGCAGTGACTGCAGAGACTGCCGGGGCTGCCGGGGCTGCAGCGACAACGGCCCCTGCGGCCACAGAGCAGACAGAAAGTTCAGCCATCAGGCGGCAGCCGGGCACACTGCACAGCTGCGGCACAGCCTGGAAGCAGCTGGCAGGGCGCTTTGTCAGCCACATGCTCATAGATTCAAGGCATGGCCGCTATCCGGGCGATGTGCAGGAAGCACTGACACTGGCCCGCACACTTGGCATCACAGTCATAGATACCCCCATGATACAGCCGGACGGCCAGCACCATGCCCCTGAACGCCTGGCAGCACTGCTTGTGCAACTGCGGGATGCCGGGCTTGCCGGAGGGAGCGCAGCTGCCGGAGGCGCCGGGGATGGCCTGAATGCCAGTGCTACCGAAGCGGCCGAAGCTGCCAGTGCTGCCCGGGACAAGGGGACAGAAGGTGGCAGGCATGCCTGAGACTGCGTTTACGGCAGGCCAGGATCTTGCCGGCAGCAGACTGGATCACGCGCTTGCAGCACTCCCAGGCCTCTCCCAGCGGGCCGCAACGCGACTGTGCGCAGACACGCGCGTCTTCCTCACTGGCCGCCCTGCCCGCCAGGGGCTGCTGGTGCGCCCTGGTGATGTCCTCACCATCCGTGGCAGTGCAGCTGCGGCAGGCATTGGCACTGCTGCCGATACTGACACAGCTGCCGGCACTGGCACAGCGTGTGGCACCCTCATGGCAGCAAACGACTGTGTCACACCTGGT
>CASEWR010000059.1 GCA_949291675.1 uncultured Desulfovibrio sp. | reverse complement strand
ATGTTCTTGCCGAAGTCCGAGTAGAAGGGCAGGAAGATGCGAAAGCTGGCATCCACCTCCACGCCTGTGATGCGGGACATGAGTTTCTGTATCTCTTCTGCAGAGTGCCAGCCTGTATTGAGCTCTGTGCACAGCCTTCTGCACTCGTCTGAATACGCCTGCATGAGGGTATTGGCTTCGCTGCCACCCACAAGGTCGCCACCTGCATCAAGATGTGCGAGCAGTTCTTCCAGGGTCATGGTCTGTTTCTCCCTGTGGCTGCATGGCTGACTGCATTGTGTTCTGCCAGCCTGCTGCAGCCTTGAGTATGCATGCCGGGTGTTGCGGCATGGGATATGTGTTTATGGTGTCCGGCAGCAACGAGCCATGCACTGTGTGCATGAAAGCGGGCATTGTGGTTGTGTGCCTGCCTGTGCGCAGGACACTGCGTACATTGCCTGCCTGCAGCAGGCCCGAGACTTGGCCCTGACATGCACTCAGGAACATTTTCCCAGGCGCAGTGTCGCAGGCACGTCCCTGCTGCCATGGCCCAAGGCTTGCCCTGCAGATGTAAAAATGTCAAATACTGATATTGTATGCTTTACCATGCTTTAAAGACATGATACAATGAGGGTATGTTGCTTAAGGAAGCTCAGGAGGACACCCATGGACATACATGCCCTGAACTGTTTTCTCGCTGTGGTGCGGGCAGAGACCATTACCGGTGCAGCCCGCATACTCTTCATGACCCAGCCGGCCTTGACGCGCCAGATGCAGGCCCTTGAGGAAGAGCTTGGCACAAGGCTCTTTCTTCGCGGCAAGCGGCGCATCACCCTCACTGAGGACGGACGCTTTCTCTTTCGGCGGGCCCTTGAGATCGTGGAGCTTATGGAGCGCACCTCGCAGGCCTTTCACAAGAATGCAGCGGACATTGCCGGCGAAGTCTTCATTTCCGGTGGCGAGACCAGAGCCATGCGCATGGTGGCCAGAGCGGCGCACAGAGTGCACTGTGCGCATCCCGGTATTACCTTCAACATGCACAGCGGCAATGGTGACGATGTGCGCGATCGCCTGGACAGAGGACTTGCTGACTTCGGAGTCTATATCGAGCCTGTGGACCTGAGCGAATATGAGTTTTTGCGCATGCCTGCCAGGGACACATGGGGTGTGCTCATGCCGGCCACCCATCCCCTGGCAGCACAGGAGAGCGTGGGGCCTGAAGACCTTGCCGGGGAACCACTCATTGCCTCGCGCCAGACCCTGGTGAAGAACGAGATGGCTGCCTGGTTTGGCAAAGCCTATGACAATCTCAATATCGTGGTGCGCTACACACTGCTTTACAATGCCTCACTGCTGGTCGAGCAGGGTATGGGCCTTGCTCTGTGCCTTGATGGCATCATGACCCTGCCTGAAGGAAGCCCCTTGTGTTTCCGACCCCTGCGACCTGCCATGCAGGTGGGTGTCTGCCTTGCCTGGAAGAAAAATCAGGTCTTTTCCAGGGCTGCAGCCTGCTTTCTGGAGGCCTTCAAGGACGAAATTGAGCAGGGAGGCTATGAAGAGGCTGTTGGCACGATGTCATCAACAGTCTGAACAGGGACAGCATTCAGTATCCTGCCATCACTGACTTTTTAAGGAGTGATTTTTAAGCATGTCGTGAACTTTGTTTCCAATAGTTCACGGACTCCTCTAAAAAATTGACGCCCTCATCCCTGGAAATGCCCTGCAGCTGCTGCCTGCCATAATGGTGCGCGTGTCTTTCGTGCTGGGCAGACAAATGCTCTCTCATGGGCAGCAACAAGGCAGGGCCAGAGTGCGTGCCCTGCGTGTGCTGCCAGTGCACTGCAGGACCCGGAGTGTCT
>CASEWR010000058.1 GCA_949291675.1 uncultured Desulfovibrio sp. | reverse complement strand
CTAGAAATGTCTGAAAGAAGGTGTCGCCCTGCAACGTTCAGGGGCGCATGTCCGCCCCTTCAGGGGTGCTGCTGATGAGCTGGGTACGCAGAAGATCAAGAAAGCGTTCGTATTCCGGTCTCAGCTCGTGCCGCTTGCGCTTGATGTAGCCAAGAGAAAGACATTTTCCGCAGCCTTCTATGGGAAGGGCGTGTATAGTCTGGATGCAGTAGGTCTCCTTGAGTAAGTTGATGCCGAAATTGCAGATATCCGTATAGATGAGCATCTCAATCAGCAGATTGTCACTATTTGTGGTAATGACATTGCGAAAGAAGTTGATATTGGATATGCCCAGGCTGATGGAATCAAGATGATGCTCAATGGAAAAGTAGTCCTTGCTTGCCTGCACGAAGTTGCATTGCGCAAGCTCTTCAAAGGTGATGCTTTTCCTGTTGTAGAAAGGATTTTTCGGGCCGAGATAGATGCAGGGCTCATGGCAGGAAATCTCCACATACACGAGCTCCTTGTGGCCGAGAATGTGCCTGAAGGCCTTGCTCTGGGCGCTGGCGAAGTAGACAATGCCGATATCCGCCATGCCCTTTTCCACATAGTCCACCACTTCCGAGATGCTGCCCTCAAGAAAGGAGATATTGTAGGGCGAGGGCACAGGAGTGTTGTCTGCCCCTTCTGTGCCCCTCTCCCGTGCCTGCAGCTCGTTGTAGAGCACGCACAGATAGTGGGAAATCATCTTGGAAGGGTAGCTTGCCACGCGCAGGAACTGCGGTGCAGCCTCGCCTTTGACAGACTTGAACAGGGAAAGACCGTTGAGGACATTGCAGGCGTGTTCGTAGAGCTCCCTGCCGTAGGGGGTCAGGCTCAGGCCACGGTTGCTGCGCTCGAAAAGAAGCACGCCAAGTTCTTCTTCCATGGCGGCAATGTTCTTGCTGACGCAGGACTGCGAGGTGAAGAGCAGTTCGGCTGCACGCCTGGTGCTGCCGTGATCCGCAGCGAGCTTGAAGCACTCAATATGTCGAATTTCCACATCTTTCTCCGGGGGAAGAGGGTGTCAGCCTGTCCGGCAGAGTTGTTAGCCGTAGGCAACCAGCGGGGTGCCTTCCTTCACAGCCAGGGAGACTGTCATATACAGGACCATGCCGTTGAGTCTGGCTGTGCAGTGCTGCACGACAGTGTTGGTAAAGTCGCGCACTTCGCCAAGGACCTGTCCCTGTGTCACAGCCCTGCCGGGCTCGATGCCCTCAGCGGGGAACCACAGGCCGCGGACTTCGGAGTCAAGGTAGATGACAGTGGCGCATTCGCGCTGCATCTGTGTCCTTGCTGTGTCGCCAGGCAGGATCTGTAAAAAGTGCAGCAGGGCCAGGATGTCCTTTTTGTAGGCATCCACTTCTGCTCTGCTCCAGCGGCCATTGCCGCCGCGCTCGATGAGCAGGCTGGGTGTGCCGCGAATGGCTGCGGAATTGTAGGCCCCTGTAGTGGCACTGGAGAGCACGCGCACATCCACGTCCAGGCAGCAGGCAGCCTGTCTGGCAAAGTCCGTCACCTCAGCACTGGCCACACCAGGCACATAGACAAAGGGGTGCATGCTCTCGTGCAGATCGCCGCCATGCATGTCCACATAGAAGTCTGCCCAGTCCTGCAGCCCGGTGACAAGCAGGGCCAGCTTTTCGGAATAGGAGCCATCCTCACTGCCCGGGAAGACCCTGTTCAGGTTCTTGCCGTCCTCGGCAACCAGGGCAGGCAGGCGGTCATAGAAGCCGGAGGGATTGGCCACAGGTGCGATGATGATGCTGCCGTGCAGCATCGCGGGGTCCAGCTCCCTGGCAAGCTCCATGGCTGCCAGGATGCTGCAGTACTCGCAACCGTGCACCCCTGCTGTCAGCAGCAGCTTTCTGCCAGGCTGTGCTCCGTGCAGGGCTGTGAGAGGCAGAGAGAAGGGAGAAAAGCCGGGAAAGCTTTTTTTCTGGCCTGGAGTCAGGCCGTCAAGCTCCTCTCTGAGGGTAGCGACATCAGGCCAGACTGTGCATCCGGGCTGCGCGAAAGAAGTTTCCCGGGGGGTGGACGTGTTCATGGATAAGGATCTCCGTCAGGAAGGGAACTGTGTGCGGACCTGGTTGAATGTGCCGGACAGGGAAAGGCAGGGAAGAAGGGGCTCAGCCCCTGGTGACAGCCCGCAATTGTCCGACATAGGGCAGCAGGAAGACGCTGCGTCCGAGATAGAAGATCAGATAGGCCAGCCAGAGGCCGTCATTGCCAAGGGTGGGGACAGCAACTGCCCAGACGAGCAGGAAGGCAATCAGGGCCTGCAGGGTGGATATAAAGACCGGCCGGGTGACACTTGCACCTGTGAACAGCCCGTAGACCGTGAGGCCGGGACCAGCCACCAGGGGGTAGAAGACAGTCCACAGCGCAAGATTCGCAGCTGCGGCAATGACCTCTTCCAGGTCTGTGAGCATGCAGATCATGGGTGTGTGCCACAAAGCACAGATGGCTGCCATGACAAGGCCGGACACGGCTGTCCAGCGCAGGGTCATGCGGTACACGTCATTGAGCAGGTCCAGGTTGTGGCTGCCCCTGGCCTGTCCGGCAAAGACGCTGGAGGCATTGGCTATGCCTTCAAAGACATAGGTGAAGAGCAGCATGAGCTGGACCAGCACGGCATTGGCAGACAGGGTGGTGGTGCCGAAGGTCGAGGCAGTGGCCATGAAGATATTGGTCTGGGCCAGCATGCAGATGGTGCGCAGGAGCAGGTTGGCATTGACCTTTGCCATGGCCAGCATGTCCTGCCAGTTGAGGGCAGCCTTAAGCAGCCTTGTGCGGGCCTCCCTGTCCTTCGGCAGGCCAGGCAGGGCCCTCCATGTGGCAACAGTCCCCACAATCAGGGCAGCAACCTGGGAGATGAGCGTTGCGCAGGCAACGCCTTCAACGCCAAAGCCCAGCACAGGCACAAAGAGCAGGGCAAGCACCATGTTGAGGACATTGCTGCCCATCTGCATGATGAGACTTGCGCGGATGCGGGACAGACCCATGAGCCAGCCAAGCAGGACGTAATTGCACAGCACAGCCGGCGCGCCCCAGATGAGGATGTTGTAATAGGTTCTGGCAACGTGCTGCGTGGCCTCATCCAGGGTGAGGATGAGCATGGCACCCTCAAAGATGGGCCACTGCAGGATGAGAAGCAGGCTTGAGAAGCCCAGGGCCATGACACCAGGCACCAGCACGGCCTTGTAGAGGTCAATCGTGCCTGTGGTGGCTGCCTGGGCGCTGAAGCCTGTGGAGCCTACACGCAGAAAGCCGAGCAGCCAGTAGATGGTGTTGAAGATAACCGCACCTACGGCCACACCGGCGATGTAGGAGGGGGCAGACATGTGGCCCATGATGGCTGTGTCCACAACACCGAGCAGGGGCTGGGTGATGGTGGAAAGCACAAAGGGCACCAGGATGGCAGCATACTTTCGGGAGGTGAGTGGCGTCGTGGTTGCGGGCATGCCTGACCTTTGCTGTATACGGGAGAAGAAGTTCAGCGTCCGGGAGTTGGTAACACAAAATTTAAAAAAGTAACACTAAAATCTGCGGACAACTAAAACCTGGATTTTTTGGGGGGGCTTTGGCTGCCCCTGCAGCAGCAGGCTGCTGCAGGGGCAGTGTCATCAGGCACAGCTTTCCTGCTCTGCGCCAAGGCCCATGACAGCTTCGAGAAGCTGTCGTGCGTAGGACGAGGAGATTTCTGAGATACGGCTCATGTCATCAACCCGTTCCACAATTTCACCCTGATTCATGAACACCACTCTGTCGCAGAGATAGGTGATGCTGGTGAGGTCGTGCGTGATGAAAAGGTAGGACAGAGCGTATTCCCTGCGCAGGGCAGCCAGAAGATCCATGATCTGCACCTGGGTCGAGGCATCCAGGGAACTGATGGCTTCATCAAGCAGGATGATGCGCGGCCTGATGGCCAGGGCTCTGGCTATGCACACACGCTGCAGCTGACCGCCGGAGAGTTCGTGCGGATAGCGTATGGCAAAGTGTGCAGGCAGGCCCACCTGCTCAAGCAGCTCGGCAACGCGCTTTTTTCTGTCAATTTTCTGACCGGTTGCGTGTTCAAGGGCGCGCAGGGACTCGCCAATGATGGAGGAGACGCGAAAGCGCGGATTGGCAGAGGAGGTGTAGTCCTGAAAGACCACGGAGAGCACATGCTGCAGGAAACGGGCATCCTCGCGGGTATGCCTGGCGTAGAGATCGTGCCCGCAGATGGTGATCGTGCCGCCTTCGGGTTTGAGCAGGCCTGAGAGCACGCGTCCGAGGGTACTCTTGCCTGAGCCGGACTCACCGATGATGCCCAGGCATTCCTGCTCATTGAGATGCAGGTCTATGCCGCGCAGCACCTGCTGGCGTTCCCTGCCGAAGAGACGGGTCTGGTTCTCCTTTTTGAAGGAGACGCGGATGTCCTTTGCCTCAAGAAGGATACTCATGCGGAAACCTCCCTGGAGCGCCCTGCATGAATGGCATGGAGGAAGCGCTGCATGACGGCCTTGTGCTGGCTGATGAGATGGTGTGTGTAGGGATCTTGTGCATTGTCAAAGACTTGCTGCACACTGCCTTTTTCCACAGCACGTCCGTTGTGCATGACGATGACCTTGTCGGCAATGAGGGAGAGCACGCCGAGATCGTGGGAGATAAAGATCATGGCCACTTCTCCGCCCTGCTTGATGCGGACAAATTCCTTCATGATGGAGTACTGACTGATGCTGTCGATGGCCGTAGTGGGCTCGTCAGCAATGATGAGGCTCGGATCCAGGCTGATGGCAAGACCGATCATGATGCGCTGCAGCATGCCGCCGGAGAGCTGATGGGGGTACTTGCGCAGCACGTCCTTCGGGTCCCTGATGCGCATGAGGGTGAGGATGTCGATCATCATATTGAGCATGGCCTTTGAGGAAAGGTTCATATGCTCGGCAATGCTCTCTTCCATCTGCTCGCCAATGCGGTAAAGGGGGTCAAAGCAGGACATGGGGTTCTGCAGCACGACACTGATCTTGCTGCCGCGCAGGCGGCGCAGCTTCTCGGGATTGGCGCCGATGAGCTCGCCACCTTCAAAGATGGAGCTGCCCTTCACCTCAAAGTTCTTGTCCAGAAGGCCGAGCACAGCCTTGCAGGTCATGCTCTTGCCTGAGCCGGACTCCCCGAGAATGCCCAGGCACTGGCCGGGGTAGACCTCGAAGTTGACGGAATCCACAATGAGATGGCGTTTGGCGCCTTCGCGGAAGGAGACGGAGAGGTCTCTGACCTTGAGCAGGGGCTCTGCTGCGGACTGGGTGATGGGACTGTTCATTGACGCACCGCCTTGGGATCCAGGGCATCACGCAGGCAGTCACCGAGCATGTTGCAGGCACCGACCAGCACCACAACAGCGATGCCGGGCACAATCATCTGCTCGGGATTGGAGACCATGACGTTCTTGGCCTCATTGAGCATGGCGCCCCATTCAGGAGTGGGTGCCTGCACGCCAAGGCCCAGGAAGGAAAGAGTGGAGATGTTCAGAATGGCCCAGCCGGTGTCCAGGGAGGCCAGCACTGCCAGTTCTGCGGCAATGCAGGGCATCATGTGGCGGGTCAGAATGAAGAAGTTGCCGGAGCCGATGCTGCGGGAGAAGAGCACGAAGTTCATGCTCGTGTACTTGATGGTTGCCGTGCGGATCATGCGGGCATACCAGGCCCACTTGATGAAGATGGAGGCAATGACCACGTTGCGGATGTCCACGCCGAGCAGGGCCACCACGGCCAGAATGATGATCTGGCTGGGGAAGGAGAGCATGACGTCCACGATGCGCATGATGACTTCGTCCACAGCACCGCGGAAGTAGCCGGCTGTGATGCCCATGATGACACCGATGCCGATGGTGCCGATCATGGTCAGCAGGGAGAGGAAGAGCGTCGGCCTGATGCCGTAGAGCATGCGCGAGAAGACACAGCGTCCCAGCTGATCCGTTCCCAGGGGGTACTGCCAGGAAGGACCGGCGAATTTGTTGAGAATGTCGTTGGCATAGGGATCATTGGGAGCAACCCAGGGGGCAAATATGCCCAGCAGGGCAGTGATAAAGATGATTCCCATGCACAGAAGAGCCATGGGGCTTCTGAAAAGTTGCTGGAGCATCAGTTCTTCCTCTCCCGCAGGCGTGGGTCAGCCGCGTACTGCAGAATGTCGAAAAAGAGGTTGAAGAAAACGAAGAGCACACCGACCAGCAGCACGTAGGCCTGGATGACAGGGTAGTCACGATTGAAGATGGAGGTGATGCACAGCCTGCCCACACCGGGCCAGGCGAAGACGTTTTCCACAACGATGGTACCGGAAATAAGCTGGGGGATGCTCATGCCGATGGCTGTGACGCAGGACTGCAGAGAGTTCTTGAGGATGTGACGCACAAGGATGGCGCGCTGCTTCAGGCCTCTGGCCTGGGCATAGAGCACGTAGTCCTCGCGCATGTTCTCCAGCATATTGTTGCGGATCAGACGAATGTAGGTGGAAATATAGCTCAGGGCCACCGTGAAGGCTGGCAGGATGAGGCTCGAGAAGCCGCCGTAGCCGCTGGTGGGCAGAAGGTCCATCTTGATGCTGACCAGCCAGATGAGCAGCAGGCCGACCCAGTAGACGGGCATGGCAGTGCCGGCAAAGACCAGACCGCGCATGATGCGGTCAAACCAGGTGTCCTTGTAGACCGCGCTCAGAAAACCGATGGGCAGGCTCAAGACAATGACGTAGACCAGGGAGAGGCCGGCCAGTTCCAGGGTGGCGGGCAGGCAGCGGCCGATTTCGCCAAGCACTGTGCGGGCGGGGTTGGTGTAACTGATGCCGAGGTCAAAGTGCAGGCAGTCCCACAGCCAGGTGGCGTAGCGGACCAGGAAGGGGTCATTCAGGCCCAGCTCTTCTCTTGTCTGGGCAATGAGCTCTTCAGTGATGATGGGCGTCTGGCGGATGCGCAGGGCCACTTCTGCCGGGTCTGAGGGAATGAGATTGATGAAGACAAAGCACAGGAAAGAAATTGCCAGCAACAGAGGGATTGTCGCCAGCAGGCGCATGATGACGTAGTTTTTCATTGGCAGATCCCAGAGGAAGCCGAATCACAGAAAGCAGGGCAGGGGACGGGCGAATGCTGCACTGGAAATGCTGCGCCGGAAGGCGAAAAAAGAGTCAGAAAAAGGGAGGTGCCGGTCTGGCAGTCGGAAACATGGGACCGGTCACCTCCCGTTGTAGCTCTGCAAATGTTTGTTCACAGCCTGACTGCATGCACGCCGTCCGGCGTGTGCGCAGCACTGTGCAGCAGGGGAAGGCCCCGGCCGTTAGTCAACGAAGTACATCTTGGTGAAGGGCACTTCGTACTGCGTCTGTGTGAAGCCCACACCCTTGAGCTTGGCGTTGAAGATAGCCTTGTTGGTCTCGTAGGTAAGGGGCGTGTAAATGGCGTCGTTATGCAGATGGGTCAGCGCAAAGGTGAAGAGATCCTGCCTGCGCTTGACATCCGTGGTGGACATGATTTCGGTGATGGCAGCGTCGATTTCCTTCTTGTCAGGCAGAGAGAGCTGGGCTGCGTAGTCGCCGTACACTCTCTGACGCATGGCTGCCATGGAGGACTGGGGATCATAGGGCATGCCCCAGCAGATGTTGAAGATCATGTCGAACAGACCGTTCTTCATATTGTCACGGTAGCTCTGCTCTTCCTCGCCGCGCAGGGACACCTTGATGCCCAGCTTGCCGTATTCATGCTGCAGGTATTCGGAGATGGTCTTTTCCGTCACGCTGTTGCTGTTGTAGAGCAGGCCCAGTTCCATGCGCAGGTCGCCCTTGGCGCGCACGCCGTCCTCACCCATCTTCCAGCCGGCTGCATCCAGGATTTCAGCAGCCTTCTTCATGTCATACTTGTAGGGCTCGAGATCGATGTTGCAGTAGGGAATGCTGCGGGCATAGAGGGTATCTGCCGGGGGCTCGGTATCGTGGAACACGCCCCTGGAGATGGCTGCACGGTTGGTGGCGTGCTGCAGGGCCTTGCGCACGTTGATATCAGCCAGCACAGGGTTCTGGCCGTTGAGAACGATGTGTCTGGTGGAGGTGGGGGCAGACAGGGCAGTCTTGAACTCCTTGCTGTCCTTGTACTTGTTCAGAGCGTCGGCATCGAGCATGTTCTTGCCCCAGATGAGGTCGATTTCGCCCTTTTCCAGAGCCAGAATGCGGGTCTGGTTGTCCGGGATGACCTTGACGACGATACGCTTGATTTTCGGCTTCTCGCCCCAGTAGTTCTCATTGGCCTCGAAGACTGCGTATTCGTCAGTGACCACCTTGGTGAGCTTGTAGGGACCAGTGCCGATGAAGGCATTGACGCCGTCCTTGGTGGAGCCGTTCTTCATGGCCTTGGGAGAAATCATGGCAAAGGGTCTGGTCACGCCGAGTTCGATGAGCATGGGCCAGTAGGGAGCCTTCATGTAGATTTTGAAGGTATGGGCATCGGGAGCTTCAATTTTCTCCAGCAGATGCATCATTTCCAGCCAGGTATGACGGGCTCTGTTTTCCAGAATGGCGTCAAAGTTGGCCTTGATGGCAAAGGCATCGCAGACAGTGCCGTCATGGAAGGTGACGCCCTTGCGGATCTTGAAGGTATAGACCTTGCCGTCTTCAGAAATGGTCCAGCTCTCGGCAAGGCAGGGCTTGAAACCGTCTGCCGTGATGTCGATGAGGGTTTCGTAGAGCATTTCCTGAGCGTACATCTCACCGGCATAGAGGTGAGGGTTCAGGTCTCTGACGTCGCGATAGTTCACGAAGTTGAGCGTGTCGCGGGCACTTTCAGCTGCCATGGCAGGACCCTGCCAGGCGCCGAAGATAACGGAGCCGGCCAGCACGCCTGCAAACAGGCTTTTGCGCACAATGCCGGCAGAACGGAGGGAAAACATGCAATGCACTCCTTTGCTGATGTTTATGGAAAGTACTGTGAAATTCTTTTTCGATTCACGGGAGCTCAGCAACAGGGTGCCTGATAGCATGACAGCTTTGCATCTGTACAATAGATAGTTTTTGTCATTGGCTATTCGCACCAGGAATACCAGAAAAACAAGATGTTACAAAATTAAGGTCACAGTCCTCTGATATTCGTAGACTTCTCTGCAGGCAAACGCTGTCCCTGGCATGAAGGGCAGGAATACCACAGTAAACTGCTATTCTTCATAGTCTTCACAAGGTATTCCCCTGGCGCATCAGTCATCATGTGCACACGAACCTTCCAGAGAATCATCCGAGAATCATCCGCGAATCACCAGATATGCAGTGGTGAATCAGCAGTGCTTCGCCACAGCATCACCTGAAACGCAGCAGAGACGAACCTGAGATGCAGCAGAGATGCGCCGGACATTTGTCAGGCTGTCAGGAGGACGGCAAAAGAATCCGGCGAAGGAATCTGCCGCAAGCATCTGCCGATGGAGTCCGGAAGCATGTGCAGAGCTCCGCGGCTGGCAGCGCAGGCAGGACGTCAGGCAATGAGTGTCAGTGCAGAAAACTGTATTGAGATATCCTTATTTGCATGTATGCAGATATATATAAATCACTGTATGCGCATACATGTAAACACTTGTTTGTACCACTCTTTCTTCCCTGAAGAAGGGGTGCAAGGCTGTCAATCAATTATCCACCTGCTGCCTGCGCGATGGGCAGGTGTCGAAAAAGTATGCACCTGAACTGGCGATGTGCAAACGAGCAGGCTTTTCGCAGCCCCTGGAACATGCCTTTGTTTGCCTGCAGACAGCAGCAG
>CASEWR010000057.1 GCA_949291675.1 uncultured Desulfovibrio sp. | reverse complement strand
TGCTGCTCGGACGCGTGCTTGCCGAGTGCGCCGGCAACCACGCGGAAGCCGCCAGACGCCTTGGCATCAGTCGCACGACCCTCTGGCGCAAACTGAAGAAGAAGGCCTGAGCCGGCTGCACTCCTCCTGCAACCTGGCTTTTCCAGGACGCTGCCAGCACACACTCGAACCAGTCAAAAAAGTGATATATGCAAATATTTTGCAAATACAACTTGTACAGACTGTAGTCTTCGCACAGCAGAAAGGCCTTTTCCTGTGTGCCTGTGCCCTGCTGATCCACGCGTCTGAACAGGTGGAGCGCAGCAGGGCAAAGCCATGACAAATGGCAATGGCGCTGAGATCTTCCCGCACATCCGCACATCAAGACCGCAGTGGACCAGAACAGGCAGCCCGGTATGCACTGGCTGGCAGGCTCGCTGTACTTCACACTGATGAAGCATGTGTCAGTGTGTCTTGCCGGGCGTATGGGACTCCTGCATCGTGAAGGTCTTTCCCAGGCTGAGCATGACTGCCAGTCTGACCGTCCTCCCTTTCTGCCTGCAGATGCGTCCCGGAGCACAGACCCGGGAGCCCTGAAACAGTCTGAACCAGGGCCTTGCCTCCACACTGTCACAACTCCTGTGACTGTACTTTTCAGGATCCGGGAGAGAATGCAGGCAGCATTTCTTGTCTGGCCGGGACTTTGCCTGTATGATTGCGCTGCACAGCAAACGTGCTGCTGGACGCTCTGTTCAGGAGAAAGGAACACAAACGAGATCGGAGACAAACAACCAAAACATTACGCGCTCCGACTGTCAAAAAAGCTCTGCGAGGCGACGAGGAGATGCCGTCCACGCCGGACAAGCTGGTTGCGGCTTACCGGCAGGCGCTTTGCGTGGACACATTTACGCCTTGGACGGGCTGCTGCATGAGACTTTCTCAGCAATAACCCCATATTCCTAAAATCCCTCCAATCCCTAAAATAGCAAGAGTGTTGATCTGTGTAACCTTATAAGTTACACTCATCGAATGATAAAAACATTCGCTCACAAAGGCTTGGAAGTCTTTTTCCATACGCGAGATACAAGAGGCATTCAGGTCAAACACGCTCGTCGGCTGGAGATGATTCTCGATATGCTCGATAGTGCAGCGGAAGCACAGGATATGAACTTTCCCGGCTCTCGCCTACACATGCTGAAAGGGAATCTTGCGGGACTGTGGTCGGTGACGGTGTCCGGAAACTGGCGCATAACGTACCGCTTTGAAAACGGCAATGCCTTTATCGTGGATTACCAAGACTATCACTGATGGAGAGAAATATATGGAACGTACAAGAAAGCCGTCTATGCCGGGCGAAGTGTTAAAGGAAATGTATTTGGACCCGTTGAATGTGACGATTACCGACTTTGCTGAACGCATAGGAGTATCCCGCAAGACCGTGTCCTCCCTTGTTAACGGGCGAACTCCGGTCACGGTGGATATGGCGCTGCGTCTGTCTATGGCTCTGAACACCACGCCGGACTTGTGGCTGAACCTCCAGCGTGCTGTCGATCTCTGGAAGGCCCGGCAGGAGAAGGGAAGCAGCATGTTGATTAAGCCGCTTGTCGAGCTGACAGCATAGACCATATTTCCCCGGCCATGCGTGGCTAGCATCAAAGCGTTATCTTGGCTCTCTGGCAAAGCTTCGACAAAACAGAGTGCCCTGACAGGAAGCTTCTTTTCCTGCCAGAGCCTGAAAACTCTAACTAATCTCAATGAGTGGGGGCTGCCCCCAGGGCGGTTGCGTTCCCAGCACAACGCCCTGTTTTTTTATTTGTTGCAAACTCCCTGACTTCGTTCTGGATAACATTGTCTTCTCCTGGGCTTCCAAAGCAGCAGACAATCATGTCTTTATGGACATCAATGCCGATGCTGCTTGTGTAGAGTACATTTTCACCAACTACTCTCATATCAACTCCATAATAGAATGTACTTGGAGGATTAGGAAGGTTGGCCAGCTTCAGAACTACGCGAATCTAGATGGCGGCTTTCGCCGCCCCGACTATTTCCTATGCGTTCATGACTTGAAGAAGTCAGAGACAAAGCGGGGTGTGTCACGCAGCCCTGAGTACACAAGTTTTTATGCGGCATCAGAAGTGCCAAAAAGAATACCGTGCGGCAGCTGACCTTAGAAGGTGCTAATACACGGATACATGAAAAGGCAAGAAGCGCAGCCTGACCACTTGGAGATTGGTTTCATCAATAGGGGTGGCGCGCGGCGTCATGGGGAGTTTTAATGACACTAGGAAGCCTGCTGCCAGGGGGCCTGTACGTGTCGCGCCACGACCGCCTTTCTGCATTGGCTGAAGAATGCAATGGCAAGAGCGGCACTGGCAAGGAGCTCTTTGCCCAGTCCATCCACAATGCCTCACCCAGGACAGACGGCCCCTTTGTTGCCGTCAACTGCGGGGCTTTGCCGGAAAGCCTGCTTGAGAGCGAGCTCTTCGGCTACGTGCACGGCGTCTTCACCGGCGCGCGCACCGGCGGCAAAACAGGGCTCTTTGAAATGGCTCAGGGGGGCACCCTCTTCCTGGACGAAATCAGTGAGATGACCCCTTCGCTGCAGGCCAGGCTTCTGCGTGTCTGTCAGGAGCGTGAAATCACCCGTATTGGTGACGACAAGGTCATTCCTGTGGACGTGCGCATCATTGCAGCTGCCAACAGGGATCTGCTCACCCTGGTGCACGCAGGCT
>CASEWR010000056.1 GCA_949291675.1 uncultured Desulfovibrio sp. | reverse complement strand
CCTGTCCAGATCGTATAGGCAGTGCCTAAGGGAAGCTTGCGCATGGCAGTTGAGAGCAGGCCAATGCTCAGCAGCATGAGGACAACCGTGGCCACGGACGGCCACAGTCTGCTGAACCCGTGGGAAAGCTTCATGGTATAGGCCCAGGCTGTTTCCAGCAGGCCTGCGACAACAAGGAACAACCACTCCACAGCAGTCTCCGTTTCCGGTTTGTGAGGTCGTCCCCGTTCAACGTTGTGACCTGGCCGGGTCGTCCCGGCAGGCCTTGCCCTTTGTGCATATTCTGGACAAGGCCTGTCAGGCTGTCAAGCAGGCTGCCAGGCAGGGTGTCTGGCGCGTCCGCAGTGCCTGCCCTGTCTGCTCTGACGGGCGATCAGACGATCAGGGGGCAAGCCCTGTGCCAGACTCCCTGCTGCCCGACGCAAAGGTGACCGTAAAGACATTGCCCTGTTCCCAGTGCTGATGGGACACGCTCCAGCCCAGGCGCTCGCAGCCGCGCTGCACCAGGGAGAGGCCGAGCCCGCTGCCAGGCACCTTGCCAGGGCCGCGCATGCCGCGCTCGAACATGCGCCTGCGCACCTCCTCGTCAATGGCAGGGGCAGTGTCGCGTACTGTAAAGCCGGCAGCATCCAGGGTGAGGGAGATGGAGCCTTCTGAGGTGTAGCGGCAGGCATTGTCGAGGATATTGTGCAGCACAAGGGCTGCCAGGTCCGGATTGGCGCAGATTTTCAGCGCATCGGCAAGGTGTTCCTCATACACAATGGGGCGGTTGCTGAGCATGTGTCTGACAAACTCTCCCTCATTGCGGGCCAGGGCACTCATGTCAAAGACATGCTGTTCCAGCTGCTCGGGCTTTCTGGCCAGCAGCAGCATGGTGGACACTGTGCCGGTCATGGTGGAGATGGTCTTTTGCATGCGCTCCACCACTGGCTGAGAGGGCGTGTTCTGGCAGCTGATTTCCAGGATTTCCGTACAGCCCTGCAGCACAGTGAGGGGAGTGCGCAGCTCATGGCTCACATCCCCGGTGAAGAGCTGCTCGCGTACCAGAAAGTCCCTGAGGGACTGCTCGCGGCTGACAAAGGCCCTGGCCAGGCGCCCGACCTCGTCCTTGCGCGTGCACAAGCTGCTGTTTTCCAGGGGAGAGTTGGTGCGCACATGGGCTGTGAGCTCCTCCACCGGCGTGACCAGGCGTCTGCTCAGCCACCAGGAGAGCAGCAGGGAGCCCAGAAGGGTCACGGCACCACAGGCCATGGCTGCCGTGAACATGGCCTCTTCCAGGTCATCAAGGTCTTCCACCCTGACCACCACTGCCCAGGCGTTCTGTGCATCAGCCCCCACAAAGGCATAGCGCTCATCGCCAATGCGGTGCAGGGCTGTGCTGCCCGGGGCAGGGCGCATGTCAGCAGGGATGTCCGCACTGGTATACCAGAAGACATGCAGCTCCCCTGCCAGCCTGTGTATGTCTTCGGCACTCTGGCCGCTGCGCGAGGCCGTGACCAGGGTGTGCAGAATGGGCTCCATATGCCAGCGCACAATGTGCGAGAGAGCAAAGTTGTAGGCCAGATACCCGCACAGGGCGAGAATGAGAAAGCTTGTCAGCGAGAGGCCGGCAAGGCTTAAGGCTATGCGGGTGCGCATGCTGTGCCGCGCGTACTCGCGCAGGGAGAGCAGGCTTTTGCAGGTCTGCACGGGATGGCGCACAGCCCGGAAGATCCTGCCACACAGCTGTGCCAGACCTGCCAGCAGCGCACTGCGAACTGTACGCAAGGCTGCAGGAGCAGAATCTGCCCTTGTGCGCCTGGTTGAGTGTTTCATGCCTGTTCCTTCTGTACTGCACACAGTGACTGCATACAGTGACTGCACACTACTGCATACAGTTGTCGTGCACAGGTGCCGTCTGCACTGGCTGCACATGGTGATTGCAATGTCTCTGTGCCTGCTTGGGCCCCTGTGCCTTTTGTTGCGGCAGGCTGCAGCGCCGGCCAGGCAACAGAGACACTGTTGGCAAATGTCGTGACACAGTCGCTTTTGTGCGCTGACACAGTCCCTGGCCTGAGCGACGTTCACGGACACAGTCCCGCGTGTGCTGTCCCAGGCTCAGCCCTGGCCGGCACACTGTCTGCACGCTCTTGGCACTGTCTGTCCCTGTCGCGGCCGCTGGCACACTGAGGCCGCTGCGCAATGTCCTGTCAGCGCTGCGCTGTGCTGCAGGTTCTGTCTGTAGTTCAGTCTTTGCCTGTTTCCGCCGCTGCCGGCTTCACCAGCACAAAGCCCACATGGGGCACAGTCTTGAGCAGGGCCGTATGAAAGGGCTTGTCCAGTTTGGAGCGCAGCTCATGGATATGGGTGCGCAAGACGTCACTGTCCGGCGGCGTGTCCCCCCAGAGGACCTGTTCCAGATGTGCCCTGCTCACCACAGCCGGCGAGGCCCGCAACAGCTCCTCCAGGATGGTGAAGGCCGCAGGGCCGAGGCGCAGGGGCAGGCCGCTGCGCGAGGCTGTGTGGGTGGCAGGATTGAGCTCCACATCCTCAAAGCGCAGCACACTGACGACCTGTCTGCCCTGTGCCCTGCGCACCAGGGCGCGCAGGCGTGCGTCCAGCTCCTTCATGGAAAAGGGCTTGATGAGGTAGTCGTCTGCCCCGCAGTCCAGGCCGCTCACCCTGTCTGCCACAGTATCTCTGGCTGTGAGCATGAGGATGGGCAGAGCCTTTGCATGGCGCTCGCGCAAGGTTTTGCAGACAGTGAGGCCGTCCATGCCTGGCAGCATGATGTCCAGCACCAGGACGTCATAGGTATTCTTCACAGCCAGTTCCAGGCCTGCCAGGCCATTGGCAGCACAGTCGAGCTGATAGCCCAGGGGCTCCAGGAAGGCATAGAGATTGGCAGTAATGTCCTGATTGTCCTCCACAATGAGGACACGGATGGCAGAAGAGGGCATGGCAGGGTCCTTGGTTCGGGTGAGCAGGGCGTACAGCGTGCCCCATAGTGATCAGGTTGATCAGGCTGCCAGGACTGTCCCGGCTGATCAGGCAGCCCGGACTGCCCAGGGTATTCCGGCTGTTCCGGCTGCCGGGGCATGGCTGCGCTGTGCCCCGGCAGACGTCGCAGGGGCCAGGGACAAAAAAGGGCCACAGCGAAAGCACGTCGCCATGGCCCGCAGCAGCTCTTTGTCTCAGCGCTGGATTTCCAGGAACTTCACGTCCACTTCCTTGTTGCCGTGGTCGTAGTCCACCTCACCGACAACGCGCACCCGTGTCTTCGGGGTCACGGTCTGGCCGCGGAAGTCCTTGTCGTCAATGTCCACAATGACAGTGCCTGAGCCGTCACGGAAGAGGTACTTCTCATGGGCCACCTGCTCCACAATGTGGCCGATCAGGGTGACATGGGCATCATCATGGGCCCTGGCAACATCAGCTGCCCTGGTGATGCCGGCACTTCTGGGGCCATGGAAGCCTCCCTGGGGACCGGAGCCCTGGGGGCCGGGACCACTGCCGGGACCTGTGAAGGCAGCCATGGCAGGGGAAGCAAGGGCAAGAACAAGAAGGGCTGTGAGAAGAGCGCGCATGGATATCTCCTTGAAATATATCTGAGGGAATGGGTGTTGCCTGTCATTGGGCCGGCATGCGGGGCAACTGTCTGCTGCCCTGTGTGCGGGCCGGCGGGCTGCAGCGAAGGTCCCTGGCAGTGCGGGCCGTCTTCCTGCAGTGACAGGTCAGAGATAGACAAGGTGATGTGAAGAAAACGTGAAGACCGGGAACTTTTTTTCAGCCTGGGGAAAAAGACAGCAGGGCTCTCTCTGCGCCAGTACCAGTGCCAGTGTCAGTATCAGGACCGCTGCTGTTGTGCTGACACTGTCAGGATGCTCCCCATTGCCCATGTACCGGGATGCCGTACAGTGCGGCCTGGCAGCACAAGGCAGCAGGTCAGGACCCGGCTTTGGCCAGCAGGTACGGCCATCGGGCCCGGGAGCAGGTCCGCCATCAGGGCCAGCAGGTACGGGCATCAGGGCCGGCTGTCCGTCGCGGGGCTTCTTCTGCGCAGGGTGAGGCAGGGGGAGAGCAGGCCTTCGGCTGCCATCTTCTTGTGCAGGCTCTTGAGCTTTTTTGCCAGGGCAGTGATGTCCTGGGCAGCTGCTGTCTCGGGAAAAAGGCGCAGCAGGGGCACGCGTCTGCACACGGCTTCCTGCACGGCAGGGTCATGGCGTATGGAGCCCAGGAGTTTTGGGGTGATTTGCAAGAAC
>CASEWR010000055.1 GCA_949291675.1 uncultured Desulfovibrio sp. | reverse complement strand
GATGTCTGAAAGGCCGGAAGTAACACGAGCCGGCCGCCGTCCTGAAGGAATGACGGCATCAGTATGGATGGACGGTAGACAGCTGATAGGACAACCGAGGAACAACACCACCAACCACAGGCATGGACCTGTCTGGGGGATATATACAAGTAAGATCCCCCTGAAGTTATTGGTAACCGCCCACTACGGACCCGTACGGTGGGTGGTGTGGGAGGACGGCCCGTGAAATAATCGCGGGCCTCCTACCCGATTGCCAGTTTCTGTCCTGCAGGCTGTTTTTGCCCTCCGGGAGCCTGTTTTGAGCAGAAAGGGGCTTGACCTTGCTGCCAGGAAATTCTATGCGCAAGACAGATAATCGCTGTTAATAACTGTTATTGCTCAGACCGGCCTGCATCGGCCGGGTCCGTGCTGTGGCAGACGCAGGAGCGTAAAAGCACGGCACAGACTTTCATGCAGTGGAGGCAGCCTGATGCGTGTTCCGGTCCGGGAGCAGGCATCAGCCTGAGCGGGAATGGAAAGCCTGGAACGAGTACTCAACCTGCTGGACTGTGGTGTCGCCAAGCTTGTCTTTGACGGTGAGCGCCGCAGAGTGGAATGGGCCAATGCTGCCTTTTACGCACTGACCGGCTCCAGTGCCTCGGACTATGCGGATGAAAGCGGGGGCGGCAATCCGCGCCATGTCCTGCACCCGGAGGACTATGACTGGGTCATGGGCGCCTATGCCGGGCATGTACACAAGACAACGCCCTTAACGTTGCAGTACCGCGTTCTGCACAGGGACGGGCATGTGGTCTGGCTGGATGTCATTGCCAATTTCACAGGCTGTCAGGACGGCAAGGTCTCCTTCATCAATATCATACGCGACATCACCCAGCTTAAGGAGATGCAGCGGCAGCGTGACTACGAGTTCAGGCGCTACCAGCTGCTCTGTGATTTGAGCAGTGATCTGCTTTTTGAATACGATACTGACAAGGATCTGCTCACCAATTACTCCTCCTCCACCCGTAACTTCCAGCTGACCCGCATTGAGAATTTTCTTTCCAGACCGCAGGAGCACAACATGCTGACCGAAGAGGGCGTGTCAGAAGTGCGCAGGCTCTTTTGGGAAGACGTAGTGGCCGGCAAGGAATGCAGACGCTCGCGTCCCATTCAGATACGCACCAGGGACGGTTTGCGCTGGTTCACTGTCACCTGCGGCATTGTCGGCCATGTCATCATCGGCAAGCTCAGCGATGTGAGCGAGGATGTGGCACTTGTGCACGGCCTGCGCCAGAAGGCCCTGCACGACGGTCTCACAGGCCTGCTCAACAAGAAAACCTTCGTGGAGCAGGCACAGCGCTTTTTCCTCCAGGCCCGCCTGCCTGAGAAGCTGTGCAGACTGGCCGGGCCGGATGATGCCGGCTCTGAGTTCGGCAGTGCTGCAGACAGCGAGAGCCGGGAGATGTGGGACGGTCAGTCGCATGCCCTGGTGATCGTGGACATTGACAAGTTCAAAGCAGTCAATGACTCCTTCGGGCACAGTGTCGGCGATGTCATTCTCCGTACAGTCGCTGCCTGCCTGCGCGAGCACTTTCGCCACGATGATATCAAGGGGCGCTTTGGCGGGGATGAATTTGTCCTCATGCTCAGGAATGTGGCCGCACCTGTGGCAACACGACTTGTGGACCGCTGCCGCGCCAGCATCACCAGAGCCTGTCAGGCCCATGCTGCCTCGCACACTATCACCTGTTCTGCAGGGCTGAGCATCTTCCCCGAGCACGGGGAAAGCTTTGACGAGCTCTTTGACAAGGCTGACTGTGCCCTCTATGCGGCCAAGAACAGGGGCAGAAACCAGACAGTGTGTTTTGCCGAAGGTATCCCGGCCAGTGCCGGGTCTGCTTCCTGTCAGGCAGCGGAGATGCAGGGGAGAGGCACCGAGCCTGAGCCTGACCCTGCCCCTGATTCCCCTGCTGTATCCTGAAGGGCAGGGGCTGCCTGCCGGGAACAGCCTGTACGCGCACATGCCTGGGGCCTTGCAGCGCCTGCCGGCAGCCGGGCCTTTCTTCCTGCCCTGCTTCGTGCTATTGCCATGCGGCCTGCCCAAGGAATCCAGGGAATCCAGGGAATGCCGGCAGGAAATATTGTGTGACAAGGAGATTGCCATGGCAGCAGCCGAGCAGCAGGTACAGGGGCAGAGACAGGAAGGACAGACAGACGGCGGACAGGAGACAAAGGCACAGGGCTCTGAAACGCAGGGCCCGGAAACACAGGGCACAGAAACGCAGGAGCTTGCGGACCTGCTTGCCGGGATACGTCAGCGCTTTGAGGTGGCGTTCTGTCCCATGTCCTTCAACGACGAGAAGGTCTTCCAGATACTGGATGTCAACAACATGACCCAGTACCTCGACAGGCTCGTGCAGACAAAGGCGCTCAAAAATCCTTTGAAGGACCTGCCCCTGTGGGCCAAGATCTGGCCGGGCTCCTTTGTGCTGGAAACCTATCTGCGCAAAAAGGTTGCCTGCGAGGGCAAGACCATGCTGGAACTTGGCGCAGGGTGCGGCGTGCTGGCCATTTTAGCCTCCCGCCTTGGCTTTGCCCGCATCATCACCTCTGATGTGGAGGACATGGCCCTGCGCTTTGCAAAGGCCAATGTGCTGAAAAACAACCTCCAGGACCAGATTGACGTGCGCCACATTGACGTGACCCGTCCCGGTGTGTGCCCCGGCCTTGCCACGAACCTGGACATCATTGCCGCCTCGGAACTCCTCTATCTCGATGAGCTGCACGGCCCCATTCTCAACTTTCTGGAGCGCCATCTTGCTGACCAGGGACAGGCTGTGTTCTGCACGGATGTTGCCAGGCGCAAGCCGCACTTTGCCAAAAAGGCCGCAAAGCGCTTTACCGTGAGCGAAGTCTTTCTGCCCGGCTCCTTCAGCAACAGGGACGGAGAGCCGCAAAAGCGCATCTACTCCCTGCTCACCCTGCAAAAACAGGTATAACATCAAATCTCGTGTAAAATCTGCAAAAGAAGCATATAGAAAGGTGAAGAGATGACAGCACACGACGGGGACCTGCCTCGCATTACCCTCACACCCTGCCCCAAGGGCTACACCAGGGACAGTGACAAGGCCATTTCTCCTGCGCAGACCGTTGCCAGGGTGCGTGCCCGCCTGCAGGAGCTTGGCAGCGACATTTTGCGCGAAACGCGGCGCGTGGATACAGGCCGCCTGGGCATTCCCGTGTACCTAAGCGTCTGCGGTGCTGACGCACGCAGGATCCTGCCTACCAGAAAGCAGATGGGCAAGGGTGCTTCTGCCGAGCAGGCGCAGGCCTCTGCCCTCATGGAGCTCATGGAGCGCTATGCCTTCTTCTCCTTCTGGGAGAGGAAGCCCTGGTTTGTGCGCGCCACCTATTCCCAGGCCATGAAGCGCTTTGGCGATGCCTGCATGCCCCTGGCCCAGGTCAACACCTCCGTCCTGGATCATCTCTCAGATCGCGATGTGCGCACTGTCATGGACTGTGTGGAGTGGTCCTTCTATCCTGCCACCCGTCTCAATGACGGCAAAATTGTCTGGATTCCCCTGGACTGGTTTCGCACGTTGAGTGAGTTCAATGGCTCAAGCTGCGGCAATACGACTGAAGAATCTCTCCTGCAGGGCATGTGCGAACTGATTGAGCGCCATGTCTGCGCCCTGGTGGACAGGGATCATCTTGTGACACCCACCATTGCCCCTGAGAGCCTGGGTGATGCCGTGCTCTGTGACCTTGTGCAGCGCTTTGCTGACCAGGGCGTCAGACTGGTGCTGAAGGACTTCTCCCTTGGCATGCCTGTACCCACAGTGGCAGCCCTTGCCTGGGACCCTGCCACCATGGGCTCAACCAGCGAAATCGTCTTCACTGCCGGCACCTCTGCCTCCCCTGTGAAGGCTGCCATCCGGGCTGTCACCGAAGTGGCCCAGCTTGCCGGCGATTTTTGCACCTCAGCCTGCTATGAGGCATCAGGACTTTCCAAGTTCACAAGCCTGGACGAGTGCCAGTGGCTTTTGGAGGGTGAGACAGTGTCCCTCAGCTCCCTGCCCACCATTGAGGACGAGGACATCGCCGAGGAAGTGAAAAAGTGCGTGGCAGGGCTCCAGGGCTACGATGTCTATGCTGTGGAGACTACCAATCCTCAGATAGGGGTGCCTGCCCACTATCTCATCATTCCCGGTCTGGCCTTCCGCGAGCGCGACCGCAATGCCAGTGTGGGCCTGTTTGCCGGGCGCATTGTGAGCGAGACCCAGGATGTGCCCACAGCCCGCCGCCACCTGGAAACCATTGCCACAATCTACCCCACAGCCCACTTTCTGCCCTTCTTTGCCGGCATGCTGGCCATGCGCGAGCAGCGCTGGGTGGAGAGTGCTGACCTCTTTGCCCAGAGCATTGCCCGCCAGCCCGATGACCTTGCCCGCGGCCTTGCCAGTTTCTATGCAGGCTATGCCCTGTCCATGAACGGCAACTGGATCAATGCCAGCACCTTCTTTGCCAGAGCCGTGGACTACTGCCCGGGCATGAAGGAATACACCAACTATCTGGGCGTTGCCTGCTTCAAGCTGGGGCGCTACGAGGATGCAGCCCGGGCCTTCCAGGCTTCTCTTGCAGCGGATAAGGGCTCGGTCATGGACCTTGCCAACCTTGGCATGTGCGAGCTGCGCTTAGGCCGCACTGAGGAGGCTGAGGAGCACCTTGCCGCTGCCCTGGAGCTGGACCCCGATCTGGAATTTGCCGCCACAGCCCTTGCCGAGATTCGGGCTGGAAAACAGGCACCGGAACAAAAGGCGCGCGAACAGGAAGAACACGAACAGCCCGAACAGCCGGAACAGCAGGGGCGCAAAGCAGACGCCTGAGCTGCACAGGGGCATGGCCGTTCGGGCTGAGCATTCAGGCTGGTTTCTGGCAGGCTGATTTCCGGCTGGTCTTGCTGGCCTGCCGTTCTGACCGGCCGTGCTGGCAGGCCTGGCCACGTCCCTCCCCCATCAGGCCCCTTTTCTCCCTCTCCCTGGCGCTGTCCGACCCCTGTCAGGGGTCTGGCCGGATCCTGTTCTGGCCCCTTCACGGCAGAAACCCCGGCTTTTCCCCTATGCAGAGCGGCAAAGGATGCTTATCATAAGGCAGCGGCGTCTCACACATCAGGTTGTGCACACACATTTTCCAACAAGCAGACGTTCACGAAAAGCGGGTACTGCGCCCGTCTTTTCAGGAGGTTTTTCTCTTGGCATTTCCTTCCACTCGTACCTGGGTCCTGCGCGGCCTTGCCGCCCTGGTCGGTGTCTTTGTTCTCTATCTTCTGGCAGTGGGCATGTTCAGCACAGTGGCCGGTCAGGCCTACAAGGCTCCGGCAGAGGCACCAGCCGATGACAAGGCCCGGGCAGTCTGTCTTGCCGAAGCCCTGGTGCAGCCCCTGGAAGAAGAGCTGGACAGTCTTTTCGGCTGGCTTCCCAATGATATCCTGCTCGTTCCCCGCATTATTGACAACAAGACCAGCTATCAGCGCGGCGTGATCTATGCCACCCGCTCCGCCTCCGAGGTGCTGGCACGCACTGCTGCCCGCTTCGGTGACCGCGACACCCTGCCGCATATGCTGGTGGATGCCACCCAGAAGAACTTTGCCTATGCAGACGATGTCTGGGGCTGGTGGGCTCTCTACAATACGGAAAAGCGTTATCGCGACGGCATTGCTGACTGGCGTTTGTGGGCCTCCCGCGTCACTTCCGAGAAGGTGAAGCAGGCTCAGATCTATAACATGACCACAAGTGACATTGTGGAAGTCATGAACTGGGCCATCAAGACCATGGACTACGCCCTTGGCGTGCTCAATGACGACAAGGTGGGCCATTTCTACAGCGATAATGTCATCTACTATGTGAAGGGCCTCAGCCGCGTGGTGGACAATGTCATTGAGGGCCTTCTGGTCTGCGACAGCTCCATCATGGAGCGCGGCGGCAGGGAGAACGTGGAGGAGCTGGTCAAGCGCCTGCAGATGATCTCCATCTTCAATCCCATCTATGTGGTGGGCGGCTCCTACGGCGTGGGTGACTCCTTCTGGCCCAACCATATCGCTGCCATGGCCCGCCATGTGGATGTGGTGAGCAACAGACTCACTGACATCCGCAATGCCATGGAAAAGTAGTCAGACAGCACACGTTCTGACAACGCACATTCTCTGACAAGGCACACGTTCTGATAAGGAAGCACAGGGGACATCTCTCCTGTGCTTCTCTTGGTACTGACGAGACACGACATGTTTTGCACGTTTTCACGTTCCGCTGCCCGTCCCGGCGTCTCTTTTTCCTTCCCTTCGAGCGCATATCTTCTTGTGTTCCTGCTTCTTGCTGCAGGCAGTTTGAGCGGCTGTGCTCTTGGCGGGGGCGGTGCAGCAGTGGTGGACAACACAGAATATGCACGCCTTATCCGCACCCTGCCGAAGGTTATGCAGGCCCAGGGCCTTGCAGATGCAGACCTTCGCTACACGGATACAGGCAGACCGGACGGCAAGTTCTCAGAGCTCATGTTTGCGCAGCTCTCTCCTGACTTCCTCTTTGGTGAGCAGGGCCATCACATCTACTTTGGCGAGAACTTCCATGCGACTCTGACGCCGAAGAGCAGGGTCTATCCTGACAGTGACGGCCAGGGCTTTGCCATTGTGCATCCCACCCAGCGCCTGCACATGCGCATGCTGGCAGTGCTGGACTGGAACAAGGACACACAGGAGGACTGGCTCATGCGCTGCACCATCGAGTCCTTCCGTGGCAATCGCGTGCGCCACTACTATGTGCTCGCCCCAGTGCCAGCGCCTGTGAGGGGTGCCATGACCCATGGCACCATCCTGGCCTCTGTGGAGGAGATGGGCCTTGCCAGACCCATTGTGCACGTGCGTGACACAGCAGGCTATGGCAGGGGTGAGGAGCTGCCGCCCACAGAGGTGGAAGACGTGCTGCCAGGCTCTGCCACCATGGTGACACCGCCTGCCAGGTCAGTACCTGCAGGTGGCGTACAGGAGCGGGATTTGTAGGCTTTGCAGAGCCTTTCTCCATGCCGCGAATGTCCTGTAATGTCCCGGGAAGATGTCCTGTGAAGACGTCCCGGGGAAGCTCGAAGCGCCTGGAGAGAAGGCAGCGGCTGAAGAAGGCCATGGATGAAGACTCCTGAGGAAGATGTCTGAGGAGGAGCCTGATGAAGACACCGAAGAAGCTCATTGGCGCAGCAGTGCTTGTTGCCGGCATCTGCGCCCTGGTCTGGGCCTGGCAGGTGCGCGAGGAAAAGCAGGTGACGGCTGTGCCTGTGCAGGCAGAGCTTGAGGAGAGCTTTCGCGACCTCAAGATTGAGATTGGCAAGCGCTTTGCCGAGGCTGCGACCCTGCTCAATGCTGACGCACCTAAACAGCTTGCCCCTGGCGTCACTCTGAAACACGTGGAGGCAGCCGAAGGCCCCTCCATGACCTATCACTATGTCTTGGATGGCCAGACTGCAGCCCCGTCGGGAGAGCCTGTGCTTGCGCAGGTCTGCTCCATCCCCGAGATGCGCGACTACATGCAGTACGGGGTCTTCTATACCTACAGCTATGAGACTGCTGCTGGCGATGTGCTTGTGCAGCTGCGCATTGATGAAGCAGCCTGCAAGGCCCATGAGCTGGAGAAGGCAAAGGCCTCTGTGCATGAAGCGCCAAAGCCGTAATCGCAGGGATACCAGCTGTCTGAAACCATCCATCTCATACCAGGCGTCTGCTACCAGCCATATCCGGACAGTACCGTTCGTCAGAAGCACAGGAAGCAGAGAAAACAGCCGCCGCAACGCAGGAACGTTGCGGCGGCTGCTGAACGTTCAGGAGGGGAAGCAGCGCGTGCGGTGTCTGCTCAGCGTGCTGCCTGCGCAGCCTGGCGCTCAAGGGAAGGGTGCAGCCACCAGTAGACGGCAAAGACTGCCAGGAAGGCTGCCGTGAGCACCCAGGCAAGGCCTGTGTCTGCCAGGGCAATGATGGTATAGGCAACAAGCGGGCCTGCGGCAGCACCAAGGTCTGTAAACAGGGCAAAGGCCGAGAGATAGGTGCGTGAATTGCCGGAGAGCAGGGCTGCGTCATTGCCAAGGGCATCCGTGGCAGTGGTGAGCAAGGTGCCGCCCAAAAGCACCAGGATGATGACCACGCACAAGGCAGCAAGGTCCAGCTCCAGTGCGCCAGGCAGCAGGGTCAGGGCACTGAGGGCAAAGGCTGCGGCAGAGAGCCGGCAGCGTCCCAGTCTGCCGTCCGAGAGCGAGCCGAAGAAGGGGGCCAGGAAGGGCTCCCACACCCAGCGCATGGCCTGCAGGCCGCCCGAGAGGGTGGCAGCCGAGAGGGTCAGGCCAAGGAGGGCCAGCTTTTCGCGGCTGTGGGCCTCAAGCAGCATGGAGATGGTGGAGGCTGTGACCCCCTGATAGGTCATGGCCACCACAAAGGCTGTCATCATCACCCAGAGCACAGGGCCCGGATTGCCGGCAAAGATGGCCTTCCAGTTCATGGAGGCAGCTGCCTGCGCCCGTCTGGCAGCAGCTGTGTCAGTGCCGGCACCAGGGCTGCTGCCGTCTCCGCTCTCTTCTCCACTCTCTTTCCCGTTTTCTTCCCCATGCTTTTCCCCGCTCTCGTCACTGCGCGGCATCTTCAGCATGACCAGGGGCGCAAGGCAGGAGACTGCGGCAAAGAACAGGGCTGTGGTCTGCAGGCCGAAACTGTCTGCCAGCAGGCCACCCAGCAGCATGCCAGCCAGGCTGCCCAGGCGGTAGAGGCCGTTATTGATGCCTGTGAGGTACCCTAAGCTCTGCGGTGTTGAGACACGCAGGATGGTGAAGAGGGTGCCAAGGCGCAGCAGCGTCCAGGAAAGCCCCCACAAAAAGCGCATGCACACCCACAAAAAGAGCCCCTGCGCCAGGCCATAGCCGGCAGTGGAGAGGATGGCCAGCACTGTGGCCAGCCAGATACCCGTGCGACAGGAGACCTTGTTATAGAAGAGGGTGATAAGGGGATTTAAGGGAATGCGCACCAGCCTGTTGGCTGCCAGGATGGCACCCACTTCAAAGAGGGTGGCAAGGCCGGCAGCTTCCCAGTGCAGGGGCAGGGCCACATAGAGAAAGGAGTCACCGACCAGGCACAGGGCAGTGACAATGGAGATCAGGGTGATTTCAGCTTTTGCTGCCCTGGGGCAGTGTGCATGAGCCATGGCTGGCGTTCCTTGTGCTCCCTGGAGCGGTCTGAACATCTGGGCTGAGAGCCCTGTTCTGCAGACAGGGCAGCCTGGTGTGTCACCAGAGTGTCATAGAATTGTTACCTGTCTGTCATTTTCTTCACGCTCTCTACAATGTTTGCCTGAAACTTGCAAACTTTATGAAATGAGGAACAGAAAGGAACAGACGAGCGGCATATATCTTTCATGCTATTATTACTTATGAAATTTTTCATATATGTGACGGGGGTGTAAGATTCTGTGTGTAAATTGAGGATGGAGGAGGGGCCAGTCTATGTGCTCAAACGGTAGTCGTGGAAACTACCATGACAAAGTGTACATTTCATCAGGAACAAGGACTGATGCTAAATAAAAAATGCAGACAGGGAACGTGAATATTCCCTGCCTGCATTCTGAAACTGCTCTAAAAGCTGTCTCTGTACGTCCAGTCTGCAGCCTAAACCTTTGTTTCTATGCTGTCCTTTTCTTCCTCAAAGCCCAGCCGTGAGCGCTCTATATAGAGTGGTCTGTCCTTGCTCTCTTCAAAGATACGTCCGATGTATTCACCAATGATGCCAAGGGAAAGGAGAATGAGACCGCCAAGGCAGAGGAGCACCACCATCTGCGATGCATAGCCGGGGACATCGACACCCTCTATGAGGGTGCGCAGCACCAGGATGATGGCATAGACAAAACCAATGAGAGCAATGACGCCGCCAAGATAGCTCCAGATGCGCAGAGGCAGACTGGAAAAGCTGGTAATGCCGTCCAGGGCATAGTTCAGCATCTTGGTCAGATTGTACTTACTGCTACCTGCAGAGCGGGCCGGCCGTTCATAGAGAACAGTTGCCTGCTTGAAGCCAATCCAGGCATACAGGCCTCGTGTGAAGCGGATTCTGTCAGGCAGGCGGTTCAGGGCATCTATGCACTTGCGGTTTAAAAGCCGGAAGTCCCCGGAGTTTTCCTGGATATGCTTGCCGCAGATATGATTGTAAAAGTGATAAAAGAGCGCTGCTGTCTTGCGCTTGAACCAGCCTTCATCACGTTTGGACCGCACACCGATGACAGTGTCATAGCCCTGCTCCCACTTTTCCAGAAAGACAGGGACAAGCTCCGGGGGATCCTGCAGATCCACGTCCATGGGAATGGCTGCATCGCCATGACAAGCCCGCAGCCCTGCAGCAAGGGCAAGCTCCTTGTCGAAGTTGCGGGAAAACTCAATGGCCCGCACCCTGGGATCTTCCTTGTTCAGCCTGGCAATTTCTTCCAGTGTCCGGTCTGTACTGCCATCGTCTACGAAGATGATTTCAAAGTCATAGCCTGTGAGCGGGAAGAGTGTGTCCTTCACAGTCTGCTAGAAGAGGGGGATGGCGTTCTCTTCGTTCAGGACTGGGACAATCAGGCTGGCAAGCTTGCGCGTCGAAGTAGCGGAAGAAGTCATGGAGTCTCCTGTATCAAAGCGTTGCGGCAGTATACAAAAGCAGGGGGGCAAAAGCCATACACGATGGCGTGTCTTCAAAAAAAAATCATATGATTTCATAGAGATAGTTTCAGTGTGCCATGCTGGTCTGCAGTCTTTGCTGCGCTTTGCCATTGCAATTCGCGCAGGAAATTGCGAAGGAAGGCGCAGCGTCCGGCACTGGCGAGCATCTGTGCATCTGTGCATCAGTGCATCCGCGCATCCACGCATCCGCGCAGACAAACCGTCAGGCGTCTGCCTGACAGAGAGGTATGGCATGAGTGAGGAACTTATCCGTCTGGAAATCACAGCAGCTGAAGAGGACTATGAGGGCCTGACAGGCCTTCTCTGTCTCAAACTCTCCTCGGGCTGGGAAGAGCAGAGTCTGGCAACAGGAGAGACATTGTTTCGCGTGCACTGCGAAAACGCAGGTCTTGTGGACGATATTGAGCAGTCTGTGCGCGCACTCTTCCCGGATGCCGTGTGCACACGTGACCGCGTGGTGGTCGAAGACTGGGTCACAGCCTGGAAGGACTTCTTTACCCCTGTGCCCTGCGGCAGCCGCTTTGTGGTGCTGCCGCCCTGGCTGGCAGGTCAGAACAGCTATCCCGGGCGCATTGAGATTGTCATTGAGCCCAAGTCTGCCTTTGGCACAGGCCATCATGCCACCACTGCCCTCTGCCTCACAGCTCTCTCCAATCTGCTGGATGACGGCGTCCTGACAGCTGGTCAGAGCTTCCTCGACCTTGGCACAGGCTCCGGTGTGCTGGGCATGGGCCTTGCCTTGAGCGGTCTGCAGGGCGAGGGCTATGACATTGACCCGCTGGCCATGGACAATGCCACTGAGAACAGGGACATCAATCACATCCCGGCCTCTGCCTTCGCCCTTGGCCTGGGCAGCATTGATGCAGTGCAGGGCAGGACCTTTGACCTTGTGGTGGCCAACATCCTGGCCCAGCCACTCATTGACATGGCCCCTGACATCATGGCTGCTCATAAGCACATACTGGTGCTCTCGGGCATTTTGAGTGTGCAGGCTCCCAGGGTGAAGGAAGCCTATGCAGCCCTTGGCGAGCCTGAAGAGCTTGTCCAGGGCGAATGGTCCTGCCTGATCTGGAAGTAATGCAGGGCAAGGGGCGATTGTGCAGCAAACAGCTACACAATTTCCACTCAGCGCCCTTGACGAGAGCCAGTTTGCGCTTATGTTTTCCCTGTGCAGGCCCGTCCGGACCGTCAGATCTGCCGGGGCCTGCCCTGACAACACAGCACCCCCCATGCACGCAATGGCGCACAGCCATATAAGGAGATACACATGTCCCAGGTAACCTTTGCCGGCACTCCCATGACCCTTGAAGGAACTCTTCCCGCCACTGGCGCAGCTGCAGCAGATTTCTGCCTCACTGCCAGCGATTTGTCCGCAAAAAAGCTTGCTGACTACCAGGACAAGGTGCTGGTGCTGGTGAGCGTGCCCTCCCTTGACACCCCTGTGTGCGACATGGAAGTCAGACGCTTCAACAAGGAAGCTGCTGCCCTGTCCGACAAGGTGGCCATTGTGGCCGTGTCCCGTGACCTGCCCTTTGCCCAGGCCCGCTGGTGCGGGGCTGCCGGCGTGCAGGCAGTGGAAACTCTGTCTGACTACCGTGACGGCAGCTTCGGCAGAGCCTATGGCCTCTATGTGAAGGAACTCGACCTGCTCTGCCGCGCCATTGTCATTGTGAAGGACGGCAAGGTTGCCTACACCCAGGTCGTGAGCGAGATGACCGAGCAGCCCGACTTTGACGCAGTGCTCGCCGCCATCAGAGAACTTGTGTAGTCCCATATACAGGAACCTTGCGCAGGAACTTTGGGCCTTCCTGCAGGAAGGCGTCTGCCACGTTGCTGCCACGCGTCTGATACGCACCTGACACACATCAGACACGCATCTGACACGCAGTGTGTTCTCCTGCTGAACTTGCAGGAGACACTGAAAACACGAATAAACAGAGGAAAGGCGTGACAATGGTCACGCCTTTTCCCGGAGCAAGACGGGCTTTTGCCAGGATGTACGTCCTGGCAGAGGCCCTTTTTTCGTGACCAGCGCACGGCACAGCGCGCAAGATGTTCCCTTCGCCCTGACAACTGTGCTCCGGGACCTGTGTCTGAATTGTCCATGTATTGCAATATCTTGAAATTGGTCTAGACTCTTGTGTCCCGGATGCAGTCCTGCTGGTGAGCCAGCCCTTGTAGCTCCTCTGCAGCTCCTCTGCATGCTGCACGGCACTGCAGCTGTGCTGTACATTGCATGCACAGCAAAATCATCACGCTTTTTACAAGGCTGTGTGCAGCAGGAAAGCCTTGTCACGATTTTTCGGGGTACAGGCGCTTAAGTTCTTGAAAAGCAAGAATATGGCCAGTTTTTCCGGCTTTTTTGCAAAAAAAGTTTGTCTTTTTCCGTGTTCAAATGTATTTGTAAGGGCAGCAGACTTGGAAGTCCGTTTTGAGCAAGGTTCACGTTTTTTTGAAATTCGTGGCCAGCACACAGAGGGCTGTTCAGGCTGCCTCCCTAAGGAGTTGTCATGCGTTTTTCTATGAAGACCATTCCCGTGCAGGACGCTGTGGGCACCATCCTCTGTCAGGACATCACCCGCATTGTCCCTGGTGAATGCAAGGGCCCAGTGTTCCGCAAGGGGCACGTGGTACGCGAAGAGGATATTGCTGTTCTGCTCGATGTGGGCAAGGAGCACCTCTATGTCTACCAGCCTGAGCCTGGCATGGTGCACGAGGAGGATGCTGCCTGGCGCATTGCAAAGTGCACAGGTGGCGAACATCTGCTGTTCAAGGGTCCGAAGGAAGGACGCATTGACTTTGTGGCTGACTGTGACGGCCTTTTGAACGTGGATGAGGAGCTCCTCTTTGCGTTCAACTCCCTGGGAGAGATGACCCTGGCCACGCTTCCCGGCAATATCCGCGTGTGTCAGGGGCAGGCCCTTGCAGGCACGCGCGTCACCCCCCTG
>CASEWR010000054.1 GCA_949291675.1 uncultured Desulfovibrio sp. | reverse complement strand
TTTAAAAGATTGTGCCGGAGACAAAGGGGGAGAAGCGGGAACGCACGTCTTAGCGACTTGTGTCTTTCGCTCTTTCCGCAGCAGGAACCTCACCGTCTAAAGTCAGGAATCCCCTGCCTTTAGGCAGGGGAGGATGTCAATTTCCTGGTGTGCCGCCAAGCACAGTAAGGGTGTGGAAGCGCTCGCCAATGGTCTTGCCTTCGGTGAGGTTGGGCAGCTCTCTGCCAGGGGTGAGGCTGGTGAGCACCACTCTGCCCAGGATCAGTCTGTCGTCTTCACCCTCCGGCTCGTCCACGCGAATGCCCCAGATGTCATGCAAAATGACCGGGCGTCCCTTCCAGGTGCCCACATAGAGCACCACATGGCCCTTCATGGTCACAAGGCTGGCAAAGGGCACACCCCGGCTGCGCACTGTGAGCTCGCGCTCACGCACGCTCATGTCCCTGAGCGAAATGCGCTCGCCTGCCCTGGCCTGGGCCTGGGAGTTGCGGGGCAGCCAGATGCCGAAGGGCGCCATAAGGTCCCTGGTCATGGCAGAGCAGTCACGCAGGGCAAACATGCCGCCCCAGCCGTACTTCTGGCCGATCATCTGGTTGCCCAGGCGGGCCACGTTGGCAGGGGTCATGCGCAGGGGCATGGGCTCCACGCAGCCGGGCTCAAGCACTGCACGGGTAATGACAGCCTCGCCACTGGCACCCTTCACAGGCACAAGGACAGTGTTGTCGCCTGCCATGGGCAGAATGACACCAATGTCTGCTGTGCGCTGCGTTGTGCCAAGCTGCACGTTTTCACGCACAATGGCACCAGGGGATGCTGCCTGCCACATGGCCATGAAGGGCTCTGAGACAGGGGCCAGGTCCTGTGCATCCACCCAGCCGCAGGCAATGGGGGTTTCCACATAGTACCAGCGCCTGTCCTTTGAGATCTGGCAGAGCAGCACAGGCAGACCTATGGGCAGGCGCGAGTACTGGAAGTAGTCAAAGGGATCCTCGCGCGGGTTCGGGGTGGGCTTTGTGAAGCGGGGCTCATGGGTGGGCATTTCGCGCAAATCCGTGCTGCGCACCACAATGCCCGGTTTGTTGACGTTGGGATAGCGTGCCATGTTGGCATTGGCGCGCATTCTTGCCCATTCGGCATTGGTCCACTTTCTTGAGCCGTTCTTCCAGCCCCTGGCAGTCTTGCGGTTGACCATCAGCGAGGCATCCCTGCGGGAAACAGAGGGCTTGCTCATGCCCCAGGCTGCATAGACAGTGCGTCTGTATTTGGACAGGGCCGCAGCAGCCTCAGCTGGAGACAGGATGGGCCTGTTGGCATCGCTGCCGGCGTAGTAGGCAGTGAGATCCTGGGGGAAGCGGGAAAGATCGGCAATGTCCTGTCTGCCCTGGTAGACAACTGGTCCTTTGGCGGCACAGCCGGCAAGAAGGGCAAGGCAGAGCAGCAGGCAGACATGACAAAGAGCGCGAGTGGGCATGCAGGTCCTCCCTGGGGGACGGGATTAGCGGATGGTGACTGTGAACTTGTGCAGGAAGGTCACAGGATGATAGCTCTCCTTGGCATGGCGCAGGCCTTCTTCATCAAGGTCCTGAGCACGGTTGATGAAGGCGACATCCTCGCATTCCCTCTTGCAGAAGACATTGTTGATGGTCTGATAGACGCCGCGAATGTCGTTCAGACCCTTCTCATAATGCACGCCCATGTTCGCTTCGTCCAGTCTTTCCGCAATGGTGAAGGCTGCGATCTCGCCGTTGATGTAGAGGGCGCCGCCGCAGAGGTTGCGGAAGTGCTCATAGTGAGCAAGCACGCGGTTGATGGCGTCATTTTCAGCATTGAGGGACGGAGAGCCCTCGCAGCCGTGCCACTGGCACCAGACGTCCTGCAGGGCCAGGCAGTCCTCCACCATCTTGTCGTCCAGCCTGTGATAGTCCGGCTCGCCATAGGTCCTGACATAGGCGCTCACGTGATTCTTCTTCTTGTGGAACGGCCTGCCGGGCAGCTGCGCCAGCTCCTCCCTGGAATAGATGTATTCCCACTGGCCCCTGGCCTCGACGGACGTCATGCGCTCGCCGAAAACTTCCCGCCACATGGCCTCCAGTGTTTCCGGCACGCGGATGAAGGTTGTGCCGGGTGTGATGACCTTTTCCCAGTCCACCTTCGTCCAGTCTCCCACAGGGGCCCAGCAGACCGTGTCGCAGGGAGCTGTCTGACGAAGCCAGCACAGATCGTCGGCAAAGCTCCATTCCAGGCCGTAGTGCTGCTGCCAGCCCCAGAGGTTGACCAGGCTGTAGTCAATGGAACGCTGCGGTGTGGCCTTCCAGTAGGTGTAGAAACGCTCAGTCTCATCCAGAGTGACGGGGGTATAGGTGCGCTGCATAGGTATTCTGTCCCGGCTGTTCCTGCCAGACGCCGCACATGCGGGCCTGTCCGGTCTGAGCCCTGTGCAGGCTGCCGGCAGGGGAACACGGGAACTGCCTCCGTGTATGTCAGTGGTTTGTGTTCAAAATCAGTGTCCCCTGCGCATGTCCGGCAGCAGGCTGCAGGATACCGGGATTTGCCGGCCTGATGCCGGGAAACTACAGGCAAGATGCCGGGAAGCTACCGAAAAGCTGGACAGGCAGAAGCGGGACAGGGAGAACATAGATCCTCTGTCCTGATTGTCAGGCCCGGCTGACTGGAAAAGAATTGCCCGATTCTCTCACAACTGCGGCCAGGGGGCATGGGGACAGGGCTTTGTGCATGGGAGCGTCAGCTGGCAGCAGTCTCTTTTTTGTGCTGCATGTGGGCACGCATGGTGTGCTTTGTCCAGCCGCCCTTAAAGAAGACTGCCAGCATGCACAGGGTCTGCAGCACCTGGGAGATGAGCATGGCAAGGAAGATGCCGTCGGCTGTGCCCCACAGCACATGGCCGAGCAGATAGCCCAGGGGCAGGCGCAGGGTCCAGAAGCTGCCGCCAAAGACCATGAGGTTGTACTGGGTGGCACCGGCACCGACCATGACGCCGCCAAGCACTGTGGAGGCAATGGAGAAGGGCGTGCAGAGCAGGTTGTAGACGAGATAGGAGACAATATAGCCCTGGGTGACGGGATCGTCCGAGAAGAACTGGGAGATTTCCGTTCTGAAGGGCCAGATGACCAGGGCCATGAGGCTCATGACCAGCACAGCCGTGCGCAGCAGGGTACAGGCCACACGCCTGGCTTCCTGCTCATTGCCGGCACCAAGGCAGTTGCCCACCAGCACTGAGGCGGACATGTTGAAGGCCATGGCAGGCATGAAGATAAAGCCTTCCACACGCAGGCCTGCAGTAAGGCCTGCCAGGGCTTCCACGCACTGTACAGGCACAGTGGCCACCAGGATGAAGAGCACAAGATAGCCGGACTGCCAGACCAGGGAGGCAAAACCTGCGGGAATGGCCACCTTGAACAGATAGGGCAGGCCCTTTTTCAGCCAGACAAGGGGCGGGATGTGTGCCCTGCGCAGATAGCCGCCCTTGTAAAGAATGGCGAGATTGAGGGTGGAGCCGAAGACCTGGGCAGCCACTGTGGCCCAGGCAATGCCGAGATAGCCCCACTCGGGCAGGCCGAAGAGGCCGAAGCTGGTGCCAAAGCAGACCAGGGCGTGGAAGACCGTGACCAGGGAGGCCACAATGAGGGGCGGTATGACCCTGCGGGTGGCGCGGAAGATGACGCCTGAGGCATTGTAGAGGTACTGGAAGGGCAACCCGAGCATGAAGATGCGCCAGATTTCCTCTGCCACAGGCCTGATGTCATCGTGAATCTGCAACAGGACAAGGATGTCCCCGGCAAAGAACCAGCCGGCAATCCCCATGATGATGCCCAGAGCACAGTTCAGGCCCAGGGTCGTGGTGATATAGTACCTGGCACGCATGATTCTGAGCGCACCCAGGGACTGGCTGACAGCGGCAGTGGCGCCAGAGGCAATGGCCAGGCAGATGACAGCAAGGAAGAGGTTGCACTGATTGGCCATGCCAAGGGCTGCCTGGACATCAGCGCCAAAACGTCCTGCAGTCCAGACAGGGGTGAGCGTCATGACTGCCATGACATACATCATGAGCAGCTGGGGCCAGGTCAGACGCCAGATGGCGCCGGGGGAGGTGGAAAGATCTGGTTTCTCCATAGTGCTGCCTGTCAGCTGAAGGGGCAGTGGGGGGCTGCAGGGGCCGCGGGCCAGTGTGCTGTCCGTACGATCTGGTGCTCCTTGATCCGGATCTGGGCCGGGATCTGAGCAGGGATCTGGGCCGGGTCAGCCCGGGGGGCGGCCAGTGTGCTGCCTGCTGCGCACAAGAGCTCAAAATGCCGGGCACCTCCCCTGGGGAGATACCCGGCACAAGAACACTGTCGTCCCGAACCCGAAGCAGCAGACAGACCCGCATGCAGGCGTACAGCGCGTCATGCAGTATCGGGCAGGGCCCTTACGCAGAGCCCGGAATGGGCACAGGCCCTAGATCAGGGTGGCGGTCATGTCGTCCAGGGTCTGACGGCGGCGGATGAGCCTCGGGCTGCCTTCCAGGGGGATGAGTACTTCTGCGGACAGAGGACGGGTGTTGTAATTGGAGGACATGGAGAAGCCGTAGGCACCGGCATCGAGCACGCCCACAATGTCGTCCTCGGTGATTTCGGGCCAGGTGCGCTCCTTTGCCATGATGTCACCGCTCTCGCAGATATTGCCCACCAGGGTCTGCACCAGTTCCTGACGGTCTGCAGCAGTGCCTTTGCCGTAGATTTCCACGTCATGGAAGCTGTCGTACATGGCAGGACGCACCAGGACGTTGAAGCCGAGGTCAGTGCCCACGTAGCGGCGGGGGCCGTTGTTCTTCACAGCCTCAACGCTGCCCAGCAGCACGGCGCTTTCGGCCACCACATAGCGGCCGGGTTCCACCAGGAACCTGCCCTGATAGCCTGTTTCGGCAATGAAGGCGGCAAAGAGGGCGTCCAGCTTTGCGCCGAGTTCAGCGAGGTCAAGGCGGGCCTCATGGTCATACTTGTGATAGGGGATGCCGAAGCCGCCGCCAAAGTCAATGACTTCCAGGTGTTCTTGCAGCGCAGCAGGCATGCTCTTCACAAAGTCCAGCAGGAAGTCGGCAGCTGCCACATAGCCGTCAGGCTGCATGAAGAGGGAGCCGATATGCTGGGTTGCGCCGGCCAGGGTGAGGTTGTGGGTGTCAAGGAGCTTCTGTACCTCGGCAATGTCCTCGGGACAGACACCGAACTTGGTCTCCTTGCCGGCAGTGACCACCTTCTTGCTGTGGCCTGCGCCAATGCCGGGGTTGAAGCGCACCATGACCCGGCCGCCGGGATTCAGTCTGCCGTAGAGGTCGAGCTGGGAAAGAGAGTCCACACTGACCAGCAGCTTGCGGGCAATGGCATTCTTCATCTCTGCAGGAGAGATGTTATTGGAAATGTAGAAGATGTTCTCTTCCGTGAAGCCTGCAAGCAGATCCATATGCAGTTCGCCGGGACTCATGGCGTCTACAGTGAGCCCTTCCTCGCGGATGATGGAAAGCAGGGCAGGGTTGGTATTGGCCTTGACGGAATAGTTTACCGTAAAGCCCTGTGTGCTGCACATGGAAACGAGCTCACGGCAGCGCTGGCGCAGAATTTTTTCGCTGTAGACATAGAGAGGGGTGCCGAATTCCTCAACCAGTGCCTGAGGTGTGGTCGGGCCGAAGAACTGGACAGAGTCCGTGTACGTGGAACGGATGCTGGACATGCATGCCTCCGAAAGCGTGCAGATATAGGAAATTGATATGCTTTTTCAGGGGGATGGGGGAGAGGAAAAGTACTTCTGCACCTGTTGCTTGTCAAGGGCTGTGTCCGGCCCCGGGCGGCCTGTGAAGCCATGTTCGCAGCCAGTGCGACAGCCCTGGCCAGGGGGCAGACACAGGCAGGAGAGCTTCCTGCAGCAGTGTCAGCCGCAGAAGACACAGCTCTCCCGTGGCAGACTGACACAGTCAGTGGGGCAGGCCAGTCACAGGCCAGTCACAGCAGGGCAGCGACAGGACAGGGGCACTGCCAGACGCTGCCGGACGCAGTCAGGCACGGTCAGGCACAGTCAGAAAACTGCCTGACACAGATGGCCCCCGGAGCGCTGACGCAGGCAGCCAGCGCGGCAGCCAGTGTGTGCGTGACACAGGCCGCAAGACTCAGGGCGGAAGACACAGGCCGGAAGACACAGTCGGGAAGAGGGGGCCTGCTCCCGGCATCTGCTGCAGGGACCAGGGCCGGTGGCGGGTCAGGATCGGGCCAGTGATGAGCCAGTGAGGCCGTTTCGGGCACTTGTGAACCAGGCTCTTTTGCGCTATGAAATTACTTTCTTTTTGCCTGTGGGCAGGACTGTTGCTGCCCCGAAACGTTTTGAAACAGACGCTTTTTTGAGGAGAGGCTATGCCCATAGAAAATGGTGATACTGTCAGTGTGCATTACACCGGCACGCTGACAGACGGCACACAATTTGATTCTTCCCGCCAGCCCGGCCGCAGCCCTCTGGAATTCACAGTGGGCAGGGGTCAGATGATTCCCGGCTTTGAAGATGCTGTCAGGGGCCGTGAGCAGGGAGATCGCTTCACAGTGACCATCCCCTGTGAACAGGCCTATGGTGTTGAGGACCCCAAACTCTTCTTCACCGTGGACCGTGCCCAGGTGCCGGCCCAGATTCCCGCTGTGGTGGGCACCCGTGTGCAGCTCTCCAATGAGCACGGTACCATGTATGCCATCATCTCCGAGGTGACTGAGACAGAAGTGACACTGAATGCCAATCACGAACTTGCCGGCAAGGATCTTGTCTTTGACATCGAGATCATGTCCGTCAGATAGGGGTCGGCAGCCTGCGTCACGCGAAGGACAGCCACTGGCAGCAATCTCTGGCTCTTCCAGGAGTTTTTTCATGAGCAAATCAAGTGCACGTCAGAGTGCCATCCGGGCCATCACCACCTATAATCCCGAGGATGACGGCTTCAGCTTCCGTACTGTGAAGCCGACGGAAATCTTTGCCCGCAATGTCTTCAACGACAAGGTCATGCGCGAGCGCCTGCCCAAATCCGTGTACCGCTCCCTGACCAAGACCATACGCTACGGCGAGGCCCTGGACCCGGCCATTGCTGACACTGTGGCTGCAGTGATGAAGGACTGGGCCATCGAACATGGCGCCACCCACTACACGCACATCTTCTACCCCCTCACCGGGCAGACAGCAGAAAAGCATGACAGCTTCTTAAGCCCTGACGGCCATGGCGGCGTCATTGCCGAATTCTCCGGCTCCATGCTCATCCGCGGCGAGGCGGACGGCTCCTCCTTCCCCTCCGGCGGTCTGCGCTCCACCTTCGAGGCCAGGGGCTACACGGCCTGGGACGTCACAAGCCCTGCCTATCTGCAGGAAAATCCCAACTGCATTGTGCTGTGCATCCCCACCATGTTCCTCTCCTGGACAGGTGTTGTGCTGGACAAGAAGACCCCCATGCTGCGTTCCGGCCAGGCCCTGAACCGCGAGGCAAAGAGGGTGCTGGATCTCTTCGGCATCAAGACCGACCTGCCTGTGGTCAGCTATGCAGGCCTTGAGCAGGAATACTTCCTGATTGACAATAATTACAATTTTGCCAGGCAGGACCTGCTCATCGGCGGCCGCACCCTCTTTGGTGCCCGTCCCGCCAAGGGCCAGGAGTTCAGCGACCAGTACTTTGGTGTTATTCCCCAGCGCGTGCTCTCCTTCATGATGGAAGTCGAGCGCGAGCTCTACAAACTCGGCGTGCCTGTCATTACCAGGCATAACGAAGTGGCCCCGAGCCAGTACGAAATCGCGCCCATGTACGAGCAGGCCAATATCGCAGTGGATCACAACCACATGATCATGGCTGCCCTGCGCAACGTGGCCAAGCATCACGGCCTCAAGTGCCTGCTGCATGAAAAGCCCTTCTCAGGCATCAACGGCTCTGGCAAGCACCTCAACTACAGCGTGGGCAGTGCCGAGCTCGGCTCCCTCTTCAATCCCGGCGACACACCGCACGAGAATGCCAAGTTCCTGGTCTTCTGCTCGGCCCTCATCCGTGCCGTGCACAAGTACGGCGGCCTTCTGCGTGCCACTGTGGCCTCTGCCAGCAATGACCACCGCCTTGGTGCCAATGAGGCCCCGCCGGCCATCATGTCCATCTTCCTTGGTGACGAACTCACCCAGGTTCTGGAAGCCTTCCGCGCAGGCCACCTGGAGCAGGCGGACTCCGGCAGGAAGAAGGCCAGCATGGACATTGGTGTGGACACCCTGCCGCCCCTGCCCAGGGACCCGGGTGATCGCAACCGCACAAGCCCCATTGCCTTTGTGGGCAACCGCTTCGAGTTCAGAGCCTTAGGCTCCAGTCAGTCTGCTGCAGACTCCATCACTGCCCTGAACGCCATCATGGCTGACTCCCTTGGCTATGCCGCTGACTGGCTGGAGAAGGAAATGACCAGCGGCGTGTCCTTGAAGGAAGCCATCCAGTCCTTCATCACCCATGTGATGGAAGAGCACAGCGCGGTCATCTTCAACGGCGACGGCTACTCGGAAATCTGGCACAGGGAGGCAGAGCGCAGAGGCCTGCCCAATCTGCACAATACCCCCGAGGCCATTCCTGTGCTGCAGACGCCTGAAGTTGTGGAGCTCTACGAGCGCCTGGGCATCATGAATCCTGCAGAAATCAGGGCCAGGACCGAAATCTACCTCGGCCAGTACTGCAAGACCCTGCGTACTGAAGCAACCCTCACCCTGCGCATGTCCCGCCAGAACATCTTCCCTGCAGCCCTGAACTTCCAGAAGCTGCTGGCAGAGACCTGCGTGGCCATCAAGGCCATGGGCCGCGAGTTCAGGACCACGACCTTTGACGCAGTGACTGAGGGCATCCGCGCTCTGCAGGAGCAGACCAACGAACTCGAGGCCAGAATGGAGGCCATTGAGGACGAAAAGGATCTGCAGAACAGAGCCCGCCGCTACTGCGTGGAAATTCTGCCCATCATGGGCGAGGTGCGCGCCGTGGCAGACAGGCTCGAATGCATCATCCCTGAAGATATGTGGAATCTGCCTACCTATCAGGAAATGCTCTTCAACAAGTAGTGCACACAAAGGGACAGGTTTGCTGCCCGGTGTCTTCCGGACAGCGCCTTCCCAGGTGCTGCACCACACATGAGACAGGCCTGCAGTCCAGGTCATGGTGTTTTGTCTGACCAGGCAGCCATTGTGACCTGCCTTGTGCCCCGCATTGTGACCTTTTTTGCAGGTATTTGCCCTTGTGTTTCCCCTGTCTTCTGGATGTGTCCACCCTGCAAAATTTTCAGAGTACAGACGAACTTTTTGCGAGTTTGCAACGATTTCAATAGCTGCAAAAGCTGTAAAAGCTTTTAAAGCTTTTTTTAAGGAGTCCCTTTTCCATGCCGAGTGTTGATAGCAGGCCGCTTGAATCCGCAGGCCCTGGCGTGATGGCCAACATACAGTCCGAAGTGGCTGCAGAAAGCAGGCCCCTGCTGGAATTTATCGTCAAGAACGCCAAATACATCATTGCCCTTATTGTCCTGCTGCTGGTCGCCCTGTGCGGAACAGCAGTGTACAACTATGTGCAGGAAGGAGATCGCGAAGATACCCTGACTGAGCTTGCCAAAATCATGGCCACTCCGGCCAGCGCACAGCAGCTGACAGCGCTTGAGCAGCTTGCAGGCACAGCTCCGTCCTCCATGCGCACTGCCATTGCTGTGGCCGAGGTGCACAGCGCCCTGGCCCAGGGTCTTGCTGACAAGGCAGAGAAGGCATACGGCGTGGTGGCCCAGTCCGGCTATGACACCCCCATCGGTCTTGCTGCAGCCATCAATCAGGCCGGCGTGCTCATGAACAATCAGCAGTATGAAGCAGGCGTGCGCATCCTCCAGGCGCTTCTGCCCCGTCTGACTCCCCAGACTGGCGTGCAGGCCCGCATGATGCTGGCCGAGGGTGCTGCAAGATCAAAGCAGTACGAGCTTGCGGCAAAGACCTATGACGACCTTGCTGCCACAGCACTGGTCGCTCCCATTGAAAAGGACTACTGCGCCACCAGAGCCAGGGACCTGCGTGCCATGGCTGCTGCGGAGAAGAGCGACGCTGCCGGGGCAGCTGCTGCAGACACAAAGGCTGCCCAGTAGTAGTTCGCGTACACGGTTGCAGACCTGTTCGGGCGCATGTCAGTGCGCCCGTTCAGGGCACAATGTTCACCAATGGCGTTTTCCCGGGGAGCAGGCAAGGACACGTCTCAAGGACACGTCTCAAGGCCTGCTCGTCGGGAAAATGCCTTTTCGTCAATGCGTTACTGCGTCAGCGCTGCGTGCGTCACGACACCAGTGTGTCACTGTACCAATGCGCCAGTGCACCAATGCACCAGCGCGCCAGAACGCCAGTTTGTTGATGCCGGGAGGAAGACCTCCCAGAGTCAGGAGTACATAAATGAGCAATCCACTGCTTCAGGGAAAGGGCGATGAATGCCACCTCTTGCTGGGCAATGAAGCCATAGTGCGAGGTGCGCTTGAGGCCGGTGTCCATGTGGTCACCTGTTATCCGGGCACACCCTCTTCGGAGGTGCCGGACACCTTCCGTCGCATAGGCGGACACGGCAAGGAATATATGCTGCAGTATTCGGTGAATGAAAAGGTGGCCATGGAAGTTGCCTGTGGCGCCTCTCTTGCCGGAGCAAAAGTCCTTGTCACCATGAAGCATGTGGGACTCAACGTGGCTGCAGACCCGCTGTTCACAGCCACCTACACTGGCCTTCCCGGAGGCCTGGTGGTCCTCTCTGCAGACGACCCCGGCTTCCACTCCTCGCAGAACGAGCAGGATAACCGCAATTACGCCAGAGCAGCCTCCATGCCCTGTTTTGAGCCTGCCTCTGCCCAGGAGGCAAAGGACATGACCATCGAGGCCTTTACGGTTGCCCGCGAGCTTGAGCAGCCCGTGCTTTTGCGCACCACCACCCGCGTGAACCACATGCGCGGTGCTGTGCGCTTTGGCAACCTGCCTGAGCACAAGGTGCCCCTGGTGGACTTCAAGCGCAATCCCCTGCGCCATGTGCCTGTGCCTGCAGTGGCCAAAGTTCGCCACAAGGTGCTGGAGGAGAACATGGCAAGGGCCATGGCCATTGCCGAAACCTCGCCCTTCAACAGGGTCACAGGTCCTGAAAATGTGCAGCTTGGCGTCATTTGCTCCGGCATTTCCAGAAACTATGTGCTGGACGCCCTGGAAGAAAAGGGCTGGAGCGACAGAGTCAGTGTGCTGGAACTGGGCATGACCTGGCCGCTGCCGGAAAAGCTCATCCTCTCCTTCCTCAACAGGATGGAGCGCGTGCTCGTTGTGGAAGAAAACGATCCCCTGCTTGAAAATGGCGTGCGCGCCATTGCCCAGAAGGGTGGCAGTGCTGTCACCATCGAGGGCAAGGGCGACATTCTCACCATCCAGGGCGAGAACTCCACACCCAGACTTGTGAAGGCCCTGGCTGCCTTCCTTGGGGAATCCTGTGAGGCGGATGTCATCGAGGAAACAGGCAATCTGCCCAAACGTCCTCCGAATCTGTGTGCAGGCTGTTCCCACAGGGCAGTCTTCTACGCAGCCCGCAGGGTCTTTGGTGACGAGGCTGTCTATTCCAGTGATATCGGCTGCTACACCCTGGGCATGCTGCCGCCGCTCAAGTGCGCGGACTTCCTCTTCTGCATGGGCTCGTCCATTTCTGCCGGCTCAGGCTTTGCCATGGTGGCAGACAGACCTGTGGTGGGCTTCATCGGTGACTCCACCTTCTTCCACTCCGGCATGACAGGCCTTGCCAATGCCCTGTTCAACCGCATGAACATCATTGTGGTCATCCTGGACAATGGCACTACGGCCATGACCGGCCATCAGCCCAATCCGGGCATGATTCAGGAGCAGCTTGGTGACCCCATGCTGCACCTGGATATTGAAGCCATTGTGCGCGGCATTGGTGTGAGTCAGGTGCGCAAGGTGAGCTCCTTCAATTTGCGCTCTGTGGAAAAGGCGCTGGAAGAGTTCAAGGGCATGAGCGGCGTGCGCGTGCTCATTGCCGAAGAGCCCTGCGCTCTGTACGCCCGCCGCTCCCTCGGCAAGGGCGGCAGCCGTGTGGCAGAAGTCATTGCCCAGGGCGAAGAGACCAGGAAGTGCGTGGACAGCTTTGCCTGCCCGGCCTTCTGCGGCAGGGATGGCGAATACAGTGTGGACAAGACCCTGTGCACAGGCTGCGGCGTGTGCCTGCAGGTTGCACCGAAGAGCTTCAAGCTGGTGAAGCGCGGATAGGGGGATACAATGAGTGCACAGAAGAGACTTCGCATCTATTTCACCGGCGTGGGCGGTCAGGGCTCACTGACAGCCACTGCCCTGCTGGCCAGAACAGCGCTCTTTGCCGGCGTGGACGTGGTGGCAGGTGAAGTTCACGGCATGGCCCAGCGCGGCGGTGTGGTGGAATCCGTGCTGCTGCTGGGCGGCTGGAGATCCCCCAAGCTCGAATACGGCGAGGCGGACATCATCCTGGGCTTTGAGCCCCTGGAAACCCTGCGCGGCCTTCCCTACCTGCGCAAGGGCGGTGTGGTCTTCTCCAACTCCGATGCCATGCCCCCAGTGAGCGTGGCCCTGGGTGTGGAAAGCTACCCCAGCCTGGACGAAATCAAAGCAAAGGTCGGTGCTGTGGCTGCACAGTGTCACTTTCTGCCCTGCAGGGCGCTGGGCATAAAGGCAGGTGCTGTGCAGGCCGGCAATACCGTGCTTCTGGCAGCCCTGTGTGCCTCCAACCTGCTGCCCTTTGGCGTGGAGACCTTTGAAAAGGCCCTGCAGCTCTTTTTGCCTGAGAAGATCAAGGCTGCCAACCTGAAGGCTCTGGAGTTCGGCCGCGACGTCATTGCCAATGCCTAGGCCAGTGCCTGCACGCTGACCAGTGCGCAGGCAGCAGACCTTTTCTTCTTCTTCTTCTTCTTCTTCGGGGTCCTTGTCAGTTCTGACCAGGGCCCCTTTTTCGTTGCGTCCTGTCAGACACTTCTCTGGCAGACATTTCCCCGAAAAAATCCTGGAAAGAGCCACCAGGACAGCCTCAGACGCACATCATGCCTTTGCCTGTGAGCGTATTTACTTCCTCTGCGAGTACCAGGTGCGCGGCAAAGCTGTGTATGGAAAGCATGGTGCCGGGACTGTTCACCTGCGCTTTTTGCAAGCAGCAGGCGCAGCAGACTGGCAGAACTGGACACTGCACTGCCACGCAGGAGGGGAGGAAGAGACGGTGGACGCACTCATACATGCCATACTTGAGGCAACAGCTGTTTCCAAGGGGGTGCTGATCCTCCTGGTCATCATGTCCGTGGCCAGCTGGGCCTTCATGTTTGCCAAATATCTCGCCTTAAAGTCTGCACATCGCCATGTGCTGCTGGGCCTGCAGGTCATTGAAAAGGCGCAGAGTCTGGAGGATATCCTGCCCTGCATGGCCAGGCAGAAGGCCTCTCCTCTGTACAAGGTGACGTACAGCGCAGCAGCGGAATTTGACCTTTTGTGCAGGACTGGAGATCTGCAGCGTCTTGGCAGTGAAAATGTGCGCCGTGCCCTGCATTTTGGCATTGCAGAACAGATTGCCAGACTCAAGTCCTCCCTGGCGCTGCTTGCCACAGCAGCCAGTACAGCCCCCTTCATAGGCCTGTTCGGCACAGTGTGGGGCATCATGCAGTCCTTCACTGCCATTGCCCGGATGAAATCCGTCTCCCTGGCCACAGTGGCACCAGGAATTGCCGAGGCTCTGGTGGCCACGGCTGTGGGGCTGTTCGTGGCCATCCCTGCCGTGTGCGGCTACAATATCTTCAGGGCCAGACTCTCGGAGATAGAGGGACTTTGCATCAACTATGCCGGCCATCTGCTCAACAGACTGCAGCATGAAAGCACCAGGCATGAAAACGGCCTGCACTTTGTACGCGAGGACTAGGCCATGGCAGCATCAACTTCTGATGATGACTTTGTTGCGGACATCAATGTGACGCCCTTTGTGGACGTCATGCTGGTCCTGCTCATCATCTTCATGGTGACAGCTCCCATGATGACCGAGGGGCTGGATGTGGCGCTGCCAAAGGTGGAAAGCTCGGAAGTGCTGCCCACAGAGGATGACCACTGCATTCTCACCATCAAGGCTGAAGGCACACTCTTTGTCGATGAGTACGAGACAGGCCTGGATGACCTTGTCAGTGTGGTCACAGCCCAGGTCACAAAACAGGGCAAACAGCTCTTTGTGCGTGCGGACAGGGAGGTGCCCTACGGGATTGTCATGCAGGTCATGGACAGACTGCGCGGGGCAGGCATTGCTGACGTGGGCCTGGTGACCTCCTCTGCCTTTGATGCGGACACAGGCGGGTCAGAAGGGGCCGCCCCGGCTTCTGCACCGGCCACTCAGCAAGCCCCACAGCTGACCCCACAGTCAGCCCCACAGTCTGCCACGGGCCAGAGCGGACAGAGCGCAGGAGAGTGAGATGGCCAGATCTGCTCAGGCTGTCCTCTTCTCCCTTGCCCTGCATGGCCTGATAGCCGGCAGCTGCCTGCTGCTGGCAGGTCATGAGACAGCGCAGACACAGCGCGTCTACCGTGTTGCCCTGGCAGACTTTGCCACCCTGGCTCAGCCTGCAGCACAGCCCGGGCCTGCAGTACCTGAGCCGGTGCAGCCTGAGCCAGTGCAGCCTGCACCTCCCCCATCTCCCCCTGATCCGCCTGAGCAAAAGCCTGCTCCCGAACCAGAGCCTGCGCCAGTCGTGCAGGCAGCAAAGAAAATCAGCCCCAGAAAGACAGACAAAAAGCCAGCCGAGGCAAAAAAGACCAGGCCTGCGCCCAGACCCGCCCCCAGGCCTGTTTCACAGACACCTGCTGTGGCAGCCGGGCCAGTGGGGCCTTCTGCCCGCAATGTGGGCGGCATCAGTGCCTATGACAGTGACCATATTGACCAGCGCCCGGGCATCACCAAACGAGTGACACCGGAGTATCCCGGCAGAGCCAGGCGCATGAACATGGAGGGCAGGGTCCTTGTGCAGGTGATTGTGGACACCAGAGGCATGCCCCTGAACGAGGCCATCATCAGGGCAACTCCCACAGGCTATTTTGAAGAGGCTGCCCTCAAGGCAGTGCGGCGCATGCGCTTTTCTCCCGGCAGACTGAAAGGCCAGGCCGTCAATACCGTGGTCATGATCCCCTTTGAGTTCAGGCTGCGCTGAAAGCCGCATTCCCGGGTGTCTGCCTCCCGTCTCTCGTCTCCTTCTTTCGCCTCCACCTTCTGTCTTCACCGCGCATCCCCTCATCGTCATCCCGGTACTGCCATCTGCCATCCCACCGCTATCCATCACTGCCATCTCGTTGCTTTTCATTGTTTCTGTGACAGAAAGAGCCGGGCATGCCATGCATGTCCGGCTCTTCAGCTATTGATGGTCTGTCAGCTACAGTCTGTCAGAGAGAGTCTCAGAGAGCGTGTGGCTGTGGAGAAAGAGGAGCGCGTGCGAGACTGTCAGTGCACGTTTGTGACACTGTCAGACTGTCCGGCAGTTTCGGCCTGACAGCCCGGCACGGGCCTTGCTGTCTAGCGGGTCTTGTAGCCCTCGTAGGTCTTGAGCTTGCCGGTGAGGGCAGGAGCCTGATCCAGCAGAGCCTTGGGCGTGGTGCCGTCTTCCAGCATCTTGAGCCAGCCTTCGGCCTTTGCACTCAGAAGAGCAGGTTTGTCCTTGCCCAGAGCCTGGACTTCGGGACGTGCCCAGAGGTAGCCGCCGTTTTCATTTCTGCCCTGCAGAAGGTAGCGGGTGTCGCCAGCCTGCACAGCCTTTTCCAGGCTCACATTGTGCCTGTTCTGCCACACGGCGATGGCTGCCAGCAGGCCTGCATCGTCCTTGCGGGCACGGTTGAGGCCAAGGCCCACCACAGTGTCCCTGTAGACTGTGCAGAAGTTGAAGTCGCCCTGGGAGTCAAAGGCCACCAGCATGGGACCGGCATTGCGGTAGAGAGGACGCACCAGCTTGTCCAGGGTCTCGGCCTTGCCCGGCCCCTGGGTCTGGGCATGGAAATCGTAATCGTATTCGTTCACATAGACGCCATTGACCTTCTTGTTGGCCATGGCCACCACACCGTCCACGCCGGGGATGTTGAAGGCCTTCACGGCAGCATTGATGACGTCCGTGTAGGAAGCAGAGCAGATCCAGGCATCAATGCCATTGGCTTCCAGAGCTGCAAAGAGTTCCCTGAGCTCAGGGGAAACAGTGATGCCCTGGTTGAAGGAGACGGAAAGCTGGCCTGCAACAGCGCCCTTGTAGTCTTTGGGGCTGGTCCAGCTGCACTTCTTCCAGAAGTCAGCCTTTTTGCTCTGTTCGGCATAGCCTGTGAAGGCAGTGAGAGCCATGTCGTAGACCCGGGCAGGGGTCATGCCGGTGAACCAGTAGGTGATCCAGGGATAGGACACAGACACGTCCATGGAGTCACCAATGGCTGTGTAGAGCCAGCGGGCCTTGGTGGCAAATTCCTGCCAGTCGGCAGTTGCAAGCCAGGGGCGCTTGCCGCTCTTTGTGTAGTTGTCGGCCTTCACCCAGCCCTTTGCGCAGAGCTTTGTGTAGGCAGCAGCGGCATCCTTTGCCACCTGCGCCACAGTGAGTGTGCCATAGTCGCCACCAAGCGCGGCATCAGGGTTGGGGATGCCGGTGACAAGCACCTCGTACATCTTGTCAGCCGGGATGGCGAAGGACAGGGTTTCCAGCTGATAGATGGCCAGCTGTTCTTCCACGTCCAGGATGGACACGGTATTGTCGAAATCAAAGACAGCATAGGGGCGGATGGACGGGTCGTAGTCTGCACCGGCCTTGCCGTAGATGGTCATGGCTTCATTGAGGGTCTTTTTGACAACGGGATCCCAGTTGCTGCTCTCAAGGAGCACGGGCTTGCCGGCGGCCAGAACTGTGCCTGCCAGGGCAAGCATGAGGACAAGCACAAGTCCTGTCAGTTTGCACAAACGCATAGTGCCTCCAGGGGAATGATGAAAAGAACGTGCCCTCCTGATAGGAAGCACAGGTGACAAAACGGTGAAGGACGTGCGAAGGGCATGCGACAATTGTGGCACGAAGTTGTCACAGATTCGGGCACACCTGCTCCGGCTGTGGCAGGGCACAGACAGCAGGCTGGGCAGCAGATGCGACAGGCATGAGGGTGGGGGCACAACGTGCGAAGGCCAGGGGAAGGGCCGGGGAAGGCAGAGCAGAGAAAGACCGGGCAGGAGGAGATGGAGCAGGCACAAAAAAAGCCGGACATGCAGGGCACATCCGGCTGAAAAGGCGTCAGGTGGCAGCGATCAGGCGTTGTTCTTGAGGAAGGACTTTGCCCTGGCTGCTTCGGGGCTTTTGGGATATTTTTTGATGAGTTCGTTCATGCGGGCACGGGCTGCCTTGTTCTGCTTGAGCTTGCTGAAGCAGATGCCCTGCTTCAGATAGGCACCAGGAGCCTTTGCGGAGGAAGAGTACCTGGTGATGACCGTGTCATAGGCCAGGGCTGCATCTGCAAACTGATTGGTCTGGAAGTAGCACTCCGCCAGATAGTACTGGGCATCGGGAGCCTTGGAATCAGAACCGTAGTTCTTCAGAAAGTCGCTGAAGGAGCGCTGGGCCTCAGTGTACTTTCTGGCCTTGAAGGCATTGATGCCGGCCTCATAGAGGGCAATGGTCATGTCTTTCTGGGCTTTGGGCTGCTCGGGACGGGGCGTGGCCTGTCCCCAGGTGCTGGCCGGGGCAGTTGCTGCGGCAGCAGCCGTGGCAGCCACTGCAGGCGCAGCTGCGCCGCTGTCAGCAATGCCGCCGTAGGAGCCAGCTGCAGAGGCCTGGGTCAGGGAAGCGTCCTGGGCCAGGGCAGGGTCAGCAGGAGTTCCAGCTGCTGCCGTTGCAGAGAGCACGCCGGTCTGCTGGGGGGCAATGGGATCGCCAAGGTCAAACTGCAGAGCCATGGAGGTCTCAATCTGACGCAGGGCAGCATCATGGCGGTTCAGCTTGTCCACCAGGACTGCGGAGCCGCCGATCCTGCGCAGATCAGCAAGCTGGCCGCGCAGGTCCTGCACTTCCTCGCGCAGGGACTGTACCTGATTCCAGGCGTCGGCCTGCACTGGCTGCATCTGACGGATCTGGGCATCATGCTGCATAAGCTGTGCTTCCATCTCGTCATTTTTCGTGGTGCAGCCTGAAACCGTGGTGAGAACAAGGCTCAGAGCCAGAAGAAGAGAAAGTTTTTTCAAGGTTCGACTCCGAATAAGACATGCAGTACTGTTGAAACAGGAGTATCGCTACTGTTGCTGCTGTGTCTGTGCAGCCCTGACCAGTTTCTTTCCTGCCAGTTTGCGTCCGCACAACAGGTAGATGAGTCCGCCCAGGCAGGGGATAAATACACAGACCACAAGCCAGATGATCTTTTTGGAGAAGTCTCCGTTGAAATCATGGCTCCAGGTGTGCCAGACACCCCAGAGATTGGGCAGAATGGGAATCAGGGCAACAAGAACGTGCCACCAGGCAAAGGTCATGGCGTGCTCCTACGTGTGCTTTGGGTGGAGTTTTTTGCGGTGCTCCGGGACGTGCTGTTCGCGGCTTTTTCAAGGCCGCGCCTGTCATGGCCAAGGAGAATGGCCAGACCGGCCAGGCCTGCGCCGACGCAGATGGCAATGTCTGCCACATTGAAGGCCGGCCAGTGGGCAGTGCCCCAGTAAAAGTCCAGAAAGTCCGTCACCGCCCGCTCACGCAGCCTGTCAATGAGGTTGCCCAGGGCTCCTCCCATGACCAGACCGAAGCCAAGCCACAGGAGCGGCGCCTCGCCGCTCTTGCGGATGAGCTGGACAATGAGGAGACAGGCAGCCACTGTGGCAGCCAGGAAGAACCACAGCTGCCAGTCAATGTCCGAACGGTTCAGAAAGCCAAAGGCTGCGCCGCGGTTGCGGATATTCACCAGGTTGAACAGGCCGTCCACAACAGGAATGCAGTCGTGCAGCGGGATCAGCCTGTTCACAAGCCATTTGCTTGCCTGGTCAAGCACCATGACCAGGGGCACGGTGAAGAGCAGAAAGCGCCAGCGTCTGCTCATGCCGGTTTACTCCTGGGCTGCCAGTTCGTCCATGACGCCTGCGCAGCGGGGACAGAGGTCTGCGTGTGCGGCAACAGTGCCGATTTGCGTGGAGTACATCCAGCAGCGGGGGCACTTTTCGCCTTCAGCGCGGGCCACGGCAATGGCCAGGCCCTGCACCTGCTCGTCACGCACAGCGTCGGCAGGAGCAGTGTCCAGGCTTGCAATGTCAAGCTTCGAGACCAGGCAGTACTCGCGCATGTCAGCGCCAACGCGCTCAAGGCAGGCGGCAATGTCAGCAGACACATAGAGCGTGACCGTGGTGTCCAGAGAATGGCCCACCTTGCCGTCACGGCGCAGGGGCTCAATGGCTCTGGTCACGGCACCGCGCACATCCTGCAGCACCTTCCAGTCATTGCGCACAGCTTCAGGCAGAATCCAGGAGGCGCAGTCCACAGAGCGCAGGGCAAAGACGGTCTTCTCCTCGCCCTTGAAGGCTGCCGGGAAGTACTTGTAGATCTCTTCGGCAGTGAAGGAGAGCACAGGGGCAAGTTCGCGCACCAGAAGTTCCAGAATGTGGAAGAGGGCAGTGACAGCGGACCTGTATTCCCTGGAGGTCTTTGCAGAGCAGTAGATGCGGTCCTTGAGCACGTCAATGCACAGGACAGAGAGGTCGGTCACGCAGTATTCGTGCAGAAGGTGATAGACCTTGTGGAAGTCATAGGCCATGTAGGCCTGCTGCACGCTCTGATACATCTGGGCAGCTGTGCTGATACTGGCGCGATCCAGGGGCAGCAGCTCCTCGATGGGCAGAATGTCCTTTTGTTCCAGCTTGTCCACGCAGCCCAGGATGTAGCGGCAGGTATTGCGGATACGACGGTAGGCGTCCACCAGACGGGCAATGATGTCGTCGGACAGGCGCACGTCGTCCCTGTATTCCACGCTGGAGGCCCAGAGGCGGACCACGTCAGCGCCGTATTTGGCAATGATTTCCTGGGGAGCAATGACATTGCCCACGGACTTGGACATCTTGAAGCCCTTGCCGTCCACCACATAACCGTGGGTGAGCACGTTGCGGTAGGGAGCGCAGCCTTCGGAGCCCATGGAGACCAGCAGGGAGCTGTGGAACCAGCCGCGGTGCTGGTCAGAGCCTTCCAGGTAGAGGTCAGCAGGATAGGAGAGGTCCTTGCGCTGCTTGAGCACTGCAGCCCAGGTGGTGCCGGAGTCAAACCAGACATCCAGGATGTCGGTTTCCTTCTTCCAGTGCTCACCACCGCAATGGGGGCATTTCAGGCCCTCGGGCACAATGTCCTTCACATCTGCCTCAAACCAGTAGTCGCAGCCTGTGGGATGTTTGGCAAAGCGGGCAGAGATGTCCTTCATCCAGGCAGCATCGTTCCAGGCCTCGCCGCAGTCTTCGCAGAGCAGGGCCAGAATCGGCACGCCCCACTGACGCTGACGGGAGATGCACCAGTCAGGACGGGTGGCAATCATGTTGTAGATGCGTTCGCGCCCCCAGGCAGGAATCCAGTTCACGTCATTGTTGATGGCATCAAGGGCCTTCTGACGCAGATTGTTGGCCTCCATGCTGATGAACCACTGGGTGGTGGCACGGAAGATGAGGGGATTCTTGCAGCGCCAGCAGTGCGGATAGCTGTGCTCGATTTTGCCGGAACCCATGAGTGCGCCTGTTTCCTTCAGCTTCTCGATGACAGGCACATTGGCCTCAAAGACATTGAGGCCGGCAAAGTGGGGCACTGAGGGCAAAAAGCAGGCTGCGTCATCCAGGGGAGAGTAGATCTCAAGGCCGTACTTGAGGCCCACTTCATAGTCTTCGGGGCCGTGGCCGGGTGCTGTGTGCACGCAGCCTGTACCGGCATCCAGGGTGACGTGGCCCCCGAGCACCACCAGAGAGACACGGTCATAGATGGGGTGTCTTGCTTCAAGGCCTTCAAAGGCTTTGCCTTCGGCTTCGCCCACAATGCTGTACGCACTCCAGGCAAATTCCTTTGCGCACTTTTCCAGCAGTTCCCTGGCAATGAGGTACTGGCAGCCGTCAGCTTCCACCAGCACATAGAAAAAGTCAGGGTTCAGGCACACACCCATGTTGTCCGGAATGGTCCAGGGGGTGGTGGTCCAGATGATGACATAGGCCCTGGCAGGGTCTGCACCGGGGATGATGCCGGCAAGCTTTGCATCATTGAGGGCAAAGCGCACGTAGATGGAGTGCGAGGAAACGTCCTTGTACTCCACTTCGGCTTCAGCCAGAGCAGTGTGGCAGTGGCCGCACCAGTAAATGGGCTTTTTGGCGCGCACAAGGCTGCCGCTCTCGGAGAATTTGGCAAGCTCCATGCTGGTGGCGGACTCGAACTCGGGGAGCATGCTCAAATACGGATGCTCCCAGTCGCCGAACACACCAAGGCGCTGGAATTCCTTGCGCTGCACGTCAATCCACTTTGTTGCGTACTCGCGGCAGATCTTGCGCACCACATGGGCAGGCAGGGTCTTCTTCTTGCCCTTGAGCTCTTCTTCCACCTTGTGTTCGATGGGGAGGCCGTGGCAGTCCCAGCCCGGGACGTAGACTGCATGATAGCCCTGCATGTTGCGGGACTTGATGATGATGTCCTTGAGAATCTTGTTCAGGGCATGTCCCATGTGAATATGGCCATTGGCGTAGGGCGGGCCGTCATGGAGCATGTAGTCGCCCTTGGGGGCAGGGGCATCGAGCATGGCCTTGTTCGCATCGATCTGATCCCAGTAGGCCATCATCTGAGGTTCCATCTGGACAAGGTTTGCCCGCATGGGGAACTTCGTGGAAGGAAGATTCAGGGTTTTCTTGTAGTCACTCATAAACTGTAACACTCATTAACCAAAACACTCACAAGCCAAGACTCGCAAGAGTACGCTGTGGCACAAAGGGCCGTACTGGTCGCAAGGTTCGCAAAGCCTGCAAAAGTTGCATCAAAAAGGTGTACACAAAGAAGGAAGAACATGGCGCAAAGGCGTCTTGTGACAGGCAGGGTGTTGCAAAAGCAGGCGCGCACGACGCAAAGCCTGGCCTGACGCATGTAGTTGTACAGCGCATGTCCCGTGAAAGGCATGGGGAAAGCCCGGGAAAATCCGGGGAAAGCGGGGAAAATTTACGGTGCTGCGCAGGGGAAGTCAAATATGCAGGGCCCTGAACGTGTCCGCTGGGCATATGGCGGGCTGTACAGGCCGCCCGGACACAGCCCGGGGGCACAGTCGGGGGACACGGCCCTGGCTCTTACCAAAGGCGCCGTAAAGCCTCTCCCTTCAGGGAGAGGATATAAGGCGCACCCTACCGGGGAGTCCTCTGTGATTCAATATTTTCCTGCAAGGAAGAGAGAGCGCTCCCCACAGCTTCCGGCAAAATAGCTTGGAGAC
>CASEWR010000053.1 GCA_949291675.1 uncultured Desulfovibrio sp. | reverse complement strand
TGATCCAGGCTGAAGCAGTCATGCAGTACCGGGCGTATGAAGAAGAGTCCGGTGCATCTGATGGTGCATCCGATGACAAGTCTGATGACGCATTTGAGAGCATGCATGACATGCTTCGCAATGCGTTTGGCGATTTTTCTGGCGACGACGCTGACGACGAGAGTGACGACGAGCGTGACGAAGACGAAGGTGACGACGATTTTGACGACGATGTCTCTGCGTGGGAAGACGAAGATGAAGGCGACGACGAGCAAGAGCGCAAGGATATGCTGGAGCGCATGCTCAATGACATGCTGAAGAGCCTTGATTGCCTTAGTGTGATGCGCACAAAGAAGAAAATCCTTGGCGGAGCAGCCGGACAGGCCTTGCGAAAAAGAGCAGAACGCTACAAGATTCCTCCGGACGTCTTTCACACTGCCCATCCTGGCGCCCTTGGCATCAGCAGTCAGCATGTGCAGACCCTGGCAGACGAGCTGAATGTCTTGGTCAGTGCAGAATTCGCTGCCGAGAGCGCTGCCGGGCAACCGGGCAGCGAGCAGGGGCCTGAACAGGAGCATTTCGAGCAGGTACGTGCACAGCTGTATGCTGACCAGGCTCGCACCCTGCCCGGCCTCACCCCCGTGTCCCGGAAGCCCAAAAAGGGCGGCAGGGGCAGGAAGGCACAGACAGCTCAGGAAGGGCAGGCAGCTCTGGCAGTCGAAGGCACACAGACAGTCCCTGAAGTGCAGGCAACCGCACAGGCAGCCCCGGAAGCCGGAGACGCACAACAAGTGCAACCCGAGCCCAGACGCGGCCGGGGACGCCCGAAGGGCAGCAGGAACAAAAAGACGCTGGCGAAGGAAGCGCAGGCAGCACAGGCAGCACGGGCCGCGCAGGCAGCTCTGGCAGTCGAAGAGACAGCCCCTGAAGCACAGGCAACCCTGACAGTGCAGGAAGGGCAGGCAGCCTCTGAAGTGCAGGCAACTGCACAGGCAGTCCCGGAGACCGGAGACGCACAACAAGTGCAGCCCGAGCCCAGACGCGGCAGGGGACGCCCGAAGGGCAGCAGGAACAAAAAGACCCTGGAGAAAGAAGCGCAGGCAGCTGCGCAGGCAGCACTGGCCGCGCAGGCCGCTGCACAGGCAGCACTGGCCGCGCAGGAAGGGCAGGCAGCTGCACAGGCAGCTTCGGAAACCGGGGACGCACAACAAGCGCAGCCCGAGCCCAGGCACGGCCGGGGACGCCCGAAGGGCAGCAGGAACAGGAAGACACTTGCCCACGAGGCCCTGCAGGCTGTCCTGGCAGCCGGTCAGACCGGGGAAGTGATCGATGCCCTGAAGAAGGCTGCTGCAGCCCCGGGACAGTCAGACGATGTCGTCGCTGCAGTCCTGCGCATGGCAAAAGCCATGGAAAGTATGGCTGCGCAAGACGCCCAGTCTGAAGAGGAAGCCGCAGTCGGGGGCGCTCAGAACGCTCAGGCCGCTCAGGACGCGCAGGCTGACGAAACTGGCCGCTGAAAGTCCGGCATAACCTGAAAGTCCGGCACAACCTGAAAGGCGCGACAGGGACCTGGTGTTTCTGCCGCGCCTGCCCGGTTACCTGTCAGACTGGCAGGCTGCCCGGTTGCCGTGCCTGTCAGCCTGCCGGCACGAAAAAAGGGCCCGGTATGTGCGGACCCTCTGTCATCATGTGCAGGTGTTCTGTGCGCCTTTGCGCAGGCCCTGTCTGTACTGTGCTGCCCCTGTTACTGCTGGCCAGGGTCTGCAAGCTCGAAGAGGCGCTTTTCGTCCAGGACAAAGAGCTCCTTTCTGGAGTAGGGGCCGATGATGCCCTTGTTTTCGAGCTCGCGCAGCGCCTTGTTCAGGGTCACTCTGTGGACGCCAAGCAGGGAAGAGAGGTCCTGCTGGGTCAGGGCGGGAATGACGCAGACAGCATGGCCCTTCCTGGTGCCCTGTCTGGTGGCGGACTTGAGGCGCTGACAGATGAAGCGGCAGATGCGGGTGGTGACTTCGCTTGTGGTCAGCTCCACAGACTGATTGCACAGCATGCGTATCTTGCTCGCCATGGCCCGCATGGTGGAGATGATGAGCACAGGGTTGTTGGGGAAG
>CASEWR010000052.1 GCA_949291675.1 uncultured Desulfovibrio sp. | reverse complement strand
CTGGAAAAGGCCCTTGCCGGCATTCCCGGACAGCAGATGCGCTTTATGGAAGTGTGCGGCACGCATACTGTCTCCATCTTCCAGTCCGGCCTGCGCTCTCTTCTGCCTTCGGGCATCACCCATCTCTCAGGCCCTGGCTGTCCTGTCTGCGTGACCCATGACGCAGAAGTGGCTGCCTTTTTGAAGATGGCCGGCATGCCTGATGTGTGTCTGTGCACCTTTGGTGATCTCATTCGTGTCCCTGGCCCCGACGGCAGGTCGCTGAAACATGCCATGGCGCAGGGGGCCAGGGTACACATTGTCTATTCTCCCCTGGACTCCCTGGCCATTGCCGAGAAAAACCCGGACAAGACCGTGGTCTTCATCGGCATAGGCTTTGAGACCACAGCCCCCACCGTGGCAGCCACCATGCTCACGGCACGCATGCGCGGGCTCGGCAATTTCTGTGTCTTTCCCCTGCACAAGCTTGTGCCCCCTGCCCTGGAGCTGCTCCTGCAGGACGAGCAGAGCAGCATAGACGCCTTCCTGCTGCCCGGGCATGTGTGCATGGTGACAGGCCTCGCCCCCTTTGCCTTCCTGGAAGAGAAGTGGCACGTGCCAGCCTGTGTGGCAGGCTTTGAGCCTGCGGACATCCTCCTGACCCTCTGCCTCATGGCAGAAGATCTGCGCAATGGCACAGCACAGGTGCGCAATGCCTATCAGCGCGCTGTGCCTGAACATGGCAATCCGAAGGCTCAGGAGCTTGTGCACACAGTCTTTGAGCCCTGTGATGCCCTGTGGCGCGGCATAGGCAGCATTCCCGCCAGCGGCCTTGGCATACGCGCAGACTTTGCAGACATGGATGCCATGCAGCGCCTGGGCATTACCCTTGAGCCAGTGCGCCCCATCCCCGGCTGTCGCTGCGGGGAGGTGCTCAAGGGCCGCATCTCTCCGAAGGACTGCCCGCTCTTTGGCAAAAAGTGCACGCCCCTGGAACCTGTGGGTCCCTGTATGGTCTCCACAGAAGGCAGCTGCGCAGCCTATTACAAGTATTTCTGCTAGCCTGCAGGCCAGCGGCGAGCCAAGTACAGGCCAGCGGTGAGCCAACTGCAGGCCATCTGCAGGCCCGCGTACGCCCCTGACAGGCGTCCTGCACAAGCCACACAGCCACAGTCACACAGCACGCAACCGGGGACAGCCCCGACATATATCAGCCATGAACAGCCCCTCACTTGCCCATATCCGCCTCATGGAAGCGCACAGCCGTGCCAGACAGGACCTGCTGGATGCCAGTCTGGTGGGCAGTCTCGGCATTGTCTTTCTGCCAGTGGCAGAGGAAGACGTGCCTGCTGCGCCAGAAGCTGCGCCTGCGGGTGCGCCAGACGCTGTGTCTGGGAATGCTCATGATGGCGCTCATGAGGGTGCACCCGTGGCCGCGTCCGGGCATGCCTGTTTCACGGTGCGGGCCACCATGCCTGCGGATGCGCGCACCTGTCAGCCCTTTGGCTACCTGAGTGGCGGCGCCTCCCTGGCTCTGGCCGAGACCCTGGCAGGCTGGGGCTCCATGCTGACCCTGCAGCCAGGCGAGCGCCCTGCAGGGGCCAGTGTCAGTGCCAACCATGTTGCAGCCCTGGCAAAGGGCGGGCAGGTGCTGGCCACTGCGACACTGCTGCATATGGGCCGCACCACCCATGTCTGGAACGTGGACATTACGGACGCTGCAGACGGCCGCCTTATCTCCACAGCCCGCGTCCTCAATCACATTCTTTCCCCCAACACGTTTTCTTCCCACACTTCTTCACACACTTCTTCACACACTTTTTCCCACAGGGAACAGGTGCAGCCTGTCCCCCAGCAGGACAGCTGAATTTGATGACCTTCCCCCATCTTCCCCCGCTGCTTCGTCCTGAAGCACGCCCCGCTGCGTCCACTGCCCGGGACGTCTGTCCCACTGACCCCCTTGCCCTGCAGGCTCTGCTTGCCCCTGCAGACACGCTCTTGCGCGCAGATGTGCCCCTGGCCCTGGTGCGCTATCCGCACTGCGAGCCGCTGCTCTTCATGCAGCGTGACGGTCGCGACACGCTCTTTCCCCGTCTGCAGGACCTCACAGGCTCAGGCTTTGTGCTCTGCCCCTTTGCCGAGGGCGAGGGCCATCCTGTGGTGCTGGTGCGCAATGACATCACAGCCTGCGGCTGGCAGGACATTGGCGAGCGCCTGAAGGACGTTGTCAGCAGGCTGCACTTAGGCCATGTCGCGCTGCCGGCCTCCATTGCCGTGCCCACCTTTGCGGATTTGAAGGCACGCCTCTTTGAGTCCAGTCCGGACAGCGGCTATGCAGGAGCCCTGCAGGTCTTTTTGCAGGATTTACAGGCAGGGCGCTTTGACAAGCTTGTGCTCTCCAGGGCCCAGAACTTCCCTGGTGCCCACTCGGCAGTGCGCATCTTTGCCAGAGCCTGTGCCGCCTATCCCAATGCCATGGTGTCCTTAAGCCACACCCGCAGCGGCACCTGGATTGGCGCAAGCCCGGAGATCCTGCTCCAGGGCGAGGGCAGGCACTGGCAGACCATGGCCCTGGCCGGCACACGCCCCCGCGGCACACAGGAAGACTGGGATGAGAAGAACCGCAGGGAGCAGGCCTGGGTGGCGCGCTATCTTCGCGACGCCCTCTCCCCCCTGTGCGCCCGTCTTGAGGAAACAGGCCCTGTGACCCACGGAGCAGGCCAGGTGGAGCATTTGCGCACGGACTTCAGCTTTGAGCCTGCCCCTGAAGTCACCCTGCATCAGCTGGCCGCAGCCCTGCATCCCACCCCTGCGGTGTGCGGCCTGCCCAAGAAGGAAGCCATGGAGCGCATCCTCTCCGCAGAGAGCCTGGATCGCCGCTACTATGCCGGCTTTCTGGGGATCTGGCAGGACACTGCGGCCTCGCTCTATGTGAATCTGCGCTGTCTCAAGCTCCATGCCGGCGGCGTGCGCCTCTATGCCGGCGGCGGCATCCTGCCCCAGTCCACGCTTGAGAGCGAATGGAAGGAAACCTGTCAGAAAATGTGCACCATGCTGGCCCTGCTCGGCCGCGACTAAACAGAAGGGACGTTATGTATTCGGAAAAAAAGTCCGTCCTGCAGCTTGTCTCCCTGCTGGTGGCCCACAAGATACGCAGGGCCATTGTCTGCGCAGGCTCGCGCAGCTCCCCCCTGGCCCAGACCCTGGCCGCCTGTCCCAACATCGAGACCTATCCTTGTGTGGATGAGCGCAGCGGCGCCTTTGAGGCCATAGGCCTCATGCAGGCCACAGGGGAACCTGTGGCCATCTGTGTCACCTCAGGCTCTGCCCTCATGGATGCCAGCCCGGCTGTGGCTGAGGCCTGCTACCAGGAACTGCCTCTGGTTGTGCTCTCTGCAGACCGCCCTGCTGCCTGGATTGATCAGCGCGACGGCCAGACCATGCGCCAGGCAGGGGCATTGCAGAACATGGTGCGCTGCTCTGTGGACCTGCCCGGACAGGACGGGCCTGAAGAAGAGTGGCACAGAAACCGCCTCATCAACATGGCCCTTGCTGCTGCCAGAGGCCCTGTGCCAGGCCCTGTGCACATCAATGTACCCCTCACGGAGCCCCTCTTTGCCTTTACAGCGCGCGAGCTTCCCAAAGAGCGCGTGCTTGAGGTCATGCGCAGCTCTGCGTTCCACCTGCCTGAGCAGCAGTACAGGGAGGTTGCAGCAGAGTGGCAGAAGGCGCAGCGTGTGCTTCTCATCTGCGGGCAGATGCGCCCCCATGAGCTTGACAAAGATCTTCTTGCCTCCTTTGCAGGCAGAGTTGTGCCTGTCTTCGAGCATCTTGCCAATCTCGATGACGCAGGCAGGCGCATGCCCTGCATGGACAGGGCGGATCTCTTTGCAGGCGAGGGCAGCGAGAATTTACACAAGTATGCGCCCCAGCTTGTGATCACCCTTGGCGGGCACATTATCTCCAAGCGTCTGAAAAAGTACCTGCGCAGCCTTGATACCCTGTCCCACTGGCATGTCAGTGCTGACGGGGCAGTTGCAGACACCTTTCTGCATCTGACCAGGGTCTTTGCCACCACTGCCAGCGCCTTTCTGCGCTTTCTGCAGGGCCTTGATCAGGGTGATGGGGGTGATCAGCCTGCCCAGGGGGAACCGGGTGAGGCTGATCGGGGTGATCAGGCTGGCCAGGCCGGGCAGGCTCAGGCAGGCCGGAGACATCAGGAGTGTCAGCCTGGCCGGACACGGCGCGAGGTTGATGCAGACTTTGTGCGCGCCTGGAGCCAGGCCTCGCAGCGTTTGCGCGCCACCCTTGCCAGGGCAGAGTTCAGCTTCACGGATCCCATGCTTGTGCGCGAATTTTTCCGCCACATGCCGCCGTATGCTGGCCTGCATCTTGCCAACAGCTCGGTGGTGCGCCATGCCCAGTTCTGGGATCTGCCCGAAGGCACACAGGTCTTTTGCAATCGCGGCATCAACGGCATTGACGGCTCGCTCTCGGCAGCCCTGGGCAATGCCGAGGCACTTGCCAGGACCAATACCCCCCTGTTCTGCCTGATTGGTGACTTGAGCTTTTTCTACGACCAGAACGCCCTCTGGCGCACGCGTCTGCCGGAAAATCTGCGCATCTTGCTTTTTAATAACAGGGAAGGCAATATCTTCCGCACCCTTGGCCTGTCTTCTCCCTATTTGCGCAGTCACATAGCCGGTGCCAGTGAACTGCGTGCTGCAGGGCTCTGCAAGGCCAGTGGCATACAGTATCTCTGTGCAGAAACGCGGGATGCCTTTACCCGTCTTCTGCCGGACTTTATCCACGCACAGGGCATCACACTGTTTGAAGTGGTGACAGAAGCACTGCCTGATGCTGCCGCAAGCAGAAAGCTCAACGCGCTGCTTGTCTGACAGGCGTTCTGCAGCAGGCCTTCTGCAACTCCCTTTGTGCAACCAGCGTTGTGCACAGCAGTGTACAACTGCAGTGCACCTGCCATCACCATACAGAACACAAGGCCGTCCGCAAAACTGCACAGACAACAGGACACAACAGTGTCCGCAACCTGCACAGATATGTGCAGCAGACAAAAACGCATGACAGGCAGGGAAAGCACGAGCATGCCTTTCCCGTTTTTGTACAGGAGTATTCAATGGCTGTCCGGGAATGGAAACCCATCAAAAGCTACGAAGAAATCTTGTTTGACTACTATGAAGGCATAGCCCGCATCACCATCAACAGGCCCAGGTATCGCAATGCCTTCACGCCGGAAACCACAAAGGAAATGTCCGAAGCCTTTGCCATCTGCAGGGAAGATCCGGACATCAGCGTGGTTGTGCTCACCGGCGCAGGCGACAAGGCCTTCTGCAGCGGTGGCGACATGCATGTGAAGGACAGGGGCGGCTACCGCGGCAAGGACGGGGTCAAGCGCCTCAACATCCTGGATGTGCAAAAGCAGATTCGCTCCATTCCCAAGCCTGTCATTGCCGCAGTGAACGGCTACGCCATTGGCGGCGGCCATGTGCTCCATGTCATGTGCGACCTCACCATTGCGTCCGAAAACGCCATCTTCGGCCAGACAGGCCCCCATGTGGGCAGCTTTGATGCAGGCTTTGGTGCCAGCTACCTGGCCCGCATTGTGGGCCAGAAGAAGGCCAGGGAAATCTGGTTCCTCTGCCGCCAGTACTCTGCCAGGGAAGCTCTGGACATGGGCCTTGTGAACAAGGTTGTGCCCCTTGACCAGCTTGAGGACGAGGTGGTGGCCTGGGCTGAGCGCATGATGGAAATGAGCCCCATGGCCCTGCGCATGATCAAGGTCGGCCTCAATGCAGAGCTCGACGGCCAGGCAGGCATTCAGGAGCTTGCCGGTGATGCCACACTGCTCTACTACCTCACCGACGAGGCCCAGGAAGGCGGCAGGGCCTTCCTGGAAAAGCGCAAGCCCAACTTCAGGGACTATCCCAAATTCCCTTAGTCCCTCAGTCCCTGCACCGGGTGCACACAGGGTCTTTCCCACACAAGAGCTTTCAAGGAGATCAGCATGGCCTGGCAGTTTGCTGTCACGCGACGTACCCTGCACTTTCACGAGCCTGCAGGGACCTCACGCGGCGTCTATACAACACGAAACGTCTGGTACGTTGTCCTGTATGACAGGGAGAGCGGCGCAGTCGGTATTGGCGAATGCGCCCCGCTGCCGGGCCTGAGCCCCGAGCTTGGCCCTGTGGCCGACGAGGCAGCCTGTACGGCTCTGGAACAGCGTCTGACAAAGGCCTGTCAGGACTTTGTGGACGGGGCCTGTGTGCCCTCTTCCATCCCCGAGGGGGACTCCTCCATCCGCTTTGCACTGGAAATGGCCCTGCTGCATGCCCGCACCCGCTCCGTGCGCTTCTTCAAGACCCCCTTTGCCAGGGGTGAGGAAGACATTCCCGTCAACGGCCTGGTGTGGATGGGTGACAAGGAGACCATGGTGCGCCGCATGGAGGAGAAGCTTGCTGCAGGCTTTACCTGCATCAAGTGCAAGATTGGCGGCATTGACTTTGCCAGCGAGCTGGAAATGCTCACGCTTTTGCGCGAGCTTGCGCCGGACCCTGCCAAAGTGGAGCTGCGCCTTGATGCCAACGGCGCCTTTTCCCCGCAGGAGGCTGAGGCAAAACTCGAAGCCCTGGCAAAATTTGCGCCCCATTCCATCGAGCAGCCCATACGCGCAGGCCAGTGGCAGGAAATGGCCAGACTGTGCCGCACCTCTCCCATCCCCATTGCTCTGGACGAGGAACTCATCAATGTGCCCCGCAAGGAGCGCGCACGGCTGATGGAGGCCATCTCTCCCGCCTACCTTGTGCTCAAGCCCAGCCTGCACGGCGGCTTCAAGGGCTGCGTGCAGTGGGTGGATCTGGCTGTCATGGCCGGAGCAGGCTTCTGGGTGACCTCTGCCCTGGAGTCCAATATCGGCCTCAATGCCATTGCCCAGTGGTGTGGCACCCTGCACTGTCCGCGCCATCAGGGCCTTGGCACAGGCAGGCTCTTTACGGACAACTGTGACCTTTTGCCTGTACACATGCAGGGCACAGCCCTGCATTGCGACCCCGATGCTGCAGAGCCTGACCTGCTCTCCTGGCTCGGGCTTGGCGATGTGCTGGCAGGCTGAGGAAATGTCCCGCTGTTTCAGTTGTGCCGGGCCCGCCTCTGCGGGCCCGACGTTCATACATACCCTGTAACCCAACCACTCGGACTTTTTCGATGACGGAAATCGACTGCGTCTATTCAGACGACAACACTCCCCTTGAAGCACTGACCAGCCTGCCCCTGACCATGGACGGCGTTCAGCTGGCTGGCGGCACGCTGACGGCCTTCACGGAAAGCTATGTGAAGCGTGAGGGGCATCTTGGCGACCTGGCCCGCTTTCTGGTGGACTGGCGCAAGAAGAGTCCGACCACAACCGTGCTTACCTCAGGCTCTACCGGCTCTCCCAAGCCCATTGCCGTGGAAAAGGTGCGCATGGCCAGCAGCGCCCGCCTTACCTGCGAATTTCTGCGCCTGAAAAAGGGGGACACTGCCCTGCTTGCCATGCCGCTGCGCTATATCGCAGCCCGCATGATGGTGGTGCGCGCCCTGGTCTGGGGCCTTGACCTCATTGTGAAGCAGCCCGCATCTTCTCCTCTGGTCAGCCTGGACAAGCCTGTGCACTTTGCCCCGCTCACAGCCATGCAGGTCTATGAGAGCCTGCAGGACCATGCCACGGCAAAGAAGCTCAAGGATATCCGCTGCCTGCTCATTGGCGGCGGCGCTGTGACAGGCCCCCTGGCCCACAAGCTGGCAGACTTCCCCAACGAGGTCTGGTCCTCCTACGGCATGACCGAAACCCTGTCCCACATTGCCCTGCGCCGCATCAACGGCCCCACAGCCTCGGAGTGGTACACCACCCTTCCCGGCGTGAGTGTGCGCCTCTCCCCGGAAGGCACCCTGGCCATCTGGGCTCCCAGAGTCACCGAGGGTGAGCTGCTCACCAATGACATTGCCGAAATCGACGAGGCAGGGCGCTTCCGCATCCTTGGCCGCTGCGACAACGTGGTCAATACCGGCGGCATCAAGGTGCAGCTTGAGGCAGTGGAAGAGCTGCTCAGCCCTGTGATCAAGTTCCCCTTCTGCGTGACCTCCATTGCCGATCAGCGTCTGGGGGAAAAGCTGGTCCTGCTCTATGAGGGCAGCGAGACAGCCCAGGCTCTGGAAAAGCTCTGCCGCCACGTCCTGCCCAGGTACTGGGTGCCCAGAGCCTACCTGCAGGTAGGCAGCATTCCCCTCACCGAGACTGGCAAGAAGGCCAGAGTTGCTGCCAGGGATATGGCCACCCGCCTGTCGCACAGACATTAGACGCGAGGCATGGGGCGTGAGGCCAGTTTGCTGAAAGCCCGAACGACCCGGTATGGCGCACCATACCGGGTCGTTTCGTCTTTTCTGTACAGGTTGCATGCTCCGGCCTGCCCTGCTTCCGGCTGCCAGGCTTCGGGCCGGCCAGCGCAGGACCGGCCAGCTCTGACCCGGCCAAACTGGCATTGCAAAAGCCTGCCTGTGCTGGCCTGCATGTGCCACGGTCAGGCTCAGACCAGTCTGATGTCCTTTTTGTCCGGGAAACGGGCTGTGATCTCCAGAATGCCGCCAAGGGAAGCCACCAGGGCTGCCAGGCTGCCCAGCTGCAGATCTGCCTGCTCTTCCAGGGCCGAGAGCTGCGGGCGCCTGTCCCTGAGCCTGGCAAAGTCTGCCGGGGAGAGGCCATGCTCCCTGCGCAGCAGGCGCAGGTTCTCCTGCACGCGAATGACCACCCTGCGTGCTTCTGCCGAGCGAAAGCGCTCACGCATTTCCTCGCGCAGCTGTGCCTTCTCCTCGTCTGTCAGTGTCTGCATCTTTTCTTCCTCCACTGTCC
>CASEWR010000051.1 GCA_949291675.1 uncultured Desulfovibrio sp. | reverse complement strand
CTTGCTGCCACAAGCCCCAGCCCCACAGGCATGCCCAAGCCGAAGAGCAGGAAGAGGAAGCACAGACCAAGGATGCCGGTGGTGATGGTATCAAGGCCAGGCACCTTGTACAGGGCAAAGGCCACGCACCCACTGACAAAGAGCACTGCCAGCAGAGCTGCCTGCCAGGTTCTGGCAGGGCCTGCAAGCTCGACTGCCCTGGCAATGCTTTCCAGAAGGTCATGAAGTATTGCCAGGGAGAGCAGGAAGAAGCCGAAGGCCATGAAGGCCACAACGGGCCAGAGGGGGATGCGCAGCACCAGGGTCACGGACGGGGTGTCCACGGCATACTGTATGGCAATGCCTGTACAGACCAGGGCTGTAACCAGGCTCCAGATGCCTGTGGCAAGGCCCAGCAGGGCTGCCTGGGGCTCTTTCAGCCTGGAGGTCAGGATGTCCATGGTGACATGGCTTTTCTGCCACTGCGTTGCCGCAATGGAGGAAAAAACCACGACCACCATGAGCAGGCCCACCACTTCCGTTGTGCCGGGCAGGGAGGAACCGAAAAGGTAACGCAGGAAGACATCCACAAAGGTGAGGATGACCATGAGCAAAAAGATGCCCATGCCGGCAGCGCTGAGCGCAGAGGAAAAGCGTGCGCTGCGCTGCAGAAGGCCCTGAAGGGGGCCGGCCTGTGCAGACTCGGACATATACAACCTCGCAATGGAGCAGGAGTGCTGTTCAAGGGGTGGGGAATGGTCAGCCGCCAGCCGCCGGCAGGCTGCCGGGGAAGCCGGCTGAAACTGCAGGGGCAGTGATCAGGAGTCTTTGTGATCTCGAAGGGCCTCAAGGGGCCTCAAGGGGTCTCAAGGGGCCTCAAGGAGCCCGGGAGGGGGCTCAGGGCACTCTGATCAGTCCCTGTGTCCGAGCTGCCTGGCCAGCTGCATGCTCTTGCTCTCTGCCCAGGGACAGCTGTAGGCTTCGCCGATTTCTCTGATACGCGACACCATGTCTGTGCCGCGATAGCCTGCCTTTGTGACAATGTCGCTCCACTCGTCCACCACAGGCTGCATGGCAGCATCCACTTCCCTGTATTCTTCGGGGCTGAGCACATGGAGCTGGCCGCCCATCTCTGTAATCCAGGTCTCCAGGGCCTGGTAGGGCAAGGTGTCCCAGAAGGTCTTGAAGACCTGCCTGCCATAGTCGCCCGAGACACTGTCAATGACAGCCTGCAAATCTTCCGGCAGCCTGTTGTAGCTCTCCTCGTTCATGATCACGCAGAAGACAAAACAGGTGGTATTGAGCAGGGTGGCGTGTTTGACAATGTCGCCGAGCCTGCGGGACACCAGCAGGTCAAAGTCACAGCTGGCAGCATCAATGACGCCCTGCTGCAGACTCATGTAGACGTCTGCCATGGGCACACTGACCACGGACACACCCAGGGAGCGCAGCTTGTTGGCCACCTGATAGTCACCAATGACATTGACCTTCTTGTTACGCAGCTCGTCCAAAGAACGGATGGGCTCGCTGCTGCCAATGACCATGCCTATGCTCTGCACATGGGAGAAGAGGAGTTTGACGCCCTTCAGCTCTTCCATGGTCTCGGGAAAGGCCTTCTCCACTTCCATGAGCCAGTCCGTGGGGTTTTCCATGGATCTGCCCATGCTGGCAGTGGTGAACACACGCTCGTGGAAGGGGAAGTGTCCTATGGCCACGTCATAGGAAAACTCTGCCATGTCAGCCACACCGAACTTGACGGACTCGTAGGCTTCGCTTTCCTTGCTTAAGGCTTCCGAGAAGTAGGGAACGATTTTCAGTCTGCCATTGCTGCGTGTGTGCACTTCCTCGCACCAGCCCTGCATGGCGTACTTCCAGCGGTTGTGAATGGGGGGAATGGGCAGATTGAGGGTGAGCACGTACTCAGGCTCAGCCTGCATCCGGGCTGCCTGCACAGAAGGCACAGCCAGGGACAGGGTAAGACAGAAGACCAGGAGCATGTACATGCCCTTGTGTAGACAGGCTCTCATGCAAGCCTCCAGAACTCTCCGGCTCTGAGGGGATATCCGGCCAGAGGAAGGGTTTGAGAAAGGGTTTGACGAAGGTTAGAGGAAGGTGTGGATGGGGAAGACAAAGGAGATGCAGGCCCCGGGGCAGGCCAGACGGCAGCAGCCGCAGTGCCAGCACTCATCCGGCCAGGCCACGCGGGGCGAGATCTCCCCGAGCTCCAGGATGAGGCCCGGGCAGCTGTCCACACATTCTCCACAGGCCTGGCAGTGGCCGCAGTGCATGCAGCGGGCTGCCTCGCTGCGGGCATCTTCAGGGCTCAGGCCCTTGTCCAGTTCCTCAAAGGCCATCCAGGTGTCGGACGCTGCCAGGAGCACGGGCGCGTGCCGCGGACTCTTTTCATGATGGTAGATATTGGCAATCTCCTCACAGGCGACCTCGTGTGCTTCGCCCTTTGTCACGCCATACCTGACCGTTATGGTGCCATCATCTGCAATCCAGGCATCAATGGCCTGTCCCAGGGGCATGTCATTGAGCCAGGCATGCACTTCAAAGGCTGTGCGTCTGGCATCGCGGATCACAGAGGAGACCAGGGAAGGGCCCATGGTGCATTCGCCTGTGGCAAAGAGGCCTGGAAGACTGGCTGCACCGTGCTCAGTGGCAATGCCGCCGCGACCGGTTCTGGCAGGGTTCAGCCTGTCCAGGAAGGCAATGTCAGGCAAAAGGCCTGAAGCGCAGATCACTGTGTCGCAGTCCAGGGCAAGCACCTTGCCGGGGATCTTTTCTGCATGCAGCTCGCCCTTCTCATCAAAGGAGAAGGCGGACACAGCCTCGGCAGTCACGCGCAGCGCGCCATCTGCACCATCAGACTCTGTGATGGCGCCGGACAGCCAGCCTGTGTGCATGATGATGCCCTCGGCATCGGCCTGGGCCAGTTCTCCTGCAGTCACCTTCATGACAGACCTGTCCTCAAGGCAGACCAGGCGCACGTCTGCAGCCCCAAGGCGGCGGGCTGTGAAGGCGCAGTCAAAGGCCACGCCGCCACCGCCCAGGATGACCACGCGCTTGCCGTCCATGCGCTCTCTGGCAAGGTTTGAGGAACGCAAAAAGGATACTGCTGCCAGGGCATGCTCAATGCCGGGAATGGCCAGCCTGCGCTCCTTCTGATTGCCCACAGCCACCACGCAGGCTGCGTAGCGGGACAGGATATCCTCAATCTGCACGTCACGTCCGACCTCGGTATTGGTCAGGATGCGCACGCCAAGGTCCAGGAGCAGGCCCACTTCGCGGTCCACCACATCCTTGGGCAGGCGAAAGTCCGGAATGGACTGCCTGGGCACACCGCCTGCCACAGGGGCGGACTCAAAGACTGTGACCTCATGGCCAAGCAGGGTCAGAAAATACGCTGCGCCAAGGCCGGAAGGACCGCTGCCAATGACTGCCACTTTTTTGCCGCTGGCAGGCAGAGGGGTGAGATGCGGGCTTGTGCCATGGTCTGCGGAAAAGCGCTCCAGGGCGCGGATGGACAGGGCTTCGTCATGGCAATTGCGATTGCAGTGCGTCTCGCAGGGATGCGGGCACACCCTGCCAGTGACACCGGGGAAGGGATTGACTGCGCGCAGGGCACGCAGGGCAAGGTCAGGCTTGTCCTCTGCCAGGGCCCTGGCCATGATCTGAATGTGATTGCCCACAAGGCAGTGTTCCTCGCAGGGCGAGGTGCGGTGCTGCCCCTTGCTGCTGTCGCACAGACAGTACAGATGCTGTTTCTCTTTGCTGAAAATCGGAGGCATGGTTGTTTCCTTTGTCGTATGCCGTTCCCGGGCCCGTTGCGGCAATCTCTGACTGTTTCAGACCGTCGTGCAGGGCCCCGGCCGTCCTGAAGCTTAGGCGTTGGGGAAGATCTGCCATGTGCACCGGGGCTTGCCCTCGCAGGCACTGACTATGAGCAGTCTGTTGTCATAGGTCGGGTCCTGATCGGGATAGTCCGAGCGCTTGTAGACAAAGCGCGTTTCCTTGCGCTCCAGGGTGGCAAGCACAGTGAGCTGACAGGTGGTGAGCAGATGCATGGCCTCATGGGCACGCATGAGCTCATGGAGATTGCGGGCAATCACCTCGCCCTTGCGGGAGGCAATGTAGTCGAGTTTTGCAGCTGCCCTCTCCATGCCCCTGCCAGAGCGTACAAAGCCCATGTAGTAGTTCATGACCTGACGGATGGCTGCCTCATACTTGTCTTCACGTATGCCCACCCCCTCTTCCTGCTGCAGGGGCGCAAAGACGCGTGCGCGCTCTGCCTCCACAAGCTCAGGGCTGATGTCGGCAGGCTCATAGTGATCGCAGGCTTCCAGGGCATGCTGGCCTGCCAGGTAGCCTGAGCAGATAGAACCTGAGAAGTCATGGAACATGGAGCCTGAGAAGAGGCCGCGCACTGTTCTGGCCTCAAAGTTCTCCTTCACATAGAGAATGCCGTTGACGTAGATCTCCGAGAGCTCCACTTCCATGGGCTTGCAGCGGAAATCAATGTCTGCCTGCGCGCAGTAGTCATTCCAGGTTTCCTTGTCCCCGGGCATGCTGTCATGCTGCAGATGATAGAGTATGTCCTTGTCGATGTGGCGGAATTCCAGGTCAAAGGGCGGGCCGTTGCCCTCGGACTGCTCCTGGGCTGTGCCGCGCACCAGAAGACAGCGGGGACCGATTTCCATCATGGGATGGTATTTGGCCATGTAGCGCTCATCCAGGCCGTTCATGGCCCTGGCGCCGCTGGAGGTGATGCCGTTCATGCCGGGACAGCCCCAGCCCTTGGGAATGAGGGTTGCCTCCTGCTCGGAGTCCAGGGTGAGGATCTCGGCCCCTGCTTCATAGGCCAGGGCAATCTGGCTGCCTGTGACAAAGGGTGAGAAGGCAATGTTGAAGGGATTGTGCGAGGAGTTGTCGGACACGCGCCCTGCCAGCCTGCCCAGGGCCAGCACCACGGTGCGGGCACGCACCACATGGAAGGAGCCGTCGCGCACATTGAAGCCTGCAGCACCGACAATGCGCCCGTTTTCGACAAGCAAACGCGTGCACTGGAAGTATTCCAGGGTGTCCACGCCTTGTGCGCGCACCAGCCGGCCAAGGCGGCGCTTGATGTACTTGCCGTTGTTGATGTGCGTCCACCAGCTGCCAGGCTGACCAAAGCCAGTGGTGCGGTAGAAGGAGCCGTCCTCATTGTACTTGAACACAATGCCAAGGCTCTTGAGCATGGCAATCATCTTCGGCATGACCTCAAGCCACTGGCGGATGTGCCCGGGTGTGTAGCCGCTCATGGGAGTGCAGTAGAAGTTGATGGCTGTTTCCAGGTCATCGCCGGGAGCGCCGGTATTCAGAATGGCCATGAAGTGATCATTGCCACCACCCAGAGAGCCGCAGCTCTCCAGTTTGCCCTTGTCTGCAAGCAGCACGCGTCTGCCCTTGCCCGCTGTTGCCAGCGCAGCTCCGCAGCCTGAGGCACCGGCCCCCAGGATGAGGACATCTGTGTCATGCATCTGCGTGCACTGTGTTGTCTCTGTCATAGGTGAACCTCCTTGGGAGATATTTCACAACATAGAGAACAGACACGGTTCTGAAATAGTGCATTTGCAGCATTTTCTGTCTTTTTTTGTGTTCCGGGAGAAAAAGCGTGCGCTGTGCGGCCTGCACAAGAGCGTTCAACGCCCATGCAGGCCTGCTGTGAGGCCTGAAACGGGATGCTGGGCCAGTCTTGCTGCCTGGCCTGCTGCCCGGTCTGAGGCCCAATTTGAGGGGTTTGAAGCGCACCGGCAGGGTGTGGCAATACCCCTGCCAGACAAGCCAGACGGAACATACAGGGCATTCAGGGCATACAGGAGACACAGGACACCCAGGCCAGGGAAAGCGTTGTCCGGCGCTTGTGCGCACGGGCACAAGCAGCCATGACTGCCAGTGTCCATGACTGCCAACGCCATGGACACTGGCTGCACGACCAGCCGGCACAGCTTGGCCGTGCCCCTTGCCTGCAGGCACATGCCCTGGGACTTCGCTGCCCTTCAGCTGCCCTTCTGCTGCACTGTGAACGCTGCAGGTGCGTGACGCGAATCAGGCGCTGCCCTTCTGACCGCTTCTCCCGCCCCTCTGGGCAGCATGCGGCCTGCGCCTGGCCTCGTGCTCCAGTTCCCTGCCTGCAGCACCCGTAAGGCCCCTGGCCATGTCCAGAAGGTCCTCAGGCCCGGGCTCCCAGATTGCTGCGGCATCATCGTCTGCCAGGCTGTCCGGCGTACTGCCTGTCGCAGCACCAGGGTCTGCTTCCTGTCTGCCTGGCTGCTGCGGCCCATACCCGGCTGTTCCCTGACCTGCCTGGCCGTCCTGACCTGCCGGGCCGCCCTGACCTGTCTGGCCATAAGGTGTCCCGGAGCCTGCCACACCATTTGCGCCTGTTGCACAGCCTGCCCCGAAGCTTCCCCCAATGCTTTCCCCAAAACTTTCTCCGGGCCTGCGCACCTGTGCCTGCAGCAGGGCAGCCACGCTGCAGTGCACCATGTCCATGTCCGGCAGCAAGCCAAGGCGCTCCCAGAGCCAGACAATGACAGCAAGCTCCCCGGGCAGTGCCGGAACAGCATGCTCCGGCTGCACACATGCCCCACACTCCCCTCTGCCCAGCGCCTGCAGCCAGCGTGTGAGCAGAGCCAGCGTGCCAGTGTACTTGTGCAGGCCTGCAGGGGAAGGTGCCTGCAGCATGAGGTGGCAGTTGAGGCGTACTGCCTGTGAGGGTACCAGGGGCGGATCCGCATAAAAGGCTCTGGCCCGGATCAGCTCTCCCCGGAAGAAGACTGTCATCTGGCCTTCCACCTGCTTTTGCAGGTCACGGTAGTCCACCCTGGCAATGCGTGCCACGGAGACAGCCATATTGTCGCGATAGGTGGGGCTGCCAGTGCCCTCGGGCACGGCATAGCCCGTATTCTGATACACCCAGGCCTCACCTGCCATGGAGCGCACCAGATCCATGGTCTGACGCGGGTCTTCCTGGCACATGATACACTTGCAGCGGCAGTTGGAGACAATCTGCTCTGCTGCGTGCTCAGAGGCCCTGCGTATGCCGGCAAAGTCCTGGGAGGCCACAGTGACGGCAATGCCAAGGCCGCGCCCCTGGGTGAGCAGGATCTCAAAGCCAGGTGTCTCAATGGCTGCATACTCATCCACAATCACCCCGAAGGGCGATCTCGCATCCGTTGGCAGTGCGCCAAGCACGTCCGACAAGCGTCCCTGCACAAGCCCGCCCAGGCCCACAGCACAGGCATTGCGGATGGAGGAGAGACAGATCTGGCCCAGATGCCTGAGCTCTCTGGGGTCCTTGTCCACAGAGGGGATGAGGGTCACGTAGATGCGGCGGCTGGTAATGACGTCCACAGCATCAATCTCGCCATGGGTGACACGAAAGATGCGCCCGTAGTTGTCTACAAGCAGGGAGAGTGCCCTGCCGAAATAGGCTCTGGCATAGCCGTACTGCTCGGCAAAGTTGCGCGGCTGCTGGGCAAGCTGGCGGGACATGTCCCAGCCCACAGTGGCAAGGCCTGCCCGCAGGGCCAGGATGCTCTTGTCCGAAAGGTCCGTGCGCCTGGCAAGGGCGTCAATTTCACTCAGGGACATGAGGTACTTGCGGATGATGCCGATGGAGAGGGGAATTTCGCCTCTGTCGCGCATCTCCACCAGCACGATGAGCAGGCCTGAGATGAGGGTCTGGGCATTGCTGGAGAAGATGGCATTGCCGGCACCCTCCTCGGGCATGAGGGCCAGCAGAAGCTGGGTGAGCTCATTGGCAGTGCCCACGGCAAAGGGATTCTGGGTATTGGACTGGCGCGGATGGGGACGGCGGCGCATGGTCTGTGTGCCCCTGGCCTCTGCCATGGCGCCTGCAGCCTTGCCCGCAGCCTTGTCCGCCATGTAGGAGAGCAGAAGAAAGTCGTCGTCCCTGCCCATGATGCGGCACATGGTGTAGATCTGGGCTGCCAGCTTGGGAGCAGCCTTGGGGTCCACATAGAGCAGGCCGGAGCCCCTGGCAAGGTAGTTGAAGGCCAGGGAGACCAGAGTCTCGGTCTTGCCGGCACCTGTGGTGCCCAGGACCAGCATATGGGTGAGCACGTCCTCCCTGGCAATCCACAATTCACTGTTGCTCTCCATCTCATTGCCGAGATAGAAGCTTCCCCTGGCCTTGTGCCAGCCGCCGCCAGCCACTACGTCCCCGTAGTCCGTCTTCTGCCAGGAGGCAGGCACGCGCATGGGCAGATGCTGCCTGCGGCAGGCCTTGCGGCGCACAGCAAAAAGCCCTGCCACCAGGGGCATGCACACAAGCATGGTCTGGGGAAAGAGCAGCATGCATACCATGGCCATGCCAAGACAGAGGGCATAGCCCTCGCGCTGCACAATGGCTGCCAGACAGCGCGAGGAAAGGGGGCGAATGTCGCGCAGACACTCGTCCTTGCTGTGCTCCTGGTCCTTGTGCACACCGTAGAGCTGCTGACGCACAGGTTCACCTCCTGCATGCAGTGCTGTTGCTGTTTCTGTTGCTGTCCCCGCGCTGCCGCTTCTGCTGCTGCCCTGCTACGGCTGAGCTGTGCTCTGGCCTGCAGGCTGGCGGCGGGGCACCAGGAACTTTGCCACCACCTCGTTCTGATCCTTTGTCTGCGCACCGACCAGGGTGGCCAGCAGGGCTGTCTGATAGAGGCTGGCCTTCAGGCTTTCCAGGCGCAGGTGATAGTGCTCGGCAAGGAGGATGTAGAGATTGCGCAATGTGTCTGCGGAGTTCCAGATCACGGACTTGCGCAGGGCATTGATATTGCCGCTGAAGTACTGCTGCCTGGCGGCAAAGTACTGCATGAGGCTATAGCCTGTCTCATCGGGCTGCATGCGGTCTGCCTCTGCCACTCCGGCCTCTTCCTCCAGCTCGGGCACTGCCAGGCTGTAGTCAGCCAGGGGCAGGTAGAACTGGGAGACAAAGCGCAGGGCCCCCTCGGCAATGCCGCTCTGGGCAGACTTGATCTTGAGGGCTGAGGCCCCCTTGCGCCCGCCGGGCGTGCGGGCAGCCTCCTCGGAGACACGCGGGGCAGGCGTGGGATTGGAGAGCACGCCAATCATGAAGTTGGCCCTGGCCTGCTCGGTGATGAGGCCGTTTGCAGGCATGAGCCAGCCGGGACGGAAGACCTGCTCATCCTTGAAGAGGTCAGAATCCAGCAGGATCACGTCCTGCTGGCCCTGGGCCTGGGGAAAGTTCTTTGTGGAGGCATCGCGCCTGGTCTGGTCCAGGGTCTCTTCCTGCAGCTTGTCCAGCTGCACACGCGAGGCAAGCTGGCCTGTGCCTGCCAGGGCTGCAGCCATGTCCGCGCAGTGCTGGTCCGTATTGAGGGGATTGTGCTGCTGGGCTTCGAGGTCACTGCTTACGGTGGCAGCATGGCGCTCCAGGGCTGCCACCAGCTCCCTTGTGGCCCCCTGCACAAGCGTTGCCTGTGCCGAGGTACTGCCCCCGGCCCTGGTCTGCAGGGCAGCATTGAAGGAGGCCAGCTGGGCACAGATGGCCTGTGCTGCCTGCACAGTCTGCTGCATGCCAAGGACCTGGTTGCCTGCTGTGGCAAGGCCTGGTCCCACACTCCAGGCATCACCGCTGATACGTGTGCCTGCGGCATCACCGCCCACGCTGGCAGGCACTGCCCCTGCCAGCCCGACTGTGGCTGCCAGGGCCTGTGCCGGCGGCAGTGCCAGTGTCAGTATCAGGCTCAGGCCCAGTATCAGGCTCAGTGCCAGTGCCACAGGGCCTGCGCTCAGTGCCAGCCTGAACACAAGGCCCCGGTGCACCATCGACAGCACCTTCGTCATCGTCTTCAGCATCGTCTTCGTCACCATCACACAATGCATGACCTTCCTCCTTCTCCCCCATTTGCCATACGGCCCTGCAGCAGCGTCCGGGGGACAGTTGCCTGCTTTCTGGTTTTTCCAGGCGGACAGAAAGCTCGCGTTTTCTGCCGCCT
>CASEWR010000050.1 GCA_949291675.1 uncultured Desulfovibrio sp. | reverse complement strand
GGCAGGCTGGTGAGGCAGCTTGTGTGGCCGCCTGCAGGGCCCTGCAGCCCTGCACGCACCTGCCTTCCCTGTTTGACGCTCTTTGTCTGCCCGGTATAGCATGGCACAGGACAAGACTGTTTCGGCACTGTGCAGGTACTGTGCAAGAACTGTTTCAAGACTGTTTCAGCACTGCTGCTTCCATGCAGCTCTCTGGCTCTGCGCTGCTTCACCATGTCTTCCTGTGCCCACAGCAGTCACAAGACAGCGGCAGAATGCTGACCTGCTGTCATTCCCCCTGCTGCCGCATCGGGCAGTGTGTTCACACCCAGCGTCACTCTCAAGAAACACTCTCAAGAGACATTCTCAAGAAGCACTCGCAAAGGACGACACCTATGGCTTTCAAGCCCTCTTCCCTTGTCAGCAAAAAGAACATCGGCCTGCTCATTCTTCTGCATGCGGTGAGCTTTGCGCTCATCTGGCTCTTTGCTTCGTACTTTGGCGAACGCGAGCTTGTCCTGCACGGCAATGTGGAAATCCGTCAGGTCGAGCTCTCCTTCCGCGTAGACGGCCGCATTGCCCGGATTCTGGTGGACGAGGGCATGCGTGTGCACAAGGGCCAGGTTCTGGCCAGACTGGAGGAGGAGACGTACAGGGCAAACCTTGCCAGGGCAGAGGCTGCTGTGCAGGCTCAGAAAGCTCAGCTGGACAGGCTTGAGGCCGGCTACAGGGTGGAAGAGGTCGAGCAGGCAAAAAAACAGGCCGAGTCCGCCAGAGCTCAGGCAGACTATGCAAGGATTCAGCTGGACCGCATCACCAGCATGCGCAGGGCCAATGCCGTTTCCCAGCAGTCCTTGGACAATGCCATCTCCCTGGCAAAGCAGAGTCTGGCAGGCCTTGCTGCGGCTGAACAGGCCTATGCCATGCATGCACGCGGCTATCGTGCCGAAGACATTGCTGCCCAGAAGGCCAGCCTTGCTGCGGCAAACGCCGAGTATGAGCTTGCCCGCATTGCCCTGCAGGACTGCGTGCTCACGGCTCCCTCGGAAGGTGTGGTGCTCACCCGTGCTCAGGAGGACGGGGCCATTGTGGCAGCAGGAAGTCCCCTGCTCACCCTGACCCTGGACGATCCTGTCTGGCTCAGGGTCTATGTGGATGAACCCTCCCTCGGCCGCATCAAACCAGGCATGCCTGTCCAGGTCTGGGCTGACTGCGCACAAAAGCCCTTTGCAGGCACAGTGGGCTATATCTCGCCTTCGTCCGAGTTCACCCCAAAGAATGTGGAAACAGCAGAAGTACGCTCTTCCCTGGTCTACCGCATCCGTGTGCTGGCACAAGATCCCGACAATATGCTGCGCCAGGGCATGCCTGTACGGGTGACGCTGCCAGAAAACAGCACTGCAAACAGCTCGGAAAGCAGCTCAGAGAACAGTCCTGAGAACAGGAACTAGAGACAAGGCCAGACAACTGGAAGGCAACTACAGGGAAGAGAGCAGGAAACAGACAGCAGGATACAGCAATCCGGGCACAGGAAGCCGGGCACAGGGAAGAAGACCATGACTGCGCGCACAGGACAGCACAGGCCGGGCAGGGAAACATCTGCTCAGGCAGGCCGGACAGGCCTTGTGGCACAATCCGGCCCTGCGGCCGAGTCTGAAAAGACAGCACAGGGGCACTGCGCTGCTGCAACAGTGGCCGTGTCCCTGCAGGCTGTACGCAAGTCCTTTGGCAGGCATACAGCCCTGCACGACCTCACCTGCGAGCTGCCCAAAGGTGTCATCACAGGCATTGTGGGGCCTGATGCTGCAGGCAAGACCACCCTGCTGCGCCTTCTGGCAGGCCTTCTGCAGCCGGATGGCGGCAGCATGCACATCCTTGGCAAAACGCCCCTTGAGCTTGTTGCTCAAGAGCCCAATCGCCTTGGCTACATGCCTCAGAAGTTCGGGCTCTATGAAGACCTCACCGTGCTTGCCAATCTGCGTCTGCATGCCCGGTTACGGGGCCTTGAACGGGAGCGTGGCGAGGAGCTCTTTGCCCGGCTTCTCTCCTTCACAGGCCTTGCTCCCTTCACGGGCAGGCTGGCAGGACGCCTTTCCGGCGGCATGAAGCAGAAGCTCGGCATTGCCTGCGCCCTGCTCGGAGACCCTGACCTGCTGTTGCTCGACGAGCCCGGTGTAGGCGTTGATCCGCTCTCGCGCAGGGAGCTGTGGACCATGGTGGCAGAGCTGGCCGGCCAGGGCATGACCATACTCTGGTCTACGGCCTACCTTGATGAAGCTGAGCGCTGCCCGCACATCCTCATGCTGGACGAAGGCCGCATTCTCTACCAGGGCGAGCCGCAGGCCTTCTGTGCCCGCTGTGCAGGCAGGGTCTGGCTGCTGCCCCAGACACGTCCTCATGCAGGCGAACAGACAGACGAACAGGCCGGCAGCAGGACAGCAAGGGCCGGCAGTGCCGGCCAGGCAGTGACCGGCAGTCGCACAGGCTTTCTGCACTACTTCCGGGAGAAGGGCGTGGAGGACGTGGTCGTGCAGGGCTCGTCCGTACGCCTTGTGCTGGCAGAGGATGCACCGGCAGCACTCCTTGCCGAAGTGCAGCAGAAGGGCTTTCCTGTGGCCCCGCGCCTGGAGGACGCCTACATGTCCGGTCTTGGCGGCATCAATGCCGCTCCCTCCCCCTATGTGTCCGGTATCCGGCGTGCGTCAGGACCTGCGTCCGGCAGCGGGCCTGCCATTGTGGCAGAGCATCTCACCAGGACCTATGGCAGTTTCACAGCTGCAGGAGACATCAGCTTCACTGTGCAGCAGGGGCAGATCTACGGTCTGCTCGGTCCCAACGGCGCCGGCAAGTCCACCACCTTTCGCATGCTCTGCGGCCTCACCAGGCCCACTTCAGGCACCTGCACCGTGGCAGGCATCAATATGCTCTCCTCCACCAGCAGGGCGCGTGCACAACTTGGCTACATGGCCCAGAAGTTCTCCCTCTACCCGGACATCCCCGTGCAGGCCAATATCCGCATCTATGGCACCATCTACGGGCTATCCGGGGCTGCGCTTGCCGAACGGAGTGCGGAACTTGCCGATGCGCTGGAGCTGACACAGCATCTTGGCGACATCACAGACACCCTCTCCCTTGGCCTCAAGCAGCGTCTGGCGCTCTTGTGCGCAACCCTGCATGACCCGGCAGTGCTCTTTCTGGATGAGCCCACCTCAGGCGTTGATGTGCGCACACGCAGGGACTTCTGGAAGCATATCCTGGCCATGACAGGGCGCGGCACCAGTGTGCTGGTGACAACCCACCTCATGGACGAGGCCGAGTACTGCGATGCCATTGCCCTCATCTATCAGGGCCGCATGATACGCCAGGGCAGCCCTGACGAGCTCAAGGCTGACTGCAGGGCTTGCACAGGCCTGGCAGACCCCACGCTCGAAGAAGCCTTCATTGCCCAGATTGAACGCCATGACCAGGAGAGATGCGCAGGGCTCAATGAAAGCTGCGCAGAGCACAGTGAAAGCTGCGCAGGGCACAATGCAGGCTGCGCAGACGGACACAGTGACGGTCGCACAGGTGCTCGCAGTCAGCACAGCACTGACAGCAGGGCAGACAGCAGCACAGTCTCGTCTGTCCCTGGTTCAGGGAGGCGCCATGAGCACTGAAACGCGCCCTCAAACACGCCCCGGCACGGGCACAAGCACAGGCACTGGCACGGGTTCTGCCAGCGGACAGCCCGGCATCGTGCCCGGGCTGTGGCGCAGGCAGGTCCAGGCCCTCATAACCAAGGAGTTTGCGCAGATTGTGCGCGACCCCTCTTCCTACATGATTGCCCTGCTTTTGCCGGCGCTCTTCCTCTTTCTCTTCGGCTACGGCATCAGTCTGGACCAGAATCTGCTCAGGGTGGGCATTCTCGACGAGAGCAGGACACAGTCCTCCAGGGCCCTGGTGGCGGACTTTGCCGCCTCGCCCTGGTTTCAGGTGGAGCTCTTCCGCGACCTCTCCGAGGCAGAGGATGCCATGCGCAGCACGCGCATCCAGGGCTTTGTGCGCATTCGCGAGGACTATGAGCGCCAGCTGGCAGCCCTCTCGGCCTCCGTGGCTGCGTCCATGAAGACTGGCACGAAAGCGTCCACAAAGGCGCCTGCCAGCGCTTCTGAAAACGCTTCCACGAACGCGTCTGGGGACGCGTTTGCGAACACCTCCCCGAACACGTCTGTGAACACGTCTGTGTCGCGCACTGCTTCCGGGGCAGCGGGCAGTGAGATCACTGCTGACCATGCAGCCGCTGCCGGCTTGCAGGCAGCCGGCACGCAGGCCATGTCTGTGCTCACCAGGGCCAGACTGGCAGAGCAGACAAAGAGTGCGGACACTGAGGCCGAAACTACATTGCAGCTCATTGTGGACGGCACAGAGCCCAATACAGCAAGCTTTCTGCAGGGCTATGCCCAGAAGGTCATCACCCTCCACAGTACAGGCCTGTTGCGGGAGAGAAACCTCTCCTTCCCGTCCGTGAACATGGAAGAGCGCTACTGGTACAATGCCTCAGCCCGCAGTGTGAACTTCCTTGTGCCCGGCTCCGTGACCGTGATCATGACCCTCATCGGCACCCTGCTCACCTCCCTGGTCTTTGCCAGAGAATGGGAGCGGGGCACCATGGAGGCCATGCTGGCCACACCTGTGACCAGGGATCAGCTGATCTTGGGCAAGCTCATCCCCTACTTTTGCCTGGGCATGTTCTCCCTGCTTTTGTGCACAGTACTGGCCATCCTGGTCTTTGCTGTGCCCTTCCGAGGCTCGTATCTCGTCCTCCTGCTGGTCTCCTCCATCTTCATGCTCTGTGCCCTGGGACAGGGCCTGCTCATCTCCGTACATCTGAAGGGACAGCTTGTGGCAGCAGAGGCAGGCCTCTTCTCGGGCTTTCTGCCCTCCCTGCTGCTCTCGGGCTTCATCTTTGATGTGGGCTCCATGCCGCCCATTCTGCAGGCGCTTGCCCAGCTCTTACCTGCAACACACTTCAACCTCTGTCTGCGCTCCCTCTTTCTGGCTGGCACCCTGCCCTCGGTGCTCATCCCCCATACGCTCTGCCTGCTCGGCCTGGCAGCCCTGCTCATGTACTTTGTGCGCAAGGGCCTGAGAAAGAGCATCGAGTAGCAGCCAGGGCCAGGGGCAGGACCAGGATCAGGATCAGAACCAGAGGCAGCTCGTGCTGCTTCCTGCACGAAGCGCAGCCGCCGCCCGTCACCAGGCCTCAGCCATCAGGCAGCCGCTGCAGCCTGTCCCCTGCTTCCGCCCTGTGCAGAGCACTCCCTGCAGACCGGCCACTCACACACTTGTTACCAAAACTTCTATCACATCACATACGCCCCCCCAGGCAGCCATAAGGAGTCCCATGTTTTCCCTGCAACGCCTCTGGGCCATAGCCTGGAAAGAGCTCATGGTCCTCTTCTTCAACAAGGTCTCGCGCATCTTAATCATTGTGCCGCCCCTGGCCCAGATCGTCATCTTCGGCTGGGCCGCCACCATGGAGGTGCGCAATGTGAGCTTTGCCGTGCTTAGCAGGGACCAGGGGCTGTGGAGCGAGCGCATCATCCAGGCTGTGCTGGGCTCCCCCACCTTTGTGCACATGGAGCGGGTGACAAGCGAGCGAGAGATGCGTGCTGTCATGGACAAGGGGGATGTGCTCTTCACCCTGGTCTTTGACGAGCGCTTTTCCAGGGATCTGACGGCCGGGCGCGAGGGCACCATGCAGATCCTGCTGGACGGCAGGCGCTCCAATGCAGCTCAGATTGCCTGTCAGTACGTCTCCCTCATTGTCAATAGCGTGCTGGCACCCACAGGGGCACCAGGCCTTGTGGTGCGCAACTGGTTCAACCCCAACCTGGAGTTCCAGTGGTTCTTTCTGCCCAACCTCATCGGCATTCTTACCTTCATGCTGGGTCTGGTGGTGACAGGCCTCACCGTGGCCAGGGAGCGCGAGGTGGGCACCTTTGACCAGCTGCTTGTCACTCCGGCCACACCTGTGGAAATCGCCCTTGCCAAGCTTGTGCCAGGCTGCGTCACAGGCCTTATCCACGGCACCCTCTTCCTGGTCATCTCGGTCTTCGGCTTTGGTGTGCCCTTTTCAGGCTCCCTTATCCTGCTCTATGTCTCCCTGCTGATCTTTGCCCTGGCCTCGGGCGGCATGGGCCTCATGGTCTCATCGTTGTGCCAGACACAGCAGCAGGCGTTCCTGGGGGCCTTTACCATCGGTGTGCCCTGCATCCTCATCTCAGGCATGCTCACCCCTGTGCACAACATGCCCTGGGTGCTGCAGCTGGCAAGTGAGTTTGTGCCCATGACGCACTTTGCCATCCTGGTGCAGGGTGTCTTTTTGCGCGACATCACCATGGCCTCCGCCCTGCTCTGCCTTGGCAAGATCGTGCTGGCAGCCATTGTCAGCGTCCTTGTGGCTGTGTGGATGTTCAAGAGGCGGACATAAGGCCTGTCAGGGGCTTGTAGGGGCTTTGAGGGAAGGTCTGCTGGTACAGACAGCCTATTCCTGGCCGGTTGCCAGCTCATCGCTGCCATACCGTAAGAGAGACGGGAGTGTTCCGTTTCTGTTGATCGTCCGTGCTTTCCCACCCAAATAGAGGCGGAGAGCTCAGTGGTATCAACAGATAGGGCACACTCCAGAAATTGATTTTCATTGTCATTTATTCTTCTCGACCAACAGATATGTTCCACTCCCGAACCAGGATGTAGGGGGACCCTCTCTTCAAGGCTTCTCAGAAGGAGACCCTTTCCCGTGAGCCATCCGTACAGGCGTATAGCCGTAATCCTCTGCATTGTTGCGCAGCTTGATCGATGCCGGTAAACAGGGTGCAGCAGCCACTGCACAGAAGAAGTTGCGCCAACGGTCTGCCCGATGGCCAGCACGACAATGCAGCCATCCCTGCCCCCGGCTTGAGATGTCTCCTGCTTGCTGTATAGTGCCCTTCACAAGGCAGCGGCAGTCCGAATCCTCACGACCGCTGCCTGGCATTCCAAACGACATCATGTCGGCCTTCAGACAAGGATATATCCCATGCGCATCCTCATCACCGGCGGCAGGGGCATGCTGGCCCGCTCCCTTGCCGCAGAGCTCGGCAAAAATCCTGAGCACCAGATTGCAGCTCCAGGCCACGACGAGCTCGACATCACAAATCCTCTGAGTGTCAGCAAAGCCTTTGACGAGGTCAGACCAGAGGTTGTCCTGCACTGTGCTGCCTGGACAAAGGTAGATCTGTGCGAAGGCGACCCCGTCCGTGCCCACGAGGTGAATGTGCAGGGCTCTGCCCACATTGCCCTGGCCTGCAGGCAGACCAGTGCCCGCCTCATTGCCTTTTCCACAGACTATGTCTTTGACGGGGAAAACGGCCCCTACAGCGAGTTTGCCAGGGCAGGCGCTGCCATCAATGTCTACGGGCGCAGCAAGTGGGAAGGTGAGCGAATCATCCGCCTGGACTGCCCAAATCACGTCATTGCCCGTGTCTCCTGGCTCTACGGCCCCGGAGGCCCCAGCTTTGTGCACACCATGCTGCGCCTGGCAAAGGAAGGCCGTCCCGCCATCAGAGTTGTGAACGATCAGCGCGGCTGTCCCACCAGTACCCTGGCTGTGGCCAGGGTCATTGCCGACATGGTGCAGCGCCCTGAGCTTGTGGGCACCTTCCACCTCTGCTGTGAGGGAGAGACCACCTGGTATGACTTTGCAAAGGCCATCTTTGCTCAGGCAGGCTTTGCCCAGGAAGTTGAGCCCTGCACCAGTGCCGAGTACCCCACTCCGGCAAAGCGCCCTGCCAACTCCTGCCTTGTCTCACACCGCCTGGCTCCTGCAGGCCTTGGTCCCATGCCGCACTGGCAGGACGCCCTGGCCGAGTTCCTGGCGCAGGAACTGGCATAGGCGCCGGAAGGACCTTCCTGCCCTGCTCGTCAGTCCACTCAGTCCACGTGCCTCTCAGGCATTGCCAACATATCTTCCTGATCCCTGCACATTTTGTGAGGCAAGTCATGCACACTCTTGTCCGCCAGACATCTCTGACAGCCCTGACACTTGTTCTTCTGCTGCTCGCAGGCCTTGCGCTGCCTGCAAACGAAGTTCAGGCAGAGACCTTCCGCTGCAAGTACTTCATCTTACCCATGCCCAAGCACTGGAGTCTCATCAACGGCCCCTTCAAGAAGGGCGGCGGCGAGACCGCCGTGCTCGGCCGCAGGGATCGCAAGGCGTCCATCCAGCTCATCTACGGTACCAGCGTAAAGGAGAACTTTCGCACCATTGTAGACGGCTATGCCAAAAGCCTGAAGGCAAGGGCTGTCTATACAAGTCCCAGCCAAGCCTGGTTTGATACCACGCGCAGGGGACAGACCATGCGCTTTCACTTCTGTCAGGATGAGGTCGAGTCCCTGCTGGCCATCTATATCCTCAACGGCAAGCCGGAGGAGATGGCCTTTATCCATACAAAGCTTCAGACAAAGTACAAGGGCCTTGTACCCCTGCGCGCCCAAACTGCAGGCACAACAAAGGGCAAAAAGTAGCTCCCTGTCCGAAAAGACAGTGCCCGACAAGGCACAAGCAAACCTGCCTTCAGCCCCTGCCTAGCGCACGCCGATGGGGCGCAGCACTGCCTTGCGGCTGCGCTCAATGGGCCTGCCAAGGTGCAGGCGTTCGGTCACTTCCATAATTTCCTGTATCCGTGAGAGCGGACCTCTGGAGAGCAGCAGCACCAGATGCAGCCGCCCGCTGATCTCAAGGCGCGAGCGGAAGCCCTCTGCCTCCAGCTGGATGCGCGTTTCCTCTGCGTCCTGAGCTGACCTGAAGGCTGCCACCTGGAAGACAAAATCATAGAGGTCTGCCGCCTGCTCGGGCTTTTGCGGCGGACCGCCACCTGCTGTGGCAGGGCTCATGCCCGGCGCCATGGGCACATCAAGGGGCACGTCTGTACGCAGCGTACTGTTGGTTGTGGGCAGCACAATGGGCTTGTAGATTTCCAGAGACCTGGGTTCCTGCACCTTCTCACCCGGAGCTGCGCGTAAAAAGCGCGAGAAGGCCAGCTCCTGGGGCTTTAGGATGGAGAAGTGACCGTCCTTTGTCTCTTCCTCCTCTGCGTCGCCAGCCTTCTTCGTCTGTGCTGCATCCTTTGTCTCTGATGCCGCGTCCGATCCGCCAGATGCGTCTGCCTTCCCTTCTGCAGTTTCCCCGGGCATGCTTCTGGCCAGGAGCAGCTCCTGGTCAAGCTGCTGCCTGCCCATGATGACACCTGCCATATAGGACACTATCATGGCTACAAAGAGCAGAAAGAGCCCCCCGAACAAGCGATGGGCTGTCAGCTGTATGTCCTGACTGACAGGCCTGGGCCGCTTTGTCCAGTCACGGTCTGCGCCATGCCCTGCCCTGTCATGCCCTGCGCCAGCAGCAGGGGCTGCAGCTGCGCTGCTCTCCGTACCCGGGACAGCATTTTTGCGCGCAGCGGCATCAGAACCGGGCTCGTCTGCAGCCGCCACAGTCTTGCGGGGCACGCGGGTCATGGATGTATGGTGCGACATGAAACTGCTTCCTTGAAATGCTGCCTGATGATGACGTGGACAAGAGGACGTATGAATGGTGGTTTGTGCAAGGTAGCTTGTGAAAGGCGACGTGCGAACGATGCTTTGTGCCAGAAGCGTCCTGGCACATGCGTGCTGTCTGCCGGCCTGCGTATGCTGTCAGCAGCCTGTCAGCAGTCTGAATGGCGGACTGGGCAGCGGCCAAAACGGCTGCTGGGATGGTGCAGAAATGGCGCAGAAATGGCCGAAGGAACGAAGAGGAAGGGAGTTGTATGACGGAAACGAGCTGTGCAGCCTGCGCCGCGCAGTTTTTTCCCGTCCCCGCGAAATTGTCAAGGGCAGGTAACGAGCGCATGTGAACATCTGTGTCAGAAGCTGGCAAAGCCTGTACGAGGCCGGAACACAGGCTCTGCTGGGCGGCTGCAGGACCTCCCCAGGGCAGCAGCAGGGCAGCTTTCCGGCTCCTGACGGCCCTTTGGGGCCCCTTCCCGGCTCTTGGCAAGCTCTGTGTCCTTGCGTATTCTGCCGGATACCAATTTCTCCGAGTGGCGAGGTGTGCTCAATGTTCAGACGTCTTCTCTCCCTGGTGCTGAGCTGCACCATACTGTGCACCATGCTCTGCACAGTTTTCTGCGTCCTGCAACCCTCTTCTGTCCAGGCAAAGGGCCGCGCTGCGCAGGCAGAGCCTGCGGAGCCGGCAACCTTTCTCATCAGAAACCAGAGCCACAGGGACCTTGTGGCCATACGCATCTCGGACGGCACCACAGCCTCCTTTGCCAGACTGGACCTTGGTCCCGGCGGCGAGGATGAGCTGGAAAACCCCGGCGGCACTGCCGAAGTCCGTCTGGACCTGGGCCTGGTGCTCAACACCTGGGAAGGAGTGCAGCTGAACGGTCTGCAGAGCCTGACCTTGTGCTCAAGCCATGAAAACTGCCTCATCGTCACGGGAAAGGACGGCAAGCCTGTGCACAGACAGGGTGAGAGCAAGAGTCTGCTTCCTGCAAAGGATGCAGACCCTGTGTGTTCCATCACGGGTCTCAAGGCAGGCATGACCATGCAGGATGCCTGCGGTCTGATGCAGAACTACTACACAATGGAAGAGGATGTCTATCTGGCGACCCTGGGTTTTGCCAATATTGCCTGGAGCGCACGCCTCTATGCCAATACAGAAAAGGGTGAAGACCTGGAAAATGCAGTGCTTGAGAATGTGGAACTGCGCCAGAAGCTCTCACCATCCAATCTCAAGGCCGTTCAGGAGGCTCTGGATCGTCTGGGCTATACAGCCTGGCAGGCAACCTTTCCGGGAATGGAGCTCACCTTCTCGGATATGACCAACTACACGCTGGAGACCAGAAACGAGATCCTGCACGTGTGCCTCAACACCTTCCTGCGCCAGGGACGCGGCATTGGCTCCATTATGTTTGCTCCTGCTGACCTGATAGACACACTGGCCAATGAGGATCTGCAGAGCATGAACATACAGCTCTTCACCCTCTCCCTGCACAGAGACTCCGACACCCTCATCCTCGACATTTCTGCCTACAGCACGGAAGACATGGCCCAGTAGGCCTGCAGGCCAGGTACGCTCCGTGAGCCTGGCCGATGTTCTGCCCTGTGCCTGCCACTAAGAAAGGGCGCCCCATGGGGACGCCCGTACATCCTGCGCTGACTTTTGTGCTGACTCCTGTTCTGGCTGCAGCCAGACTGACAGGCTAGCCCTGCTGCGCCTTCTTGAGCTTCACCTGGGCACGCAGCCAGACATACCAGTCGTTCAGGCCCTGGTTCTTTGTGCAGGAAACCTCGAAGACAGGCAGGTCCTTGTTGAAGCGTCTGGCAAAGCTCACAGCGCGCTCCACGTCAAAGTTCACGTAGGGGAGCAGGTCCACCTTGTTGAGCACAAGGGCTTTGGCCAGATTGAAGAGAAGAGGATACTTCTCGGGCTTGTCGTCACCCTCGGTAACAGAGAGAATGCCCACCTTGGCGTCCTCACCAAGGTCGAACTCGGTGGGGCAGACCAGGTTACCCACGTTCTCGATGAAGAGAATATCAAGGCCTTCCATGTCCAGATGGTCCATGGCCTGCAACACCAGCTTGCTGTCCAGATGACAGCCGCCGTCTGTGTCAATCTGCACGGCCTGTACACCTGTGGCTGCAACGCGTCTGGCATCGTTGTCTGTCTGCAGATCACCCTCGATGACAGCCATTTTGAACTCGCCGGAGAGATCGGTAAGGGTGCGCTCAAGCAGGGTGGTCTTGCCTGCACCAGGGGAAGAGATGAGATTGAGGGTCAGGATGCCTTTGACGCGCTCACGCACCACCTGGGCCAGCTTTTCATTGGCCTCAAGGACATTGCGCACCACGGGAATCTGCATAGCTTGCTCCTTACACGTCCAGCACTACCCTGCAGAACACCCTGCACTGTTCTGCAGAACGTCCTGGTGGCCGTGCTCGTGACGGCAGTCTTAAAGGGGAATGTCTGTATGGCAGGGCCTGCCCTGCCCCGAAAGCGACCGGACTCACCCAAAAAGGGAGCCTGATCAGACAAAAAAGCGGATGAGGGACGATGAATGACGATGCATGATGACGAAGAGTGAAGGAGGAAGGTGAAAGCTGAACGCTGAAGTGCAGGAAATGAAGAGACTCAGTCCCCCTCTATCCAGACTATCTGCATTTCCCTGCCTGCCAGGACCTTGTGTCCGAAGACCTCGCCGCAGTGCGGGCAGGCCGGGAGCTCACCCGGACCGTGTTCAGCCACAAATTTTGTGCCGCACATGATGCACTGCAATGAGAGCGGGATCTTCTCGATCTCAAGCCTGGCCCCGTCATGCTTTGTGCCCTGCACAAGGGAGGTGAAGGCAAAGTCCAGACAGTCCGGCACAACACCGGACATGGCCCCCACCTGCACACGCAAGAGCTTCAAATGTGTGCAGTTGTGCCTGGCAAGCTCCTCTTCGGCAATATCGAGCATGCCCTGAGCCAGCGCCAGTTCGTGCATGATCCTTCTCTCCCTGCTCCCTGAAAATGGTGACGACAACGGCAGACAGCACCCTGTCAGGGAAGAAACAGGGCCGCACTGCTGGCAGCTTGCGAGCGTCACCATGCATACAGGTACCTCGCAAACAGCCTTCCTGCGAACAGCCATGCTACAGCAGCAGGGGCAAAAAAACAACGAAGCTGCAAACGTCATCACGGAAGCTGCGCGATTGCAGGCTTCCGCCGGAACCAGGGTCAGGGCATGCAGGTCGCTGTTTTGTGACAGCTGCACCCGTTTTCTATGGTGCACAACCTGCTAATCATTGAGCATAACAGGATTTTTTGTCCCGAAGCAGACATGTGCTCTTTTGCCTTTTCCCTGCGTGTGTGCTACCTTGCCTGGAGGACGCCTGACAGACAGCAGAGCCAGCCAGCAGGACGCAGCACCCTGATGCCACCTGCCATGCCTGCCATGACTTGTCTGTCCTGACTTGTCTGTCATGATGCTCCTGTCGTTCCTGGACACCCGCTGTGCAGGCCGACATGCCTCTTCCCCTGCTTTTCTTTGTGTCTTCTCTTTGTATCTTTTCTTTGCGTCTTCTGAAGGTTGTGCAGACATCAGACCACAGAGAAGACAGGAAGACCGTACACGAAGACACCACACAATACATACCACACGATACACAGAACCTACAGAAGGACTTCCTCGTGAACAAAATATTCCTAGGTCTCACTGCTGCCATCATTCTGCTTGGTGCAGCCTTTGTGCTGACAGCTCCGGATCCGGCCCAGAAGCCCAGAACCGAGCTGCCGGCACTGCCGGACCTGGCAGCGGAACGCGCTGCCAGGAATGCAGACCTCACCCCCCTGCCGCAGCTGCCGGACAGGGTGGAAGGCAGCTCCACAGTCCGTGCACCTGTCAGCGGGCCTGAGACAGCACGTGCAGCAGGCACAGGCAGTGCCAGCCTCACAGCTCCCGTGACCCCGCCTGCAGGCCAGGCGTCGCAAACAGCTGCAGCCAGATCTGCTGAAACAGGCCAGGCCAAGGTGCAGGCAAGGGTCGAGGCACCTGTCCAGACATCCGCAGCACAATCCGGGAGAGCCGCTGGCGCACCAGCAGCCGAGGCACAGGCAAAGCCTGTGACAACAGCTGCAGGCAAGGCAGAAGCAAGGACAGAGACCAGCGCTGCTGCAAAACCCGGGGCAAGGGCAGACAGCAGGCCTGCAGCCAGAGCAGAGGCACAGCCCGAAAGCACATCCGAAGGCAAGTCTGAAGGCAAAACCAAAGGCAAGTCAGGGGCCAGACCGGCCGCAACAGCCCAAGCAAAGGCAGTGGAGAAGCCGGAAGCAAAAGCCGAAGCGAAGGCTGAGAGCAGGGCTCAGGCTCAAGCAGAGGCAGCAAGAAGCGACGCGAAGGCCGAGGCAGTGGAGAAGCCGGAAGCAAAAGCCGGCGCAAAGGCTGAGAGCAGGGCTCAGGCCGGAACTGACGCCAAACCGGAAACAAAAACCGACGCAAAGGCAGAAGCAAAGGCCGAACGGCCGAGAATGGTGGTCTTTGCCAGGGACAAGGGCGCTACAGTGCGCCTGACAACAGGCAGGACCATCACCTACAGGCAGATGCTGCTGGAAAATCCCTGGCGCGTGGTCATTGACGTCACAGGCGAGTACAAGAACCTGCGTGCTCCGGGCATTCCGGACAATACTATGGTGAGCAATGTGCGCCTCGGCCACTATACCAACCGTACCCGCATTGTGGTGGATCTGAAGAGCAAGCCTGCGGGGTTCCGTACCATACTCTCTGAAGACAGAGATCGTCTTGATATCCGCGTCGACAAGTAGTCAGAAACACACGTAAGGCCAGCATCTTTCAACCAAATACCAGACACTGAGCAGGACACAGCAGCGTCATGCTACGCAACAACCCTTCCCTGGAAACGCAAGGGGCATGTCCGGGGCAGGCTGCGTACAGGACACAGGACAGTGTTCAGACGTTGCAGCCCTCATCACCAAGGTGACACGCATGCCCTATCCATCATTTCTTCAGAAGCTGTTCAAGCGCAATACAACAGCCAGGGAACAGGCTCTTGCCGAGTTCAATGCCAGATACGCGTCCTTTAAGGATCTTTTGCAGGCCAATGCAGAGATTGCCAAGATCATGGCGACCCTGGACACGGTCTATCACGGCAGCAAGGTTCTGGACACGGATCAGATCCGCCATGAAATCATGCGCGCCATTGTCTGTGTGCGCACCATGAACGAGAGTCTGAGCAAGCTCTCCAACAATCGTTATCCTACCCTGGGGCCTGCGCTGGAGAGCATCTGCGCGCACATCTTCCATGAGCTCACCACCTATACGCCAGGTGACGTGTCCGAGATCACCCTGCCCCTCTCCGAGGTGGACGCGTCCATGACCTACAGCGTAGGCGCCAAGAACGCCAACTTAGGCGAGCTGCTCAACATCCTGGAAATGCCCATCCCCAGGGGCTTTGCCATCACCACCAGGGCTGCCCGGCTCTTTGTGAGCGGCAACAAGGGCCTGTTCACGACACTGCAGAAGATTTTGCGCCAGGTGGACATTGACCATCCCCAGACCATCCAGAAGGCCAGTGACGAGATCTATGAGACCATCATGAAGACACCTGTGCCTGATGAGGTGGCAGAGATTCTCCTCAGCACCTATGACAAGGCCTTCGGTCAGAACCCGGACTATCCCGTGGCTCTGCGCTCCAGCGCCATTGCCGAGGACGGTGTGCAGTCCTTTGCAGGCCAGTATCTCTCCATTCTCGGTGTCACCAGAGCCACCCTGCTCGACTCCTTCAAGAAGGTCTTTGCCAGCCTCTACTCCCCCAGGGCCATCTCCTACAGGCTGAGCAACGGCTATGAGCTGAGCACCTCGGGCATGGCCATGTGCTGTCTGCAGATGATCCGCGCCAAGGCCGCAGGTGTGGCCTATTCCCGCCATCCTGTGAACCTGCGCTCCAATGACGTGCTCATCAACGGCGTCTGGGGACTGGGTGAGGCTGTGGCAGACGGCTCTGCCCTGCCTGACCAGTGGCTGGTGTCCAGAGCGACCTTCCGCACCTCCAGAGAGACCATTGTGGGCAAGCTCACCCGCGTGATGCTGGACAGAAACGAGGACGGCACCCTGGCGCCCCATGTGCACGAGGTGGAAGAGCTGCTCCAGCACGTGCCCTGTCTGACGCCTGAGCAGGTGAAGGCCATTGCTCAGGCTGCAGTCCGTCTGGAACATCATTACCAGTACCCTCAGGACATTGAATGGGCCCTGGACGAGGACGAGAAGCTCTATTTCCTGCAGGCCAGGCCCATGGGCTTTGACAATGCCAGCGAGGACATCCGCGCCCCGGAACTGGAAAAGATTCGTCCCATCATTGCCCAGGCCGAAGTGGCAGCCAGAGGTGTTGCCTGCGGCAGGGTCATGATCATGGACCCGGACGAGGACATGACCCACTTCCCGGAAGGCCATGTGCTGGTCATGACCCACTCCTCCTCCAATGCCACAGTGGCCATGCAGCGCGCCTGTGCCATCATTGCCGAAGTGGGCTCCCTTACAGGCCACATGGCCTCGGTCTGTCGCGAATACGGCGTGCCCACCCTCATCAATGCCCCTGGTGCCACCATGCTGCTGGAAGAAGGCCAGCTTGTCACCGTGGATGCCCTGCGCGGCCGCGTCTTTGCCGGCGAAATCCCTGAGCTTTTAGAGCTGCACATCACCCGTCCCCCTGTGGCCAACACGCCTGCCACAGTCATGATGCGGCGCATGGCACCCCATATCCTGCCCCTGCACCTCATTGACCCCAGGGCTGCGACCTTCACGCCAGAGAACTGCACCTCCCTGCATGACGTCATGCGCTTTATCCACGAGCAGTCCTACAATGAAATGTTCCTGCTCTCGGACTCTGTGACGGAAGGCAAGGAAAAGGCTGCCACCAGGTTCTCGGGCCCCATTCCCCTGGATCTGTACATCATTGACCTTGGCGGCGGTCTGGCAGACCCCTTAAAGCCCTCCACCCGCCTTGAAGGCGTGACCGAGAACTCGCCCTTGCGCATTGTGCTGGAAGGCATGCTCAATCCGGCTGTGACTGCCAGCGGGCCAAGGCCGGTCAATATGCATGGCTTCATGTCTGTCATGGGCAATACCATGATGAGCGCCAATACCGCAGAGCGCTTTGGTGACCACAGCTATGCCATTGTCTCGGACCGCTACCTCAACTTCTCCTCGCGCGTCGGCTATCACTACGCCATTCTGGACTGCTGGTGCAGCTCCACAGTGAGCAAGAACTACATCCGCTTCGAGTTTGCCGGCGGTGCTGCAGGCTCAGTGCAGCGCCAGCGCAGAGTGCGCTGCATAGGCATTATCCTGAAAGAACTGGGCTTCAGAGTCACGGTCATTGCTGACCGCGTCCAGGCAAGGTACCAGAAGTACCCGCGTACGGAGATCCTCCAGCGCCTTGACCAGCTCGGCCGCCTGCTCATCATGACCAGACAGATGGATATGCTCATGACCAGCGAGGAAGCAGTGACCCGCTTTGCCATGAACTTCCTCAATGGCGATTACCATTAGCAGCGATGCAGACAGGACAGCGCCAGCGGCGCCTTCCCTGTGCTTTTTCAGGCAGGGCGAAAGACCTCGCCCTGCCTCATGCAGGAGAGAGACCCATACCCTATACCATCCAGGACGCCCTTGGCGACGAACGTGCCTTCCTTGAAGCTGTCTGCGACGTGATGCCGCTGCACTTTCCCCTGCTGTCTGCCACAGCGCTTGCCGAAAAGCTGCGCATCTGCAACGAGCGCATGAACAGCGCAGCCCCTGCAAAGCTGCCTGCAGAGCAGGCTGCAGGTTCGTCTGCAGATCTGGCCACCTTCCTGAAAAACTACGGGGAGGTCTATGCCGCGGCAGTCCGTGTGCCCCCGTCCGTGTTTCAAAATGAAGCAACGGAAACCGGACTTGCAAACATGGCCTTCTCACTTGTCAACGCTGCAGATGACATCTTCTTCAAAACCCTGCCACTGCTTGCGACAGACACTCCGCAAGCAGAACTTTCCATGCCGTCCTACAATCTGGAAACAGACTGGGACATGAACGACATCGTTGTGCACGTGGTGCGCATGTACAAAAAGAGCTGCACAAAAGGTGTCCATTCAGTCCCCCTCGTAAAAGGGGACTGGATGGCATAAATGAGCGTGTCTAAAGACCCTCCCACGAAGAGGAGAGGGTTTCAACTTAGGCCACTTTTTTCAGTATGAGGTGGCACTGATCTTGCCTACAGAACCGGATTGCCTGAAAAGCTGTTATGCCTCGTTTTCGAGCTGTCTCCAGGTACGATAGCATACGGAGATAGTCCTCCGCTCCTTTCCGTGTAGCAAAGCAGCCACTGATTTTCTCGCGGACCTTGATGCATTTAGCAGCCTGTTCAGCAAGATTATTTGTGAAAGGAACTCTCACGTCACGAGCGCAGCGGAAGAGGGCATCGAAATGCTTCTCCAGGCGAGCCAGGAGGTTGAAAATCTTGGATTGTTCGATGCGTCCTCTCTTTCCTGGTTCCTTCCTTGTTCGTTTGGGATGCAGGGTCTGTCCGAGATGGATCAAGCGCATGTACTCCCGACGAAACATCGTGTATTTGTAGCCTTTGAGGCTTGACCTCCTTTCCTCAATGGCAGCTTTACATGCTGCCCCAATGCGAAGTTCCAGCTCTATGAGATCAGCTATCCATCGCTGCTCCGGGAACAACTCCTGGGCTTTGAGGAGCTCTCTGATGATGTGGGCATGGCACAAGGCGTGCTGGTTCTGGCTCAGCCCCAGGTCCTTATTCCAGTAGGAGGCCCAGCAGTCATGCACAACTACTCCCTTGAATCCCGGCAGTATTCCGGCCTCTAACATACCCTCAGCGCCTCGCTTGTCCGAGAGAGAGAAGATGGTGGCATCCCGAGTCCCAAACAGGTGAGTCCAGCGGTTTGCGTTATCTACGGGTACACCGGTCTCATCTGCATGTACGACTACTTCTTGCCGCATTTCGCCCTTCAGATGCTCCACAGTAGTCGTAAGCGAAGGCTGTGAGCACATGTTCTGGACGATGGAATGAACAGTTCCCATGCTCATGGGGATGCCCATGCCAGCCAGATAGTCCGCTACTCTCTCGTAGCTCATAGCACCGTTGAAGAAGAGGTGCGCAGACATAGTCCTGACTCCGTCACCATACTGTTTACTACCCGTAATATCAGCAGGAAACGTACCGAGGACGGTCTGTCCGCTCAGTGGACACTGAGTGCCCATGGCCATGTGCTGGTAGTGTGCAAGCTGGATGGCAAGATCAAGAACGTGGCGCACTTCGTGAGAGCGCATCTTCTTCTTCTGGCAGTCCCCCCAGTGAGGACACCTGCGGCACTGCTCAGGATAGTGGTGTACCTCTTCTGAGATGTCCGGGTCCTTGGGTAGCTTGAGGCCATGCCCCTTATGCCCTTTTTGCCCGCCCTTGGGGCGGGTCGAAGAGCGTTCGCGCTCCACGGCCCTGAGTGACTTGTTCTCCCGTCTCTTCTTCTGGCGTGCAGCCTTGTCTGCAATGGTCTCGCGAGAGGACGGAACGTGGCACTTCCCAAAAGCTTGCTTCTGTCTGGCATCTGCCATCTCTGCCTGCATATATGCAGCGCGGGCTTCCTGCACAGCAAGGCGTTGCTTCAGATCAGCCAGTTCTCTGGCCTGTTCAGCCTTCTTTGCATCAGATTGCATCAGCTTTTGCACAGTTTGCTGCAGCTCTTGCCGAAGCTCGGAGTTATCTGCTTCGAGTTGTTCTACCCTCAGTTGAAGATGCTTCTTTTCTGCCTCGCTCTCAACCAGCGCGATGCTGGCCTCCGACAGCTGTTTTTGCAGAGCAGCAATGACGTCGTCACTGCGATTCAGCTCCATGACCGTAGCTACGAACAGAGCAGTTTCCGGCTCATCAAGCTTCCCGAGGATACTCTCCATGAGGACCTTCCCAGAGGAAGGTCCGCGGTCTTCGATCTCTCGTATACCCTTGACCCAGCTCTGGCATACTTTTAGGGAAAGCCATGGATGAGAAGAACGCATGCAGGTAGAAAAATGGTGGGTTAAAGGTGATGTGCGAAAAACTGCCATTCTGCTTACAACGCTTTAGCAGAAACAACAAGGGGCAGACAGCTTTCAGAGTACAGTACCCCTCAAAGACGCCTGAAGAGGGGGACGACTGAATGGACACCACAAAAGTACTGAAACAGTATGCGCAGCATCTGCAGGCCATACAGAAGTATCAGGCTGGCATAGCAGCTGCAGCCGCTGCCGGCGCGGCCGAAGCGGCTGCAACGTTCCCCAAAGCATCCCAGCGCGCCTTCTTCAGGCACTGGACAGCCTTTGTGCACGGACAAAAGACGCTTCTTCTGGCTGCGCTTGAGGCCAGAGAAAGCCTCAAGGCATACCTGCTGCAGCGCATGCACAAGGCCTATGCCGGCATCACTCCAGCGCTCTGTGCTGCTGACACAGATCAGCAGGACAGGGATGCACAGGCGTATGGCGCTGTTCTCTGGAAGCGCTGGACGGATCACGTGGACAGCATGGAGGACTACTTCTTCGAGCGCAGGGAGGAGAACCCTCTCATGGCCATGCTCCTTGCCACCATACTCAGCAAAGTTGCCAGACACGAAGCCACAAGCGCAAAGCTGCGCGACTACATCCGTACCATACTGGACAACGAAGCAATTGCCTCGGCTGTGCACACCATTGACATTGCTGACCTTGTCAACAGGTAACAGCAGGGAAGCCAGGAAACACCATCGCACAGGGACAGCATGCCTCGGCAGTGCGTCAATGGCACATCAATGGCACATCAGTAGTGCATCCATAGCGCATTAATGGCGCATCAATGGTGCATCAATGGTGCATCCGTATGGTATATCAGTGCGCATCAGCGGCACCCCGAGCCGTGCTTCCCCCGTCTCTTGCCCGTACATTGCCGGCACCCTGCACATGGAGACAAAACAATGCCCTATACGCTTGCAAAAGCCTTTGCTGATGATCTTGCCTTTCTGGAAAGCTCCTGTGAGGTCTGTACACTGCATTGTACCCTGCTGTTTCTGAATTCCTTTTTGCATGTGCAAAATTTCGTGAAGAGGCAACCATACAACTCTGACCTGCCAGAGGACATGCTTGCCTTCAAGGACATGTACCGTCATGCACTGGCTCTCCCCACAAAAGTTCTGGAAATGGATGCTGGCGAGAAAGGAATTTTCGTAACAGTTCACTATGTTTTGCGTAGTGCAGACAGCTCCTTTTTCAAAACCATACCACTGCTTATGGCAGAACATCCCGAGGTTGAGCTCATGCTGTCCTCACCTTCTCTGGAAACAGATGCAAGCGTAGACGACATCATTCGCGATGCCACTGCCATCTACGCAAAGCACTATCAGCACGCGTATGCGCAGTATCTGCAGTGCTGGAAGAACCTGAAGACCACCCGGGCGACTGTCGAGGCGCTGGGCACACCTGCCCTGCTCGGCAAGGGGCTGAAACGGGGCTTCTCGCCCCTTGCCTTCCAGAAATCCTTCAGGAAAGCTGAACTTGCCCTGGAGAAGGCCATCAACAATTGGGACACTTTTGCACGCTGTCAGCCGACACTCAGCAAAGCTGCCGCACTGACCGTGGCAGAATTCAAGCACTCTCTGACGCAGAGGCTGCACACTGCCTGGGCAGTTGTCCCGCACACGCCTTCTTCTTCTGTTGCTGCACGTTCTGGCAGGGGGACGCGAAGTACGAACAGTACGAACAGCAAAAGCAGAGAAAACGAGCTCTGCAAAGTTCTTCTGGAGCGCTGGCAGGACCATGTGGACGACATGGAAGAGAGTGTCGCCAGACTTGCCGGGGAAGAGATCTACATGGCAAGCAACCTTGCCACCATCCTTCACAGAGTTGCCAGACATGAAGCTACAAGCACGGAGCTTCGCAGGTACATCCAAAAAAAGCTGAAGAACCGGGATCTCGCCCAGCTTGTGCGTCCCTATGGCTTTACGGATATCGCCCGCGTTCGCTGTATGCCAGGCTAAGCCCGTCCGCCCCCTGCAGAAAACAGGAGAAAGACTATGCCCTATTCCATCCAGGACGCCCCTGGCGACGAACTTGCCATTCTGGAAAGTGCCTGTGATGCCTGCGTTCTGGCTGCCACCCGGCTGACTGTCAAGAGCTTCATCCAGGACATACGGGAAGTGTCTGCTGTTGACCGCACAGGCAGCTGGCTGCCTGAAGGCATGTGCCGCTTCAAGGCCATGTACGCCATTGCCCTGAACCTGCCCGCAAAGAACCTTGAGCTGGACGGTTCCGCAAAGGGGAGTGTGGACACTGTGCACACTCTCCTGAACTGTGCTGACGACGCCTTCTTCACGACACTGCCGCTGCTGAAAGCGGGTGATCCGGTTGCCCGGTTCGAGATGCCCGAGTTCTCCTCCACCCCGGCCAGCGAGATTAATCCTGAAAGTTGGATTATAGTCACTCAAATGGGAGTGTTCCGTTTCTGTTGTTCGCCCGTGCATTTCCGCCCGTATGGAGGTGGGGCTAACAGATAGGGCACGCTCCCAGCACATCAATTTGGAACTCACTGCCGATGTACTCAATCAAATCAATCATACCCACTCTTCTGCAGGCAGCAATGGCGGGTTTTGCAAGCTGTTCATCTGCTTTTTTAGAGCGCTTAGGTCTTGTCTTGACCATTTCAGTACAGCCTTTAGGGCAGCGTTCCACTTTTTTCGAGAATCATAGCGCCTCTGTTTTTCATAGACGTAAGTATCCCCATTAGGCCTAACCTCCTAATATCGCACGGTTTTAACTGCAACAAAGTCTGAGATTTCCATAGCTACCGTTATTGAGTGACTCTATCACACTCAATCACTCAAAAAAGGTAACGTGGTAAGAGTATGTCTTTTTTGAAAAAAATTAGTAGAGTCGATGGGGCATAGCTATCTGTAAGTGACCATAATCAAACTTTCAGGATTAATGTCGTCTTTGCCGACGTGGCAGCCATCTATGCCAGCCGCTATCAGGGCGCTCTGCAAAGGTATTTACAGCTGTGGGGCTCGCTGAAAGACACGAAGGGCATTGTGAAAAGGCTGGGCACTCCTGCCATATTCAGCAAAACAAGATGGATGCTGGCGCTTTTTCCCACTGTCGGGCGCGCTGCCGCCCGGAAAGAGGCTGCAGCAACCATTTCTGCCACCCGTACCTGGAATGCCTTCATTGCCGGACATGAGCCGCTCATGCTGGCTGCTGCAGACACTGTGGCAGCACTCAAGAGCTATTTCAGGGAAAAAATGCGTGCCGCCTATGCAGATTTTTCTCCCTGTGCAGACGCAGACAGAAAACCCGGGAGCAAAAACAGAACAGCGAGAGAGCAACTCCTGGGCACTGTGTTGTGGCGGCGCTGGCAGCAGCATATGGACTCCATGGAAAACATGTTCTACGAGGGGGTGGACAAGGACCTCTCCAGGGCAGGCATCCTGGCCACCCTGTTCGCCGGCATTGCCAGGCATACTGCCACAAGCGCCATGCTGCGCGCAGATGTTCAGAAGAAACTGAAGGCAGAGAAAATGGCCTCGGCAGTGCAAAAGTACGACGTCACACAGATGGTCAGGCTCTGCCGGGATCTCTGTTGAAACACTGCAACCTGTCTGCAGACGATACCCCCCTTGCAGGACGGCACACCGTCTGCGGCATGCTGTCCTGCAAGACCATACGACGTGCAGGACACCCCTGCAGGTCGCCTGCCGCACAAAGAGCCCTGCAGTCTTGCAGCTCCTGCTGCACACAGTCACACATGTCCTTGCCCTGTCAGACAGGGGAAAGGGCGTCGATTTGCCCTGTCAGTCACATTTCTGCCTGCCAGGGGTCTTGCTTTTGTCAGATCTCAGGAACATATATCTGAACAGACCGAACGGACATGCGCACACGCGCATTCCCCAGTCTGTTCCGTCGTCTTCTCCTGCGCCCGGCATTTCCAGACACACAGCATTTCGCCCCGGACGCTGCCTTTTACATTTTCAAGCGGTGATACCTATGTTCTCGCGCAAGAATTCTTCCCCCGATCATACCTCCGCTCAGTCCCCCGCTCAGCCACAGGCGCAGCCCCAGACTTCTTCCGGGACTTCTTCCCGGGCGCACAGCCAGCCCCCGGCAGATCAGAAACTGCTGACCCTCAACTTTATCCTGCTCTTCTTCCTGGCACTGTTCAGCAACTGCTACCTTGCCGTCTACTACTGCTTTGAGCAGTGGCTGGTGAAGGTGGCCGTAGACCCCAACTGGCGAGGCCTGCTTTTGGGCGTTCTCTTTGGCACCCTGCTCGTCGCCCGCCCCTGTGCCATTGTCTTTCTTTTGAAACGCAACAAGCTGCCCGTGGTCGTGGCCTCGCTGCTGGTGAGCTCAGGCGTGCTCTTCAGCTATCAGTTCCTGGACCCTGCAGCAGCAGGCTTTGAGTGGACGCTGCTTGGCATGCGCATCCTGCAGGGTATCTTCCTGGCCCTCTTCTCCACCAGCGTGGTCTCGGTGCTGGTCAGCTGCATTCCCCCAGGTCAGAGCGCCAGGGGCTTTGCGCTCTTCTCCATCACCTTTCTTCTGCCCTACGGCATCATCCCTTCCTTAGGCGAATACCTGCTCCCCATTGTGGGCGATGAGCCGCACCTCTACTCCCTCACAGGCTTTCTGCTCATCCCCAGCATCATCATGACGGCCCTTCTGGCAAAGCGCCTGAAGACACCTGAAGTCTC
>CASEWR010000049.1 GCA_949291675.1 uncultured Desulfovibrio sp. | reverse complement strand
TGACGACGATTTTGTTGCTGATATCAACGTTACTCCCTTTGTTGATGTCATGCTGGTGCTGCTCATCATCTTCATGGTGACAGCTCCCATGATGACTGAAGGACTTGATGTCGCGCTGCCAAAGGTTGAATCTTCCGAGGTCCTGCCTACTGAAGACGATCACTGTATCCTGACCATCAAAGCAGAAGGAAAACTCTATCTTGATGAGTACGAAACAGGGCTTGACGATCTCATTCACGTCGTGACCACAGCTGTGAAGAATCAGGGCAAGCAGCTCTTTGTCAGAGCCGACAAGAATGTTCCCTACGGTATTGTCATGCAGGTCATGGACAGACTGCGCGGTGCTGGCATTGCCGATGTGGGTCTTGTCACTACCTCGGCCTTTGATAACAGCGAGGAGAAGCAGAGCGAACAGGGCGGAGAAGCCCCTGCTGCAGGCAGTGCACCTGCACAGGCATCAGATCAGTCACCGGCACAAGCTCCGGCATCTGCTCCTGCCGGGGCAACTGCTGCGCCGGCAGCAGGTGGAGTTTAGCATGGCTCTGTCACGGTGTACCCAGGCAGTTGTCTTCTCTCTGGTAGTGCACGGTCTTCTCTTTGGCGGGAGCATGCTGATTGCGGGGGAGGAAACAAAAAATGCAGAGAGGGTCTATCGTGTCGCCTTAGCGGACTTTGCAGACCCGCCGCAGCCCGCAGTGCCCGAGGCTCCGCCACCACCTCCAGAGCCTCCAAGGCCTCCCGAGCCGCAAGAGCCCCCGCCTCCTCCTCCGAAACCTGAACCAAAGCCTGAACCGGTGAAGGAAGAGCCGAAGAAAATCAGCCCGAAGAAGAGCAACAAGACAAAGCCAAAGCCAAAGCCCGAGCCGACACGACCCGCTCCTCCGCCTCCGCCCCCTGTACCAGCCGGTCCTGTTGCCCGCAATGTAGGCGGTATTGCCGCCTATGACAGCGACAAGATTGACCAGCGTCCCGGCATAACAAGGCGTGCCAGGCCTGAGTACCCGACACGTGCCAGACGCATGAACGTTGAGGGCAGGGTCATGGTGCAGGTTGTGGTGGACAAGCAGGGCATGCCCCGGAACGGCAGGGTGATCAAAGCCTCCCCGGCAGGATATTTTGAGGAAGCTGTGCTGAGCGCAGTCAAGCGCATGCGCTTTTCCCCGGGCAGACTCAAGGGACAGGCGGTCAATACTGTTGTTCTCATTCCCTTTGATTTCAGGCTGCGCTGACAGCAACCCTTTTTTTGAACCCCAGATCCCAGGCCGGCAGAGACTTTTCTGCCGGCCTGACGTCATATGGGCAGCTGAAAGGCTCAGCCTGATGGACAGCTCGAAGCCACAGAAGAAGTGAAAGGTCCATGTGTCCCGGACGGACTTGAAGGTGCAGAAAGCTGCACGCAACAGAGTCAGAGAGTGGAGAGCCCTGCCACAGACAGCAGCCGGGCAGTTGTGTGCAAGTACCGTTTTTACATCAGCGGAGAATGCGGCAGCAGTGTGGTCTTCTGTTACAAAAAACATGTCAGCAATTTTTGCATTTCTCTTTGAAGAGTGGTGAACAGGACTGCCAGGAGCTGACTTCAGAGAAAGGAGAAGCTGAGGATGCCTTGCCTGTGACAGGGAAAGATTGCCGGCTCCAGTTTCAGATTTCATCCTTTGAAGAGTGTGCAGTTGTCAGTTTTGCAATGCTTTTTTACAAATTCGTGACTGGACGGAAAGAAAAATTTTCGAAAAAGTTCAAAAAAAAATAGTTTTGAAATATCAACATGTTAGAAAAAGAAGCACGGGGGGGGGTGCGTTGATCGCATCTAAGTATTTGAAATATTACATAAAAGTTTTAAAAATTTGGAAAGCAAAGCAAGTTGCTGATGACTTTGAAATTAGATTTCATTTCCTTTATGCTGAAGCCATTCAATCTTTCCACTGTGGACAGACAGAGGGCTTCAAAGGCTGATTCCAGGCTGGAAATCTGTGAATACGCTTTTCCAGAGCCGTTTGTTCACCATGTGTCTCTTCATGTACTATTTCTGCCTGCGGGCAGCGCAGGCAAGGAGGTTCCATAGCCTTTGCTATGGGCGGCATTGGGGCGACCGGGTCGCAATGCCGCAACAGCTGAGGAACTGGCCAGGACAGACAGGATCTTTTCTGTTCCTTGCGCAGTACAGTCCAGACTGATGTTTGTGACACGTTCTCACGGGGACGCGGTCATGCAATTGCATCCGTGTCCATGCCTGGGACCATACATACCTCTCCTGACAGCTGATGACAGCGTACACAGGCTGCAGCCTCCTGTAACACGGAAAAACACCGTGTTCTTCAGGCACAGGCAACAGACCTGAGCGTCGTCATCTCTGTCTGCTGATATCACTGTGCCGTTTGTCAGACGTTGGGTATTCTCTGCGTCTGTGGGTGTTCATGCAGGATTTTCCCCAGCCTTTTCCCTGCATGGAGACCCGCAGAGCAGAGTGACTGAGACGGTGCATGACCCGGGTTTTCAGATCAGCAGCATGAGCTGCTGTCTGAGATGAAAGAAACGTTCTGTTTTACAAGAGGAGGCTTATTTTTGTGAAACGTTCGTCCATCTTCAAATGTCTTCTGTTTCTGCTTTGCCTTGCGCAGAGCAATCCGGTTCAGGCTGAGGAACAACTGCCAGCAGATCTGGATGATCCCTACACACTGGACACAGTTGTTGTCAGGGCTGACAAAATGCAGATTGATGTTCAGGAACTTCCTTCAAGTGCAACGGTCTTTTCTGCTGATTCTGTTGAAACAAGGAAGATTGAGAAGACAGCCGATGTCTTCAACGTTGCCCCAAACATGTTCTTTGTGAAGGCAGGCCCTGATGCTCACACTGGTGACTCCTTTGCCTCCGTGCGCGGCATCACATCCTTTATGAGCGGCGCTCCCGTGCTTGGTGTGTACGTTGATGACGTGTATGTGCCTGGCTATGAGATCCCTCTCTTTGACATTGAGAAGCTTGAAGTTCTGCGTGGTCCCCAGGGCACTCTCTATGGCAGAAACAGCCAGGGTGGCATCATCAGCATCTATACGAAGCCTGCAAGCACGGAGAAATGGGAAGGCAGGCTGCAGCAGAGTTTCAGTTCCTATGTCAGTCCCACCACAATGGGCATGATTTCCGGTCCCGTCACAGATACTCTCGCAGTTCGTCTTGCCGGTCAGTATGAATACACCAACGGTTTCTTCAAGAATGATCATGACGACTCGCACAGAGTGGATGAGCATGAGAGATGGACCGGTCGCGGCTCCTTTGACTGGCGTCCTACCGACAAATTCAGACTGACCCTGAACCTGGACGGTGAGAGATACAGCGGCAACTACGCTGAATTTATGCCATATTCCAGGATTAAGACGAAGGATTCCCACAATGTTGACGTGGACTGGGACGGTTATGCCTACAAGAGTGCGGAGGGCATCTCCCTGCGTGCCGAGTACAACTTTGACGTGGCAAAGCTTCTGTCCATCACAAGCTACAGGAAGACCTTCTCCCGTGGCGACCAGGACATGGACTTCACCGGGTTTGATATCTCCCGTCTCTACATTACCACTGACAACGATATGCTTTCACAGGAACTGAGGCTGCAGTCCGTTGACACAAAGGACAGCAAGCTCAAGTGGCTGCTTGGTGCTTTCCTGTTCAGTGAGTATGAGGACCTGAAGTACAGATACACAATGGGCGAGTACTCCGTCATGGACGGTGAGTACTATCGTCAAAAGGGCGACACAGAAAGCAAGGGTTTTGCTCTCTTCGGTCAGGGCGTGTACTCCCTTGGTCCCGTGGATATCACGCTCGGCCTGCGTTATGACTATGAACACAAGAAGTTCACCTACAGTCAGCTGGCCACACAGAAGATGGGCATGCCCACAGTCTTCGGGGACAACAGCAATTCCTACGGAGTCCTTCTGCCAAAGGCGGCCCTTTCCTGGCATGCAACAGAAAACATCATGCCCTATGTGAGCGTTTCCAGAGGCTACCGTGGCGGCGGCTTCAACCTTGCTCAGGGTGGCTCCGATCTCGGCAGTGCATATGATCCCGAATACACCTGGAACTATGAAGCCGGTATCAAGACAACCTGGCTCGACAAGAAGCTGAAGGTCAACGTTGCCGGCTTCTACATTGACTGGACCGATATTCAGGTCATGGAGAACAACTTCCCGCAGTTTGATATCTCCAATGCCGGCAAGGCCGTCAGTCAGGGCGTTGAACTGGATGTTTCCTGGCTGGCAGCTCCCGGTCTCGAATTCTACGGAACCTTCGGCTACACCGACGCCAGATTTACGGACTACGTCAGTGGCGGCTTTGACTATGCCGGTCAGAGAGTGAGCAACGTGCCCAGATATACTGCCACGCTTGGCGGCACCTGGCGTTTCCTGGAAAACTTCATGATCAATGCAGACTACACCCTTGTGGGCGACATCTTCTTTGACAATGAGAATACACAGCGTCAGGACGCATACCATCTTGTCAATGCAAAGATTGGCTATGAAGGTGAACACTGGGATATCTACCTCTGGGGCAGAAACCTGCTCAACGAGAAGTACGCAACTCGTGCCTTCGCCATGGCATCCCCGCTGACCGGTGAAAACACCTGGTACGGTCGCCCAGGCGATCCCCTGACCATCGGTATGACCGTGGGCTTCCGCTTCTAAAAACACTCATTCGTCAGTCTGGATAAGACTGACAGTTTCCTGTCGGGTGCTGCACCTGGTCTGACGTCTTTGTCAGGGGTGCAGCATTCGGCACGTACAGGTGGATGTGCGGCAGCCAGTTTTGTGCCGGGGAAGTGTGTCACCCTGAAAACAGCCCCTGCTCAACAGGCCGGCAGTGCACGAGGACATCAGGGAAAGCACGGGTGGCTTTACCGGATTTGCCGCGGCTGTGCAGTGCAGGCTCTGGCAGAGTCCGGAACACAGACCCCTGATGTTACAGACACCTGTGTGTTGCAGGTGTGCTGCAGATGTCCTGCAGACGTCCTGCGGTTTATGCCAAAAAGAGAGTGCAGGAAGGGCCTGTCAGGGCGCAGTCTCCGGGAGAGCAGGACCATAGACCTGTCTGGCAGCCTGCTTCAGGCCCGCAGACTGGCCACTGTGACAGAAAGAGCATTTCGCCACGCTGCATTCCGGCTTTGTGCAAATACAGGCTGAGATGATCAGCTCACGGCAGCCGGCAATGGCAGAGAACAATGGCAGAGAACAATGGCAGGTAGATGTATGACAGCTGAAAAGACAGGGCAGGCCAGTTTTTCTGCCCTCCGGGACACAATGTGCCTTTCCCAGGTGCCTCAGCATGAACTGGTCTGCATGGACAGGATGAACTGTCCTCCGGATGTGAGCTGCAGGCTGGCTTCTCTGGGCATTCTGCCGGATGTGCCTCTCGAGGTGGTCCGTGTTACCAGACGAGGAGCCGTGCTCATCAGGGTCAGCGAGATGCTGCTGGCCTTATCCGAGAGCATTGCCCAACAAATTGCAGTACACAGGACAGAGTCTGGCAGAGGCACAGGAGTTGATGTCAGAGAAAAGCAGGGTACAGATCAGACTGAGGAACGGACCGCCAGCTGTGCGGCCAGTCATGATGAAGCCTCACAGAACAGACTGACAGGTGTGAGAACAGACAACAGGGAAGGGATGGAGTGATGCAGACAGAAGGGGAAATTCGTGTGGCCGTGGCCGGTCAGCCCAATACCGGTAAATCCACTATCTTCAACGGCCTCACCGGATTGCGCCAGGAAGTGGGCAACTGGTCCGGCAAGACTGTTGAAAAGAAGCTCGGACGGGCAGTCATAGATGGCAGACGATATGTGTTTGTGGATCTGCCGGGCACCTATTCTCTGCTGGCCCGTTCGGAGGAAGAGAGGATAGCTGCAGACTACATTGTCAATGAAAGACCTGACTGCGTCATTGTGGTGGCCAATGCTGCAGATTTGAGACGCACGCTCAACTACCTTGTGGACATACTGCTGCTGGAGATTCCCTGTCTTCTGGCCGTGAACATGGTGGATGTGGCCGGCCAGCATGGTGTCACAATTGACATGGCTGCCCTGGAAAGGGCTCTTGGCATCCCCTGCGTCGGCCTTGTGGCCTCGAAGAGACAGGGCATTCGTGCGCTGGCTGCAAGAATTGCCGATGCTGCCAGACCTGATGCTGCAGGCATTCTTGCAGAACTTGTCCATTTGCTTCCTGAGAGGGAAAGATCCTGGATGGAGGCAGCCCTGGCAAAGCGACCGCAAAACGTGCCGGAACTTGTCTTTAAGCGTGCTCTTTGGAAATCTCTTGAGGGTGACATACGGGCCGTTGCGCAGACAGGGGAGTCGGACTGGGGAACCAGGCCGGAGGATGCAGCCATGGCGGCCCAGGCTGCCCGTTTTGCCTGGCTTGAAAAGCGTCTGGGACCCTGCCTGACCAGGGATCAGGCAGGGGATTCACTGACCCGCAGATGCGACCGCTTTCTGCTGCATCCTGTGCTGGGCTATGTCTGCATTGCCGTCATCCTGCTTTTTGCCATCTGCGCAGGCCTGCTCATAGGGTATCCGACAGGCATCTGGATCAGTGTCCTTTTGCAGGAGTGCTCTGAACTTGTTCTCTCCATCATGCCCGAGAGCTGGAACATCATCAGGGCCCTTGTGCAAAGCGTCTTTCTGAGTGCCATGTCCCTGATCTGCATGGTACCGCTCATCGCCATCTTCTATTTTATCTTCTCCTTCCTTGAGGAAGTCGGCTACATGCCGCGTGTTTCCTTTCTGATGGACTCACTCATGTCCCGCCTTGGCCTCAACGGCATGTCCTTCACTCCTCTTCTCTTTGCACTGCCCTGCAACATTCCCGGCATCATCGGCATCAGATCCATTGCCACTGTCAAGCAGCGCATACACACGCTCCTGCTCATACCCCTTGTTCCCTGCTCCTCAAAGATCATTGTGCTCATGACGCTCTGCGGCTGGATGTTTGCTCCCGGCTGGTCCGTACTTGCGGCAGCAGGCATCATGTTTCTGTCCTTTGTCATTTTCATCGCAGTGAGCCTTGGCCTGAAGAACAGTCTTTTCAGGAAGGGAGCAGGGTATGACATGCTCATGGAACTGCCCCAGTACCACATGCCAAACTTCCGCATCATAGGAACTTCAGTCCTTCACCACACCCTGGCCTTCCTGAAGAAGGCTTCCACCATCATCTTCGGCTTTGGCATCATTCTCTGGTTTCTCTCCTACTATCCCAGCGGCAGCATCTCCACCTCCTATCTGAGCATGACAGGCAGATTTCTGGACCCGGTTGCAGGTCTCATGGGCATAGACTGGAAGCTGCTCACCTCACTCATGACCTCGGCTCTGAGCCGTGAAACTGTGCTGCCGACCATGGCTCTGCTCTACAACGTGCCCGTAGAACAGCTGAAGGACTGCCTGCAGCTGCAGGTCGGGGCTGCCTCGGCCATTTCCTTTCTGGCCGCCCAGTTCCTCTCCATGCCCTGCCTTCCGGCACTCGGCATGCTGCTCAAGGAATCGGGCTCCCTCAAAATTACCCTTGCCGTGGCTGTCTGCACCATAGTGCTGCCCATGACAGTGGCCATCATCATGTATCAGATCATAAGCCTTCTTTTCTGAGAAGGCTGGCTCGATGCTGTCCGAAACAGTCTGCCGTACATCACTATCTTTTGACGCTCTCTGAAAACATCCCTGTCCTGCACAACGCCCTTCTGCGCGGATGTCCTGGTTTCCTGGCAAGGGAGCAGGACAGGGACACGGTTTCACAATATTCAGGATGTGGAGCTGCTGAACCTGGACACTCCGGCATCCTGCCGGCAGTAGCGCTGCCGCAAGGAGGATGAAACGCATGAAGGTGAAAAGACTCAGGGCAAGACTCGGGACATTGGCAAGGGGGAAGCTGCAGTCTGTGGCAGCGCTGGCAGCAGGGTGCGCACACGCTGTGACAGAGGGACTTTTGCCCTCAGGGCGTCTTGTGCGGCTCATGGGATATGCCGGCAGCTACCGCTGGCTGACCGTTGCCTCGTGGGTGCTCTCAGGGCTGAGTTCCGCACTGGGGCTTGTGCCCTTTCTGTACATCTGGAAGATAGTTGAGGAGCTGCTGGCTGTTGCCCCTGACTATGCAGCTGCCGGGAACGTGGTGGAAAACGGCTGGCTTGCCGTGCTCTTTGCAGCCCTTTCACTGGTCATCTACATTGTGGCGCTGCTCTGTGCGCATCTGGCAGCCTTCAGGACTGCCTCGACCATGCGCAGCATGGCCATGCATCATATTGCCGAACTCCCGTCCGGCACAGTTGCCGCCATTGGCTCCGGGAAGCTGCGCAAGATGGTCAGCGAATCGGCAGCTGCCACTGAGACATGGCTGGCCCATATTCTGCCGGACAAGGCCGGCGCGATGGCAGGCATTGTCTGCCTGCTCATTCTCATGATTGTGGTGGATTTTGTCCTGGGGCTTGTGTCTCTCATTCCCCTGATTGGCGGCTTTTTTGTCCTGCGCAGGATGACGGGTTCAGGGATGGAAGAGCAGATCCGCCACTACCAGAATGCACTTGATGCCATGTCTGCCGAGGCCGTGGAGTACATACGGGGCATCCCGGTCATCAGGACCTTCAATCAGAGCCTTTCCTCCCTTGAGAGGTTCCGAAACTCCATAGAGGAGTACGGCAGATGGGTCACAGACTTCACCATCGGCTGCAGAAAAAGCTGGATTGCCTACATGACTGCCATCAACAGTGTCTTTGCCTTCCTGATTCTCGCTGGCATCGTGCTCTTTGACGGCACAGCAGTGCAGCCGGCTGCCGGCATGACAGGAGCAGAAAGCACGACTGTCATGAACATCATCTTCTACACCATCGTCACGCCGTTCATGATCCTTTCCCTGAACAGAATCATGCACATGTCCGAAGAGGCTGCCCTGGTGGATGATGCCCTTGCACGCCTTGATACAGTCATGGCCATCAGGCCCATGCCCTTTGTGGAGGAGAGCACACCATGTGCCGGCAGCGACATTGTCCTCGACAATGTTTCCTTCGGCTACACACCGGGGCATCTGGCAGTCAGAAACATCAGTCTGACCATCAGGCAGGGTGAGACTGTGGCCCTGACAGGCCCTTCCGGCGGAGGCAAGTCCACCCTTGCTGCCCTGATTGCACGCTGCCTTGACCCGCAGCAGGGCAGCATCAGCATTGGCGGAACGGACATACGCAGCCTGTCCAGAAAGGATCTGTCAGACACAGTCTCCTTTCTTTTCCAGGACAGCCGTCTCATCAAGGGAACTATCCTTGACAATGTGCGCCTTGCCCGGCCTGAGGCAGACAGGGAAGAGGTGCGACAGGCACTGCTCAGAGCCTGCTGCGGAGATATTCTCGACAAGTTTGCGGATGGTATGGACACTGTCCTTGGCAGTGAGGGCGTCCATCTTTCCGGCGGAGAACAGCAGCGCATTGCCATTGCCCGGATTTTCCTGAAGAAGTCCCCTGTCATCATTCTTGATGAAGCCACGGCCTTTGCCGACCCGGACAATGAACATCTGATGCAGAAGGCCTTTCTGGAGCTGGCCAGGGGAAGAACGGTCATCTTCATTGCCCACAGACTCTCCACCATTGTCAATGTGGACCGCATCCTTGTGCTGCGTCACGGTGAGATTGCGGAACAGGGGGATTTTGCCAGTCTGACAGCGCAGGGCGGGCTCTTTGCCCGCATGTGGTCCATGTATCAGCAGACGGCATCCTGGAAGGGTGGCAATGTCCGCCAGACCCCTGATGTTCATGAGGATGCAGGGACGAAAGCACGGACGGGAGCAGGAATGAATGCAGGGAAGAAAGCCGGGAAGAATGGACGGGGAAAGGATGGACGAGGGAAGGATGGACGTCCTGATGCGGGGAACGCAGCCGGAAACAGCACTGACAGCCCGGTCAGCCCGGTCAGCCCCGATGGAGGAAGAGCATGATTGCATATCTGCAAAAGAAGCTGGCACTTTCAGAGCAGGGGGCGCGGGATCTGCTTGCAGGCTGCGCAGCCAGCCTGCTGCAGAACATTGCCCACATGTTCCCCATAGCTGTGCTCTACGAGTTCATCCGCCGTCTCATGTGCAACGATATGGCCGGCCTGACGGGCATGGTCTTTCTCCTGGCATCGGCAGGCTGCCTTGCCATTTTTGTGCTGACCCTGTTTCAGCAGTACAATGCCACCTTCCTTGCCACGTACAGGGAGAGTGCCAGACGGCGTACTGCCCTTGCAGAGAAGCTGAGGCGCATTCCCCAGGCATTCTTTGAAAAGAAGGATCTGGCAGATCTCTCCTCCACCATCATGTCGGACTGCGCCT